>NZ_CP151080.1:1276875-1587500 GCF_050821495.1 Ottowia caeni | reverse complement strand
TGGACGGGTCGCGATCACTCTATCTCCGGCCCAGCATTGGCAATTGGTGACCGGACTCGACACACAGCACAGCCCAGTCCACTGGCGAGGAGGAACACCGACGGCCCCCTATCATGAGAATGCGTGGAATCCAGAGGCGACGCTTTCCAGCGCCGGTTGGTTTGCCGAAGGCAGTTGGCAAGCCAGTGAACACACGCTCTGGGTGACAGGGATGCGCCTGGACCATGCAAAAGCTCAGCGCTACCCCGCCGAGGCGCAGGACCGTCGGCGCAAAGAGGCGCTTCCGAGCGCATTCTTCCGGTGGGAGCAGCAGCTTGATAACCGCAGTCAAGTTTATGCGGGGCTGGGCCACGTACAACGTTTCCCTGATTACTGGGAACTGATTCCACCCGGAAATAGCGGTAGCCGTGCCGGCAATGCATTCATGACGCTCCGACCTGAGAAAACAACCCAGCTTGATGTTGGAGTGCAAAGGAAACAAGAAGCTTGGCAATTCTGGGCTTCCGGCTATGTGGGGTGGGTGCAAGATTACATTCTCTTTGACCGTACCGGCAAGAGCTCTGCGGTTCGAAACGTCAACGCTTCCACGGCTGGATACGAACTGGGCGGACAATATCAATTCAACAGATCATGGACCAGCCAGACCACACTGGCCGGAGTGTGGGCTCGCAATCTCACCGATGGAGGAGCACTTCCCCAAATTCCACCCGCGGAGTTGCGTTTGGGGTTGATCTATTCGGCAGGGCCATGGAACGCAGGAGCGCTGTGGCGGGTGGTTGCCGCACAACCTAGGGTTGCGCCGGGCCTGGGCAACGCTGTCGGCAAGGACTTTGGCCCCAGCCCGGGGTTTGGTGTACTTTCCCTCCATGCCACCTACCGTGTGAATCAAAGCTTCAAGTTCATGCTCGGCATCGACAACGTGTTCAATAAGACCTATGCCGAACATCTGAACCTTGCGGGACATCCCGGCTTCGGATTCCCGAGTGGAGTCAAGATCAATGAGCCGGGTCGCTCTGCATGGGTCAGAGCGGACATCAGATTCTGATTTCAGAGCCAGTTCATGATCTGTACGCCAGTGCTGTAGTAGCTGAAAAACTGTGTCTTAGGCGCTGCCTCAATGGCCGCGCAAAAATAACAGACACCACAACCCTCAAGCAGAGACGTTGAACAAGCTCTTAGAAACGACTTTGCAACCCGCTACCATTGACCCATGCCCGCCTATACATTCGAGGCCCTGCAAGCCGATGGTAAGACCCGCAAAGGGGTCATTGAGGCCGATACTGCCAAGTCGGCTCGTTCGCTTTTGCGCGGGCAAGCACTGGTGCCGCTCAGTGTTGACCCGGTGGCAGGCGGTTCCGACGGCGCAGGGATTCTGTCCAAACCCATTATGGGTGGCCGCGCGTTCAGTTCCACGCAGCTCGCGATCTGGACGCGCCAGCTCGCAGGACTGGTCGCCTCAGGGCTGCCGCTGGAACGCTCGCTCACCGCGCTGGCTGATGAGGCCGAAGATGAGAAACAGCGTAACCTCATTGCCGCCCTGCGATCGGAGGTGAACGCGGGCTCGCCCCTGGCCAAGGCAATGATGCAGCACCCCCGCGAGTTTTCTCCGGTATACACCGCTGTGATTGCTGCAGGTGAGCAAGGCGGACACCTGGGCACAGTGCTGGAACGCTTGGCCGACGATCTGGAGGAACGCCAGGCCCTCAAGGCCAAGCTGATAGGTGCGGCACTTTACCCGGCCATAGTCACCGTGGTGGCGATCGTGATCGTGATTTTTCTTGTGAGCTACGTGGTGCCGCAGGTGGCTACCGTGTTCGCGGGCTCCAAGCGGACACTTCCCTGGCTCACGGTAGCGATGCTCGGCATCAGCGACTTCGTGCGCAACTGGGGTTGGTGGCTGCTGGGGGCCGGCGTCTTGGGGGCCGTGACCACCCGGGCGGCGCTGACTCGTCCTCTGCTGCGCCAAAAATTCGACGCTGCCTGGCTAAGCCTGCCCCTGGTGGGCAGATTGGCGCGAGGCTACAACGCAGCGCGGTTTGCAAGCACCCTGGCCATGCTGGCCGGCGCAGGCGTGCCCATTTTGCGCGCCTTACAGGCCGCCGCGGAAACCCTGAACAACACAGCCATGCGGGCCGATGCCGAAGACGCCCTGGTACTGGTGCGCGAGGGCGCTCCCCTGGCTTCCGCCATGGCCCAGAAAAAGCGCTTTCCCGGTTTGCTAGCCATGTTTGCGCGCTTGGGTGAGCAAACCGGCCAGTTGCCCGTGATGCTGCAACGCGCCGCCAACCAGCTTTCAGCTGAAGTGCAGCGCAAGGCCATGCAACTGGCCACCATACTGGAGCCGCTTCTGATTGTTGCGATGGGCATTGTCGTGATGCTGATCGTGCTGGCGGTGATGCTCCCGATCATTCAGCTCAACCAGTGGGTCAAGTGACCATGCCTGCATCGCTCCAGGACCAGCTCGTCGTTGCCATTTCCTCGCGCGCCCTATTTGACTTTGAAGAGGAAAACCGACTCTTTGAAGCAGGAGACGCCCAAGCGTACATGCGTACGCAACTGGAGCGGATAGACTCGCCGGCCAAGCCGGGAGTGGCATTCTCATTGGTACGCAAGCTGCTCGCCTTCAATGACCCTGGCCAGCGGCGCGTGGAGGTGGTCATACTCTCACGCAATGATCCGGTCAGCGGAATGCGCGTATTCAGAAGCGCCGCGGCGGCAGGCATTTCGCTTGAGCGCGGAGTGTTCACGCAGGGGCGCGACCCCTTCCGCTACCTGCGTCCGCTTGGTGCCCACCTGTTTCTCTCCGCTAATGAAGCTGACGTGCGCCAGGCCCTGAACCTAGGGTTTCCGGCCGCGCGCGTGGTGACCGATTCGGCGCAGGCCCTGGGCAATCATGCTAACGAAGTACGCATTGCCTTCGATGGCGACGCGGTGCTGTTTGCCGACGAAGCCGAACAAGTTTTCCAGAAAAAGGGGTTGGCCGCTTTTCAAGCGCATGAAAAGCGCAAGGCGGCGCTGCCATTGCCAGAGGGACCGTTCAAGCCGCTGCTGGCTGCACTACACCGCCTCCAGCAATCTGGCGACAGCACGATGCGACTGCGTACTGCCCTGGTGACGGCGCGCAGCGCCCCAGCGCATGAGCGCGCCATTCGCACACTGATGCATTGGGGCGTGGGGGTAGACGAAGCGATGTTCCTGGGCGGCCTGCCCAAGGGTGAGTTCCTGCGCGAATTCGAGCCTGACTTCTTCTTTGATGACCAAACGGGGCACATTGAGCACGCCGCGCGGCATGTACCGGCGGGCCATGTGGCGAGTGGCGTTACAAATGCACCACCCTAATCCACTCGCGACGGGGGCGTGAACACGTACTGAATGGAACTGCTGAGACACAAGCGCAACAAAGCAATATGAGTTTCAAGAATCGTACTGTTTCCGCGTTGTGCTGGATGGCGTGTTCCGCCCTCAGCGCTGGCGCATGGGCCGCCGGGGCCACACCTGTCTCATCGACCACACCTACCGTATCGCCGTCAACTCCCGCCAGCAAAGGGGAGGAGCAAGCGCTGAAGTGGTTCCGTATGCTTGACATTAACGGCGACGGCCGGATCTCTCGTGGGGAGGCCGCTTGGATCACGCGCTTCAAACCCGAGGTTGCAGATGCGTTCAAAGCGGCTGACGCCAATCGAGATGGCTTCGTGACCAAAGAAGAGATTCGCGCCTTGGCTGACCAGCGCCGTGCGGAACGCGAAGCTCGCCGCGCCAAGGATTCGACCGCCTCGGATAAAAACAAAACTCCCAAGAAATCAACTACGCCAAGTAGCAGCTAAACCCGTAAAGGATGCCCTGCATAACTCTCGCCGGCTCCCAGGTTCTTCCCACATTTCTCGCAGTCTGGATATGAGAAAGAGTTCACGTTAGGGCACGTCTCCCGGTACTCACCTGTCAGTAACATGGCGCTTTCTCAGATCCGGTCATTCGCTACGTTTTTTATGAAGCTCACAAGAAAATTCTCGCGCTTCGGGCGCTTCTTAGGCCAAGTGTGGCGCTTGACCACACCCTACTTTCAGTCAGACGAGAGGTGGCGGGCCAGGGGCATGTTGGCGGCGGTGGTCGCGCTCAACCTGGCCGCGGTTTACATGCTGGTGCTGCTGAACGAGTGGAACCGTGTGTTCTACGATGCACTTCAGAACAAGAACCAGGATGTGTTCTGGGCACAGCTGGGACGATTTGTCATTCTGGCGATGACCTTTGTGGCGATCGCGGTGTACCGTTTCTACCTGACGCAATTGCTGCAAGTACGCTGGCGGGCATGGATGACTCGCCACATGATGAGCCGCTGGCTGAAAGACCATGCTTTCTACCGCATGGAACTTGCTCGCTACACGGACGACCGCGCTGAGGGCTCAGACGCGACAGCACCGAACTCCTCGGCATTTGGACAACGTGTGCCAGACAACCCCGACCAACGACTACAGGAAGACATTCACCTGTTCACGACGCAGACCGTGGGTCTTTCCATGGGTTTTTTGAACGCCCTGGTGACTTTGGTCAGCTTCGTGGGTATTTTGTGGGCACTTTCGGGCGCATTTTCATTCGATTTTGGCGGCGAAAGTTTCACCATTCCTGGCTTCATGGTGTGGGCTGCCGTGCTTTACTGCCTGATCGGAAGCGTGCTCGCGCATTACATTGGCCGGCCACTGATCGGACTCAACTTTGAGCAGCAAAAGCGCGAGGCCAATTTTCGCCACCACTTGGTGAGGGTGCGCGAATACAGCGAATCTATCGCGCTCGACAAAGGCGCATCACTTGAGAACCGCAATCTTGAGACACGATTCAGTTCTGTCTTGGCGAACTACCTCAGGCTGATTGCCAAACAGAAGCAACTTGTGGCATTTACCAATCTGTTTGGTCAGGCTGCAACGGTTTTCCCCATGATCGTGGCTGCACCGCGTTTTTTCAGCGGTGCCATACAACTGGGTGAGCTAATGCAGATCGCCAATGCATTTGGTCGTGTTCAGGATTCACTTTCCTGGTTTGTAGACAACTACGACAGCCTGGCCAGTTGGCGTGCCACTACGGAGCGCTTGACGAGCTTTGAGGCCGCGCTTGCCCACCAAAAAGCACTGGACTCGGCTGACAGGCGCCCGGTGCCCGAAGCAGCTATCAATGCCATCTCCGCACTAGATATGTCTGTGAAACTGCCGACCGGAATCACCCTGCTCGAAGGTGCACATCTCCATGCGCGCCCCGGAGAGCATACCCTGCTGAAAGGGCCCTCTGGCAGCGGAAAATCGACCCTTTTCCGGACAATTGCGGGGATCTGGCCCTGGGGCCGTGGCCGGATCAGTTTGCCCGAAAGCACGATGTTCATCCCGCAGCGACCTTACTTTCCGGACGGATCCCTCAGGGCGGCACTGGCGTACCCGGACGCAGAGTCTAATTACACCGACGAGGACTTGCGTCAAGCGCTGAAAGAGGCCATGCTGCCCCAACTGGCCGACCGCCTCGACGAACAGGCTAGCTGGACACAGAAGCTTAGCGGGGGTGAGCAACAGCGACTGGCCATTGCGCGTGTGCTGCTGAAAAAACCCGCCTGGATTCTGGCAGACGAGGCCACCAGTGCGCTGGACATTGCCGCAGAACAGACGCTATATGAGCGCCTGAGCCTTATGGCCGAAAAGGCAGGAGGCGCACTGATTTCAATTGCCCACAGACCTACTCTGGAAGTATTTCACAACCACCGTTGGCAGATGGTTGCGCAAGACTCCGGCGTAGAAGCTCGTTTCAAGCTGGAGTCTTCTAATCTCAAGCCTGCAGCCAATGGCGTCTTGGGATAATGTAGCCATGCCGCAACCACACCAGATTGAACTTCTCGCGCCCGCACGCGAAGCCGATATCGGCATTCAGGCCATCCAGCACGGTGCCGATGCCGTCTACATTGGAGGACCGGGGTTTGGTGCGAGGGCCAGCGCCGGCAACTCAGTGGCTGACATTGCTCGGTTAGCCGCGCACGCACATCGGTTTGACGCGCGCATTTTCGTCACACTCAACACCATTTTGCGCGACGACGAACTTGAACCCGCTCGCCGTTTGGCATGGCAGCTTTATGAAGCCGGTGCCGATGCACTGATCGTTCAGGACATGGGCCTGCTGGAGCTTGACCTGCCTCCAATTCAGCTTCACGCGAGCACACAGACCGACATTCGAACACCCGAGAAAGCCCGATTCATGCAGGACGCGGGCTTGTCTCAGATTGTGCCTGCGCGAGAGCTCACCTTGGAGCAGATCGCCAGCATTCGAGACGTGCTTGACCCTGAGCGTTGCACCATCGAGTTCTTTATTCACGGCGCATTATGCGTAGCCTACAGCGGCCAGTGCTATATCAGCCATGCACACACTGGGCGCAGCGCCAACCGAGGTGACTGTTCCCAGGCTTGCCGCCTGCCCTACCAGGTGCTGGATGCACAAGGTCGCTTCGTGGCACACGATGCGCACGTGCTGTCGATGAAGGACAACAATCAGAGTCTGAACCTGCGCCCGCTCATAGACGCTGGTGTGCGGAGTTTCAAGATCGAAGGCCGCTACAAGGACATGGGCTACGTGAAGAACATCACCGCCCATTACCGAAAGCTGTTCGACGAAATTCTGGAGGAACGACCAGAGTTGGCTCGCGCATCCAGCGGGCGTACAAGCTTCAGTTTCGCTCCCGATCCTCTGCAGAACTTCAACAGGGAGTTCACGGACTATTTCGTGAATGGTCGCCAGGCCGATATTGGTGCCTTCGACACTCCCAAGAACCCGGGCCAGCCCATTGGCTTCGTCACTCGAGTGGCGGCTGACCATTTCGAGCTTCGCGCAGATGACCCAGCCCTCAGGCTCGCCAACGGCGACGGACTCTGCTACTGGGATCAGCAAAAAGCGCTGGTTGGCGCGCAGACCAATCGCGTCGAGAGCCTGGAAGAAGGCCTGTGGCGGGTATTTCCCAAGGACCCGATGAGCGCGTTGCACGATCTGCGCAAGGACACAGTTGTGCACCGCAATCGGAGCATGGACTGGATACGCACGCTCGAGAAGAAGTCATCCGACCGCCGCATCGACCTGTGGCTTACCCTGAGCGAGTGTGAGGAGGGCCTGAAGCTAACCGCCACAGACGAAGACGGCTTCACTGCGGAATCCCGGCTGACGCTGCAATGGACTGCGCCCCGCGATGAAGAAGGCGCCGAATCGAAGCTGCGCGAGGCTCTGGGTCGCCTGGGTGAAACCCACTTCGCTGCGCTGGAAATCAAGATCGACCTGCCGCGCACCTGGTTTGTACCTGCCAGTGCGGCCAATTCATTGCGTAGGGACACCATTGCGGCCCTGGAAGCCGCGCGCGCGGAAGGCTGGCAGCGCCTTCCGCGCGCCAAAGCGGTGGAGCCACCGGCACCCTACCCCGACGACACCCTGAGCTACCTGGCCAACGTGTTCAACCACAAGGCACGGGACTTTTACGCCCGTCATGGCGTGAAGGTGATCGAAGCCGCCTATGAAAGCCACGAGGAAGAAGGCGAAGTCAGCCTGATGATCACCAAGCACTGCGTGCGATATTCGTTGAGTTTGTGCCCCAAACAGGCCAAAGGGGTGATAGGCGTCAAGGGCACCGTGAAGGCCGAGCCGCTTCAGTTGATCAACGGCAAGGAGAAACTGACGCTACGATTTGACTGCAAGCCATGCGAAATGCACGTGGTGGGCAAAATCAAACGCGGGGTGCTGCAAGCAGGAGCGAAAGAGGCTGCCGAGCAGGCGCTGGTTTTTTATCGCACGCGGCCGACGGCCGAATCGGCACGGCGCTAAATTTGCACGAGCGGCTTTGGCGGATATCGGCGATTCGCGGCTAAAGCCGCTCCTACAAAGATAGCAGCAATCGCCAGACCAACGGCATTGATCTTCTAGACGACCGACGATCCAGAGCGAAGCAGTTCATTCGCAGGCACCCGCGGAGCTGGCTTCGCCAGTCCGCTGGGTGCGTCCCCCTTAGGGGGAAGGCGCGTCAGCGCCACAGGGGGTCAACTCTTCCCGGCGGCGTACCCGCCATCAACCAGCAGGTGAGCGCCAGTGACAAAGCTGGCTTCGTCGCTTGCCATGAAGAGCACGGCGTTGGCGACTTCTTCATCACGCCCGAGGCGGCCAATGGGGTGCAGGTTGACCAGCCCTTGGCGCATCTCAGGGGGCAGATCTTTCAGAAGCGGGGTGTCGATGTAGCCTGGGCCGATGGAATTGACGCGAACCCCCTTGGGCGCAGCCTCCAGCGCCAGCGTACGCGTGAGGTTCACCACGCCCCCCTTGGCGGCAGAGTACGCTGCGGTGCCGGTTTGGCCCAGTGTACCGAGAATAGAGGCGCAGTTGATGATGCTGCCGGAGCCTTGCATATACATCTGTCTGAGTGCGGCGCGCGCGACGCGAAACACGCCGTTCAGGTTGATGTCGATGATGCGCAGATAGTCCGCATCAGCATAATCGACAGCCGGCGTAATACCGCCGATACCAGCGTTGTTGAACACCGCGTCCACTTTGCCAAATTGGCGAACGGTTTCTGCAATCAGGTGATCTACCTGCTCGGTGGAGCTCACGTCGCAGGGAATAAAAATGCAACGACCACCCTGGCCATTCAGTGCCTGCGCCTTAGCGGCGCCATCGCTGCTCGCCAGATCCGAAATGACAAGGTTGGCCCCCTCCTTCAGGCAGCGCTCCACTGTGGCCAGGCCGATGCCGCTAGCACCGCCTGTGACGATCATGCTCTTACCTTCAAGTCGCTTGCTCATGAGTTTCTCCGAGTCTGATTTGAATTAACTGAGTGTGGACCGCTGAAAAATCGACATGCGGACCGGCGTGATCTCAGAACGTGTTTACGATCTCAGAACTGATGACGATAAAAAATCTGTGTGAAATTGATGCCGGGGTTGGGCTTTTTGATGCCTGCGTTGGAGAGATGCTGGAAGCGCATACCTACCGTGGAGCGCCCTTGTGGCCCCCATTGAAATCCAGCGCCTACTTGGTCTGAAAACTGGAAGGCGGAAGACAGGGTGTGATTTGGCGCTATGCGTGTGTGCGAGAGGAGTCGCACGCCAATGGAGGCTTCGAGGAAAAATTGATTCGATCCACCCATGGGGCGCTCGAGCCGAAGGAAGGGCGAGTAGCCGGCCTCGATGATGTTTTGCGCCTCAGGAACACGCCAGAAGGACAACTCCAACTCATGGCGCAAGGCCAGCCTCCACTGCTCACCCTGCCATAGCGGCGCTCCGCGCTGCCAACCAGCAACCAACCCCAGTTTCTTGGCACCAGCCTTGTTGCTGACACCATACGCCAGCTGCCAATCCAGCCCCTGCGGCACTGTCTGGGCGTGCACACTGGCATGTGCAGCCAGCATGGCGCCTGTGAGCAACAGCGCACGTGCCCATGTACGAGGGATGGAAGAGAGGTTGCTATGGATTTCGATGGAGTGACTGGCCTGCGTCATGAAGTGTGCTTTCAGCGATGGGTTCGATCCGTGTTCAACCAGGGTTCAACACGGGCTTAACGATTGTGCCATCGGTTCCACCCTTTAGATCGCAGTTCGCACGCGGGGCATTGGCCGCAGCCATAGCCCCACGCATGCCTATGCTGGCGCTCGCCCAGGTAGCAGGTGTGAGTATGCTCTACGATCAAATCCACCAGTGCCTCGCCACCATCTGATGAATCGGCTTGCTGCCCCAGATCGTGCGCAAGCTGCCAGGTTGCCGCCTTGTCGATCCACATCAGTGGCGTGTCGATCAGAAACCGCTTGTCCATGCCCAACGATAGTGCCAGCTGCATGGCTTTCATGGTGTCGTCTCGGCAGTCGGGGTAACCTGAAAAATCAGTTTCGCAAACACCGGTTACCATCACCTGAAGATCGCGCCGGTAGGCCAGTGCGGCAGCCAGCGTGAGAAACACCAGGTTGCGCCCGGGCACAAATGTATTGGGCAGCCCGGAAGACTCCATCTGAAAGGCCATGTCGCGCGTGAGAGAAGTCTCACTGATCTTGCCCAGCACGCCCACGTCGATCACATGATCCGCGCCCAGACGCTCGCCCCAAGCCGGAAAGCGCTCACGCAGTTCCCGCAACACCACCAGACGCGCCTCCAGTTCAACGCGATGGCGCTGCCCATAATCAAACCCGATGGTCTCCACGCGCGAATAGCGCGTGAGTGCGTGGGCCAGACATGTGGTCGAATCTTGGCCGCCGGAAAATAATACTAAGGCGCTGGTATGCATGGCGTCATGTTACCCGCCATGCGCTTCGTGTCATTCGCTATGATGTAGTGTGTTCTGGCACCGAAACTGTATCAGCCCGCCTTGCCGTCAATGCGCGGCCTGCCATACCAGTTGCCATAGCGCACCCCCCATATCGAGACCACGGTTGCCCAACCCAACGCCGCCAGCATGGTCAGCCATGCCGGCATGCCCTCTACCGCTGCCAGCAACCTGATCCCAACCACCGCCTGCAAGGTCCCGAACAAGCCCCACACAAGGTTGTCCGCGACCAGCGCGCGCCCGCTATGACCGCAGGAGACACGAGTGACCATGGCAATCATGATGGAGCCCAGAAAACCCATGGACAGCGCATGCAGCGCACCGAGCCCCAGCACCGGCCGCCCTGTGGCTAACCATAGCCCCTGCGAAACCGCGCTGTAGAGCAACGCCAACCCGAACCAGACAAACCCTACGTGCAACATGGCCAGCAAGCGGATTTTCAGGCTCTGCACCAACCCCCAGACCACCGCCAGCCACAACAGCACCCCGCCTGTGACAGCCTCCACCACGATGCATATCACCGTCCATGCGGGCCAAGCTTGCGCCGAGGGTGCGGCAAAATCGACCCAGACAGCCAATACTTCCCAAGCCGCCACTCCCAGCATCAGCCACAAGACCCAAAATGGCCGCCAGATCTCTATGAGCGGAAGCACGCTAGAGGTGAAAAAAGGAATCATTCGGTGTGCGACCGCCACGAACACCACCACGATGAAGCCCCACAAGGCAGTGCGCACAAACACCAGCGCCCAGTCCACCTGCCCGGTCGCATGTGCCCACGCAACGCCCGCGAGGCACACCACGCCCACCACGCCGCCCCAGCCCACGGCCTTGGCGTGAACGCGATCTTCCACGGTGCTTTGGCGAACCAGGCTCCAGTAAAGCATGAACATCCAGGCGAGTCCGACCAAGGCAAGGATCAAGCCCAACAACGCGACCCCTGCAAGGGTATGGGCGCCAACAAGCCACAGTAGCCAGCCGACCGCTTGCAGCCCCAAGGCGCCTGACAGCCGCTGCGCCGTCGGCGGCGCGACGCGCAACCAGTTCGGCCCCGCGGTAAACAAAAATCCCGAGAAAAATAGAGGCATGAAGCCCAGCACCATGATCGCTGCATGTGTGAGCGTGGGAGACACAGCGACCGTCAGCCCCAACACACCTGATGCACGATCAAGTTGCACCGCAAGCCACCACAGGCTGGCAGCGATCAAAATCAGCATGGCCAATGCGAAACCCAGGCGATGCGGCGCCACCATGAGCATCGACAAACGCCAAGGCCCCTTTACAGGCTCCGGCTTGGCTTTACGAGCGGGCGCCGCCGTACTGGATTGTTGGAGGGAAATAGTTCGCGGCCCCTTAGGCCGCTCTTGCTGGGTGGGCGCTGTCATAAAGGATGGTTGTACCCGCTAAGCGAGACCCCATCCTTGACCGGGGTTAAGAACGTGGCCGAGGTTAAAAGCCAGTTCACAACCTCCCCCGACGAGAGGAGGTTGTGCAAGCTTAACCGCAGCTACCGATGAATCCGCACTGAGTGCAGTAATCGCACCCATCCTTACGGATCATGGCGTGAGCGCCGCATTCGGGGCACTTCTTGCCAGCCATGGCAGTGGGCGACACGAGGGTCGCGGGCTCTAAAGCGGGCTCCGCGGCCGGAAGTTCTTCTGCGTCGAACAGCGATCCCTGGGCGGCCTGTGCGCGCGAAGAAATCAGGTTCTCGATGGCAAAACCAATGGCAGCAACCTCGCTGTCGTGCCAGCGAGGCACACGAGTGCCGTCGGGCTTTTCGTACGTACCAAGGCGCACCGGACCACGATCCCAGGTAACCTTCTGCATGTCGGACAACGCACGGTCGAGGAAGCCCCCGCGCGCGGCCAAGCTGAGCATGCGCATGGTGGCCGTGATCCACTGCTGCGATTCGCCGCTCTGGCCCACAGGCATGAAGAACTCGATGGCGCGCTCCACCGTACGGCCATCAGGCGTGGCAATGGGGAGGAAAGAGACGATCAGGTAGAGCCGCTGTTGGCCTTCGCTGGTCCAGTATTCGATCTTCTCGGTGACGGCCGGCAGGCCACCCGAAGGCCGCTTTTCGATCACCGTGCGCATGGGGTCGACCGGTGGTTGAGTCTGTTGCAGCGGTTCAGGTGCGGCGTTGGCCGGCTTTTCTTCCTTGCCTGCCACGGGCGTTACTTCCAGCACGGCCCCCAGAATGCTGTTGGGCCGGTAAGTGGCCAGACCTTTCAGCCCAGCCTGCCAAGCCTGGCGATACAGATCCTTGAAGTCGACATAAGGATAGTCTTCAGGAATATTGACGGTCTTGCTGATGCTGGTGTCGACGAAAGGCTGTACCGCCTCCATCATGGCCACGTGATCGGCCGCACTCATTTCCAGGGCGCTGACAAAATACTCGGGCAATTTTCCTGGCGCGTTCCCGGAGGAAGCATCTTTTTTCAGCTCGCGATACAGCCTGAAAGAGTGATCTTCCACGGTGTATTCGCTGCGGCTTCCGTCGGCCTCGCGCTTGTTGCGCTTGTAGGTCCAGCTGAATGCCGGCTCAATGCCGTTGCTTGCATTGTCGGCAAATGCCAGGCTCACAGTGCCAGTGGGGGCAATGGAAAGCAGGTGGCTGTTACGAATGCCGTGCTCGCGGATGCTGGCCTGAATGTCTTCTGGCAAGCGGCTGGCAAACGTGCCGGGGGCCAGATAACCATTGGCATCAAACTTGGGGAACGCCCCTTTTTCGCGCGCCAGATCTACAGACGCACGATACGCTGCATCGCGCATGCGGCGTGAAATCTGGGCAGCCATGTCGCGCCCTTCCTGGCGGTCGTAGCAGAGCTCAAGCATAGTGAGCGCGTTGCCCAGCCCTGTAAAGCCTACTCCAATGCGACGCTTGGCAGCGCTTTCAGCGCGCTGCTGCTCCAGAGGCCAGAAGGTCACGTCGAGCACGTTGTCGAGCGCCCGAACTTGAGTGGCCACCACTTTTTCGAACTCTTCGAAGTCAAACGCGGGCTTTCCGCCCTCGCTGAAAGGATGGCGGACGAAATTGGTCAGTATGATGGGGCCAAGATCGCAGCAGCCGTAAGGGGGCAGAGGTTGCTCGCCGCAGGGGTTGGTCGCCTCAATCCGCTCGCAGTAGTTCAGGTTGTTGTCACGCTTGATCTGGTCAAGGAACAAGATGCCTGGTTCAGCGAAGTCGTACGTCGACTTCATGATGGTGTCCCACAACTCGCGTGCGGAAACTTTGTTGTACACCCACAGGCCATCGGCCCGCTGTGACACGCCCTGCTCGATCAACTTGGCACCGGGGGGCGCCTTGTGCACAAGTTCCCAGTCGGCACCCTCAGCCACGGCCTGCATGAAGCCGTCGGTCACGCCTACGGATACGTTGAAATTATTCCAACGGCCAGGCGTGCGTTTGGCGGTAATGAATTCGAATACATCTGGATGGTCGATGCGCAGCACACCCATTTGGGCGCCCCGACGCGCGCCTGCGCTTTCGACCGTGGAGCACGACTGATCGAACACATTCATATAGCTGCAGGGCCCGCTGGCCATGCTGGCAGTGCCCTTGACGTAGGCGCCCTTCGGACGAATGCGGCTGAAGTCATAGCCCACGCCGCCACCACGTCGCATGGTCTCTGCTGCTTCGCGCAGTGCTTCGTAGATGCCGGGATAACCTTCGTCGTCCACGCCCTGGATGGCGTCTCCGACCGGCTGGACAAAGCAATTGATGAGCGTGGCCTGAATGTCAGTACCGGCCGCGCTCATGATCCGGCCTGCCCCAATGGCGCCGGCGTGGAGATTGTTCAGAAACTTTTGTTCCCACTCAGCGCGGAGTTTGGGTTTCTCCACCGAGGCGAGAGCTCTTGCGACTCGAGCAAAAAGCTGCTCGACATTGGTTTCGCCGGTTTTGAAATATTTTTCTGCCAGCACATCGCGACTGATGGGCTGAACGGCCAGACGGGCCTGCGCGCTTGGCAGGGTGTCTCTTTTCATGTAGTGAACTCCGCGGTAACTGCTGCCGGCATGACGGCACCGAGCAGCCAAACCATCAATTCTTGCACTGATGCGATTCGCGATCCGAAAGGCAACTTCCCAGCCCCTCTAAAGAACAGGCCTTTATCAGTCTGTCCGGAATAAGCGTGGCCCAGTTGCTGGTCAATACAGAACTGCCCCATGGTGGCCACACCGTCGCGCAGACCACAGTGTGCCAAACAATCGAAGGCCATGTTGCATTGTTTCTTAACATGGGCCACAGCTTTCAGCTTTGGCTCGATACGAATGTATTTTTCAAGCCACGGAGTGCGCACACCCCGGGCAGGCAGGCCCGCCACGCTGATGAATTCCACCAGATCTTCGGGCTTGGCCTCCGCCAACACCCGCTTGAATTCAGGCGCGGCGTCGCATTCTTGCGTCACGGCGAAGGCCGTACCCAGCTGCACCCCCGCTGCACCCAGACCCTGCAAACGAAGAATATCCTCGCGGCAGCTGATGCCACCTGCGGCAATCAGTGGAATTTCCCGCTCAATGCCCGCAGTTTTGAAAAACTCCCGAACCTGCGGAATAACGTTTTCAAAATCAAAGCGCGTATCCTGCAGATCAGCCACCTTGGCGGCTCCCAGGTGACCACCGGCCAGGCGTGGGTGCTCGATCACGATCGCATCGGGCAAGCGGCCCTTTTTCTCCCATTTGCGGACAATCAGCTGTACGCCCCGCGCGTCCGAAAGGATCGGAATCAGTGCCGTATTTGGAAAATCTTTCGCCAACTCTGGCAGATCGAGAGGAAGGCCGGCGCCCACCACCACGGCGTCTACACCGGCTTCCAGGGAGCAGCGCACGTACGCCTCGTATTGGCTAAGGGCTTTCATGACGTTGACGGCAATAGCACCATGCCCCTCCGAAAGCTCGCGCGCGCGCCGCACCTCGCGCTGAAGCGCCTCCAGGTTGGCGGCATTAATACGTTCAGCTGCGTCGGGTTCCTTTTCAATCTTGTCCGTTTTTTCCATGAGGTCGGGGTGCAACCGGCGCAGATCAACTGATGAAATAGTTCCCATTCCACCCATTCGAGCAACAGAACCTGCGAGTCCGCCCGCCGATACGCCGACACCCATGCCGCCCTGCACCACGGGCAAAAGCGGGCGCCCCTTGAGCATGAGGGGGTCAGGGTAGATTGACGGCACAGCGACCACAAGCGATCCACTGCGCCAGAAAAGGAAGACTGGGCAATCGGCGCAACGCCTTCGGCAAGATAGGATTTCATGAAAATGCAAGGCCTCAGGAAAGAACCCGAGAAGACTATCCCCTTGCGCCGACGGTCGCCTTGCCCCAAGTCAAGTGTCGATCAAATGGCGGCACCTCCTCCTCCGACATGACTCCCAACACGTTATTCAAACATAAGCAAACAAAAAGAATGTAGTTGGCTGGTGGCCCTGCAAGGTACATGATGCGCGCGTTTGCAGCAGATGCTGCCAGAGTGCATCAACCACCATGAATTTCCAGCAATTGCGATCCGTGCGCGAAGCCGTTCGTTGCGGCTTCAACCTGACAGATGTCGCCGATGCGCTTCATACATCGCAACCGGGTGTCAGCCGGCAGATTCGAGAGCTGGAAGACGAACTCGGTATCGAAATCTTCGTTCGAGCGGGAAAACGCCTCACAGGCCTGACACCTCCGGGCGCCGCATTGCTCCCAGTGGTCGAGCGCCTGTTGCTGGAATCCGAGAACCTGAAGCGAGTGGGTGACGATTTCAGTTCGAGCATGGAAGGGCAGCTTTCGATCGCCGCCACGCATTCGCAAGCGCGCTACGCCCTGCCGCTCGTCGTTAGAGACTTTCGCGCTCGCTATCCTGATGTGGCGTTGCATCTGCACCAGGGTTCACCCCGGCAGGTGGCGGCCATGCTGATGTCGGGCGAGGCGGACATAGGCGTGGCCACCGAGGCTTTGACCAACCACGAAAGCCTGTTGACGCTGCCTTGCTACAGATGGTCGCACAGCGTGATCCTGCCTGAGAACCACCCGCTGCTGTCAGCTCCCCAGCCCTTGACTCTGCAAGCTCTGACCGAGCACCCCATCATTACGTACGATCAGGGATATACGGGCCGCTCGCACATCGACGATGCCTTTCAACGGGCAGGCCTTATGCCTCGCATCGTGCTAACCGCCATGGATGCCGATGTGATCAAGACTTACGTTGAGCTTGGCATGGGCGTCGGCATCATAGCCGCCATCGCGTTCGACCCGGAGCGAGACCGCCTGCTGCGAATGCTCGACGCACGCCACCTGTTCCAGCTGAACACCACTCGGCTGGGCTTGCGGCGAGGTGCATGGCTACGAGGCTACGCGTATGACTTCATAGAGATGTTCGCACCGACCCTGACGCGCGCCGACGTGGAACAAGCCATGCGAAGCTATGAGCCGCAGCCGTGGGGAGACCACATTTAGGGCCGATGCGGTTTGCAGTGCCAGAGCGTTTCTGTTCACCGTGCAAGCCACAAAACAACGCCAGACGCAGATCATGCGCCGCTGCCCTCACCCTGCCCCTCTCCCGGGGAGAGAGGAAAGAAGAGCGAGGCCATTTTGCGACATCCTCTAAAACCGCTCCTACAGTATTTTCAACCGCATCAATCAAGGATACATCCATGGGCCTGACCAATAACGACGGCTACTCAGGTCCCACCTCAACCCACCTCCAACTTCAAGCTTCGAATGAAGGGTACCCAGCGATCGCGCTCGCGCCGACCGAAGTCATCTGCCTGGGCAGGCGTGCTGGGTGCCAGAATTTCGGAACCATTCTGCTTCACCAGCTTATCGCGTAGTTCCGGCAATTCCAATGCCTTGTTGAGTGCCTGATTGATTCGCTCGACGGCTTCCGTCGGGGTCTGCGCAGGCGCCATCAGGCAGTTCCAGGTGTAGGCTTCGTAGTCTTTCAAGCCCTGCTCTGCAAAGGTGGCCAACTCGGGCGCGGACGGATTGCGCCGCGCGCCTGACATCGCCAGTATTTGCACACGGCCTTGAGTGGCCATTGGCTGAGATGTGACAAGGCCGTCGAATACCAGGTCCACATGGCCGCCCGCCAGATCAGCCATGGCCGGACCGTTACCCTTGTAGGGCACATGATTCAGCTTGATGCCTGCCGCCCTGGCGAAAGCCTCGCCCACAATATGGCTGATGGAGCCGAGGCCGCCGGAGCCATAGGTGACCTGGCCCGGCCTGGCTTTGGCTTCGGCGATCAATGCCTTGAGGGTCTTGGGACCGCCCGACTTGCCGGCCAGCACCATATTCGTTCGAGTGACCAGGCCGATGATGCGCAGATCCTTGTCGACATCGAAGGGGAGCGATTTATAGAGGCCGACGTTCATCACCAGCTGCGAACTGGTGCCAAGACCAATGGTCAGACCATCTGGGGCGGCCTTGGCCACGGCTTCGGTGCCGATCGATCCGCCCGCCCCGGGCCTGTTTTCAACGATCACAGGCTGATGCAAGAGATCGCCCATGTAGCGAGCGAGATCACGCGCCGTGAGATCATTGCCACTGCCGGGCGCGAAGGAAACAATGATGCGAATTGGCTTGGCGTTTGTTTGTGCCCGCACGCCGGCAGCGAGCATGGCGGAAGCCATTACAACGGCTCGGCGGCCTATTCGAATGTTGGACAGGGTCTGCATCGGGTATCTCCTCATGTTGTCAGGGAAACCAAGCCACGGCACGCGCACGCGCATGTGCATGTGCATGTGCATGTGCATGCCGGTCAACATCTCTGTCCCCCGCCTGTCCCGACGGGGTTTACCACCATAATGCCATTCAGCGCCCCCCGGTTCCACCCCGATTCGGGTAATCCCCCCCGAGGAAAGGCTGGCCGCAAATACGCTCGTTACGGGTGCACCACACAGCCTCCGGTCACTTCACCCTTCCAGCGAGCGAGCAGCGCTTTCTTGTAGTCCGCGATTGGATAGGTGTGCGAGACAAAGGGACGGATCTTTCCTTCTTCGGCCCATTGGAAAATGAGGTCAAGCCTGGACTGCCGAATAGACGGATCCTTGCTCACCGCAATCGCCGACGGACAACCCAACACGCTCAGGCTTTTCATCTGGATGATGTTGGTGGGTAGCATATTGACGTTGGGCGCCCCTCGCAAACCCTTGCCGCGTGCCACATTTGGCGTGGAGGTCCAGCCGACGATGAGAAAGCGACCGCCGAAGGACATGCAGCGCAGGCTCTCATTCGATACCTGACCCCCTACGGCGTCATACACCACATCGACGCCGCGCCCTTCGGTAAGAGCCTTTACGTCGTCCCGGAACTCGCGCAGGCTGCCGTCGTCCGCGCAGATGTTCACGGCATAGTCGGCTCCGTGCTCCTTGACGAGGGCGAGTTTCCGATCCGAGCGGCCGGTCGCGATCACAGTGGCGCCCAGCAGTTTGGCCACCTGCACCGCCGCCAGCCCCGTCAGGCCCGATGCTCCGTTGATCAGCACGGTTTCGCCGCGCTGCACCTGACCGCGCACGATGAGACAGTGATAGGCGGTCTCGTAAGCCTGCAGCAGCGCCGCACCTTCATCGAAAGACAAATGCGCGGGAAGTTTGAACAAGCTGTCGGCCGGTATCACCACGTAGTTGGCCAAGCCGCCTACCGATTGATAGTCTCCGTGGGATCGAGGGCCGACTTTCATCATGTCGGCGAGTACGCGGTCGCCTACCGCGCATTGCGCCGAGTTTACGCCGGCACCCACGGCGAGCACTTCACCGGTGTATTCCATGCCAGGCGTGTACGGCGGCTTGGCCATGTGCTGATATTGGCCGCTGGTCATGAGCAAGTCCACCCATGCAATGGCAACGCTCTTGACTGCGACGAGCACCTCATGCGGCTTCAGCTCAGCTGGGTCGGGAGCCGGTTGAGCCTCCAGATGAACGAATCGATCCAGCGCCTCTTCGGGGCTCTCGCCATATTCGGTCACGACGACGCGTTGACCTGCAGGAAATGATTTACCCATGCTTCAACTCAGCTCCAGCTTCAGACTGCGAATGAATGGCACCCAACGCTCACGCTCGCGCCGCGTGAATGTATCTGCCTGCGCGGGTGTGGTCGGACCGAGCGGCTGCGCGCCCAGTTGCTCGACGAGCCTCTTGTTCATATCTGGCACCGCAAGCGCTTTGTTGAGTGCGCCATTGATCCGCGCAATGGTGGATGCTGGCGTTTGCGCCGGGGCAATCAGGCAGTTCCACGTATAGGCTTCATAGGTTGCCAACCCCTGTTCCGAAAACGTGGGCAAGTCTGGCGCGATCGGGTCGCGCTTCGCACCAGAGATGGCCAGCATGTGCACACGGCCCTGCCTGGCAACTGGCTGTGATGTGACCAAACCATCGAAAACCAGATCAATATGCCCACCTGCCAGATCGGCCATCGCGGGGCCGTTTCCCTTGTAGGCCACGTGATTGAGCTTGATGTCGGCAGCTCTGGCAAATGCCTCTCCGACAATGTGGCTGATCGAGCCCATGCCGGCCGAGCCAAAGCTGAGTTGACCGGGCCGAGCTTTCGCTTCCGCGATAAGCGCCTTGAGGGTCTTGGGCCCTCCGGCCTTACCAGCGAGAACCATGTTCGTGCGGGCAACCAGTCCCACCGTGCGCAGGTCTTTTTCGATGTCGAACGGCAGCGATTTGTAGAGACCTACGTTCATGACCAGTTGCGAGCTGGTCCCGAGACCAATGGTCAACCCGTCTGGCGCTGACTTGGCGACGTAATCAGTGCCCACCATACCGCCCGCGCCAGGCTTGTTTTCGACGATCACCGGCTGATTCAAGATCTCACTCATGTAGCGTGCGAGATCACGCGCCATCAAATCGTTGGCGCTGCCCGCAGCGAAAGAAACGATGATGCGAATCGGCTTCGCGCTCGCTTGCGCATACACGCCGCCTGCGATCATGGCCGAGGCCATGACCAAGGCACGTCGACTCAAAAGAGGAATGTTTGCCTGTTGCACAAGCTATCTCCTTGGTTGTGTTCAGTCGAACCAGTGAGCCGGCACTCGCACCGGCATACTGAGCAAGATCTGCCCCATGCCTTTGCCCAGCGGGTCGTTGCGCAACGAGGCCATGCCTCCGCCACCCAGCGCCTGCTCACATACGAAATTGAATGCATGGATACCCGGCACCTCGTATCGAGTCACCGGTCCACGCACCAAATGCTGCAAGTATTGTGCAACGCTTGCTTCGGTCACCTCAGACCGAAGCAAAGGCAGCCACTCCGGACGACGCGCGATGATGCCGATGTTGGATGTATCACCCTTGTCACCGGAACGCGCCCAGGCCAGGCGGATCAAGGGCACATCAATCCAGCCTTGCGGTGCATCGGTCGGCCCTGCAGCAGCAGGAGGCTGCGACGCCACGGGTGCCTGCGCCTGGGCAACGTCTCCGTTTTGCTCGGGGACAGAAATCGCTTGCCCGTCAAGATCCACCTTAGGTTGAAGGCGCTGCTTTGCGAGCAGGAAAGCGTACTGACGAATGGAAGGCGAGACCGACGCCCGTCCCCCGGCGCCGGTGGTGCCAGGCGCCCACGAAGTGCCTGCGGGCGCCACCTCGCGCGCCAACAGTTCGAGAGCGGCCTTGTCGGGGTGACAGGCCGTGATGCGCAATATGGCTTCGCGAGCCTGGTTCAAACCCGGGGCGGCATGAGGGCCGTAACCACTTTCTGAACCCAGTACTTCAATGTTCGACGCGCTGAGCGGTGGCAGGCCACGCGCTTGCAGCAAGTCCCCCACGCGTTCAAAAATCGCCTCTCCCGTACGGCGAGCCTTCGCGGCGGCTTCAAACCCGACAACGGTGAGTTGCGCTGATGTCTTGAAACCATTCACATAGGTGCTGCTCACCTTGTAAGACCCGGTTGGTGCACGGCCACGTGCGCCGGACACTCGAACGCGTTCGAAGCCTGCCGGCTCGATGCGTACATCGCGCCAATCACAGATCACATCTGGCAGCAGGTAAGTGGCAGGATCGTGGATTTCATAAAGGAGTTGCTCGGCCACGCACTGGGGCGCGATGAGGCCGCCCGTGCCAGAAGGCTTGGTCACCACGAAACTGCCGTCTGCGGAGCACTCGACAATGGGATAGCCCATATGCGCCCAGTCAGGCACGTCTCGCCAGTCGGTATGCAGGCCGCCTGTCGCCTGGCATCCGCACTCAAGAATGTGACCGGCCAAGCTACCACCGGATAGGCGATCGAAGTCGTTGGCGGACCAATTGAACGCGTGCATCAGCGTGCCCAGCGTGACCGCTGAGTCGACGCACCGTCCGGTAACGACGATCTGCGCACCTGCGTCCAGCGCAGCCTTGATCGGCAGCGCACCCAGGTAAGCGTTGGCTGTCAGCACCTTGGCGGGCAGTGGCGCGCCGCTTTGCAACTCCCGCACTGGCGGCTCGGCCGACCGCAACTCGGGAATCAGCGGCATCACATCGTCGCCTGTCACCACGGCAATTTTGACCGCCACCCCCTGTTCTGCTGCCAACGCGCGCAACGCCTGGGCGCAGCCCTCGGGGTTGACCCCGCCTGCGTTGCTGACAACACGGATGCCCTTGGCCGCCACATCTTTCAGCACACTCCGCATGGCCACCGTCACGAAGTCGGTCGCATAGCCCAGTTCGGGCTTTTTTAGGCGTGCGCCGGCCAGAATGGACATGGTGAGTTCAGCCAGATAGTCAAACACCAGGTAATCAATCTGGCCGCTTTGCACCAGTTGCGGAGCACCCACGCTCGAGTCGCCCCAGAAGCCCGAGGCTCCACCAATCCGAATCACTTTGTCTTTCACGTCACTCATCGCCCACTCCAATTGGGGTGTTCCTTTTCCACTCGTGTTCCCTCCGAGCACCCCAAGCTATTGGTTTGGCGCACGCTGAAGAAGCTGCCGGATCTGGAGGGAACAGCGTCCAAGGCCCGGCAGCTTGTTACGGAGGGCAAATACGCTTACTCGGGCTGTATGCCCGCAGCGCGGATCACCTGCCCCCACTTCTTCGACTCCTCGGCCTGGAATTTTGCTAGCCCCTCGGGCGAGGTGATGAACACGTCGCCGCTCACCTTGTCCTGAAATGCCTTGGAAGCGGGCAATTCCATGACCTTGTTCAAAGCCTGGCTCAATCTGTTCACGATGGCTGGCGGCGCGGCAGGCGGGAGATAGATGGCGGTCCAGTAGGTCATGGTGTAGCCCTTGACGCCGGCTTCGGCCACGGTCGGTACATCCGGCGTGGCCGCAAGCCGCTTGGAGCCGCTCGCCGCCAGTGCGCGCAGCTTGCCACCTTGCACCTGAGGCAGCGCAGCGGACGAATCGGCAAACATGAAATCGAGCTGACCACCGATCAGGTCTGTGATGGCCAACGGATTGCTCTTGTAAGGGACGTTGACCGCGTCTACCTGGGCCATTTGCTTGAGCAGTTCGCTCGCCACACGGCTCGACGAAGACCCGCTGCCAAAGTTCAGCTTGCCGGGGTCTTTCTTGGCCGCAGCGAGCAGATCGTTCAGCGATTTATAGGGAGAATCCGGCCGAACCACCAAAAGCATCTGGCCGCTGGAAAGCGTGCCCACAGGCGTGAAACCCTTAACAGGATCGTACGGAATTTTCTTGAAAAGGTGCTCGTTGGCAGCGTGCGTCGTGTTCGTGGTGATCAGAATCGTGTAGCCATCTGGCGCTGCGTTCGATACGTACTGCGCAGCCAGGAACCCACTCGCTCCGGCCTTGTTTTCCACCACCACCGGCACCTTCAGTTCATCGCTGAGCAACTGCCCCACCGACCGAGCCAACTGATCAGTCCCGCTGCCGGGGCCAAAAGGCACCACCATGTTGATGGGCTTGCTGGGGTACTGCTGCGCAGCGGCAGGCAGCGCGCTCAGGCCTGCGCAGGTTGCGAGCACGGCAGCCATGGCAAGAGTAAGTCTGCGTTTCATGAAGTCTCCTTGGTTTTAGTCAATGGGTTTGATGATTCGAGAGCTGGCAAGCCGTGTATCTGGTTATGAGCTCCAAGGCTTGGCGCGGCAATCGTTGGGCAGGGACGCTCACCGTCAATGGTGAGCGGCAGCGCTGTGAGAGAAAAGCCCTCTTCTGGTAACGCAGCGAGCATGCCGAGCGCCTGCACTTGAGGATGTGCAAGCGCCTCTGGAACTGTATGAACCGGCGCGCAGGGAACTCCTGCAGATTCGAAGCGCGCAATCCATTCCTCGCGTGACTTGGCGACCAGCAGAGGCTCCAACTGCTCAAACAAGGCGGCCTTGTTCAAGAGCCGCGCACGATTCGTGGCAAAGCGCTGGTCGTGCTGCCATTCCGGGCGACCGATTTCCGTGGCCAGTTTGGCGAACAAGCGGTCGTTACCGCAGCAAATCAACAGTGGCCCATCGGCTGTCTCGAAGGCTTCGTAGGGAACAAAGCCTGGATGCCCTGAGCGGTGGCGCTCTGGAAGATACCCCTGGTTGGTGTAGGTGTCCGCCTTCTGCCCGTTCCAGACCAAAGCAGTCTCGAGCAATGAAGTTTGCAGGACTCCACCAAGACCCGTATGCGAGCGCCGCTGCAGCATGGCCAGCGCTCCGATAGTCACCCACATGCCAGCCCCTTGGTCGCACAGCGAAGTTCCCGAGCGCATGGGAGGATCGTCCGGGCCACCATTGGTGCTGGAAAGCCCACTGAATGCCTGCACCAGTGGCTCGTAACCGGGACGCGAAGCCATGGGACCCAGATGACCGAACGCCGAGATTTCGCAATAGATCAGGCGCGGATGTCGCGCGCACACGCTTGGGCCATCAATACCGAGCGCCTGAGGCACGCCTGGCCGAAGGTTATGAATAAAGATGTCCGCCTCGGACACCAGCCGCTCAAAGGCAGCCTTGCCGGCATCGGACTTCAGATCGACAGCGACCGAATGCTTACCCCGGTTGAACACCTGAAAAATCAGTGAATCGCCGCGCAGAAATTCAGGCCCCATGCGCCGTGCATCGTCCCCACCCTCAATGCGTTCCAGCTTGACGACCTCGGCGCCAAGATCCGCCAAAATCGCCCCCGCGAACGGACCAGCCAATACTTGGCCCAGTTCCAGAACGCGCACGCCCTTCAGCACGCCTGCTCCACCTGCATTCACGTTGTTTGTCTCCATATCTTTGAGGCAGCCTCAGTCTAAGGGCACTGCATTGATATGGGAATAGTCATTGCCCTATATCTGTGATAACTTAAACGCATCAATCAAATGCGCGCCAAACTGACCCTACAGCAGCTAGAAGCCTTCGTGCAAATCGTCACGACAGGCAGCTTCCGCGCCGCAGCAGTGCACGTGGGCGTGTCCCAACCTGCGTTGAGCCGAACCATTCGCCAGGCCGAGCAAATACTGCAAGCCCGCCTGTTCGATCGGGACACGCGGAATGTGAAAATCACTCCCGTTGGGCAGGAACTGCTCCCGATTGCCCAGCGGATTCTGGGTGAATTCGACAACTCTTTTGGAGAGCTTGGTCAATTTCTGCAGGGGCGCACGGGGCGTGTGTCACTAGGGGTACTGCCCTCCATAGGCGCCTCGCTGATCCCAGGGGCGATCGCCAGTTACCGCAGCCAGCATCCCGAAGTAGAGTTCTCGCTATTGGAGGCTCCGGCCGACGCCCTGCTCACGGCGATCGATGAAGGGCGCGCGGATTTTGGCCTGAGTGTGCGGCCCGCGCCCGACAGGAGGGTACGCTACCGCCATCTGATGAACGACCCTCTCGTCCTTGTCTGCCAGCGCGACGATGTCCTGGCGACGAGAGATTCCGTGCCATGGTCGATCTTCGCCACGCGCCCCTATCTGGCCTCCCAGGCCAGCAGCAGTATCCGCCCCATCACGGACGCGGCCCTTCTGCGATTTTCTGTATCTCCGGCGCTGGAATACCCGAGCATTTCTGCCTGCGGCGCGCTGGTGAGGGCAGGCCTGGGTATTACAGCGCTGCCGCTGATGGCGCTTGATCTGATTCGCATGGATGGTTTGGCAACGGTGCCGCTCACACGTCCACAGGTCAACCGGCAGATTGGCATCATTACCCGGATCGGGCGAACCCTTCCCCCGGTCGGCCAGACATTTCTTGATACCCTGCTGGATCAGACTGGCTCCCGCAGTTCCACCCGTCAACCCCTTCACCGCTCCGTCTTCACTAGACAGGCTGACTTATGAACTTAGCTCCCGACATCGTCAACGCTTTCGCACCAACCGGTGTTCTGCACGCCTCCATCAATCTGGGGAACCCGATTCTTGCCAAGAAAGACACCGTCACAGGAGAGGTTGGCGGCGTGTCCGTGGACCTTGCGAATGCTTTCGCAGAGCGGCTTGGCGTGCCTTTGGAATTGCTTATTTTCGACACCGCAAGCAAGTCTGTGGAAGCCGTCAAGACTGAAAAAGCAGACATCGGCTTCTTCGCCATCGACCCATTGAGGGGCGAAGGCATCCGGTTCACCGGGCCTTATGTGCTGATCGAAGGGGCCTATCTGGTTCGCGACGACTCTTTGTTGCAAAGCAACGAGGAAGTCGATCGCAGCGGCACTCGCGTGATGGTGGGCAAAGGTAGCGCCTATGACCTTTACCTGACCCGTGAACTCAAGGCAGCTTCCATTGAACGCGCCCCATCATCGCCCGATGTGGTGCCGGCTTTTCTGGCCGAAGATGCGGATGTCGCGGCGGGAGTGAAGCAGCAACTGGAGAGTGACGCGCAGCGCCTGGGAGGCCTGCGACTGCTGCCCGGGCGGTTCATGGTGATTCAGCAGGCGATGGGAAGCCCGGCGAGCCGGGGCGAAGCTGCAGCCAAGGTCCTTACCGATTTCGTCGAAGAGTGCAAGGCCAGCAGCTTCGTGGCGAACGCGCTCGCCCGGCATGGTATTCACGGTGCCTCGGTGGCGCCCGCAGCGTAGTTCGTCTCCGTGCCGCTGTAGGTTGGCGCTGAGCGCAGCGAAGCCCAACAGACGGCGCTTCTCATTCCACGCCCCATGTTGGGCTTCGCTGCGCTCAGCGCCAACCTACGAGAAACGCCTCCTCTGCAGCCGGTAATCAGGCGATCTGCTGCCCGGGTTGCTCGAACGCCCTGATAGGTGGCAGGCTTCCCGTGTATTTTTCAATCTGGACAATGCTCAGTTGCCCCGAGCAGCCTTGCGCCAATGACGATGTTCCGACATCTTGGGTAAGCACATTAGGGTTGCCATGAACGCAGAGCGTGCCCCCTTGCTCATCAATGATGGGGTCGTACCACGCTCCTGTGGGTAAACGCACGACATCGGCTCGCATGTCTGGCGAGAGATGGGCCGATGCCAGGCAAGCGCCACGGTCATTGAACAAGCGAACCACATCGCCTTCCGAGATACCTCGCGCCGCGGCCGCTTGCGGGTGCAGGGTACAGACTTCCCGCTGACGCCGCTTGGTGGACTGGCTGTGTGCACCGTAATCCAGCTGGCTATGGAGTCGGCTCGCCGGCTGATTGGCAATCAGCCAAAGCGGGTATTGAGCGTTCGGAGTTTCTTTTGCTGGTAGCCAGGCGGGGTGACCCGGGCAATCCGCATATCCAAATGCGGCGACCGTGGGCGAACTGATCTGGGCCTTGCCGCTGGGTGTAGGTAGGGGGCGCCCTCCGGGTCCTCACGGAAAGCCCTCACGATGCCCCCGTTATCTGGACCTTGGGGTAGCGTCATTTCGCCACGCGCCCAGAACTCATCAAAGCTGGGTGCCTCCAGACCTTTTTCTTCCAGTGCCTGACGGGTGCGCTCGTACAAATGAGCCAGCCACTGCCGGGTGGTACGCCCTTCTGTGAAAGCCTCTCTCTGGCCCAGGCGCTCAGCCAGATCAGCGAAGATGTCGTAGTCGTCGCGTGCCAGGCCGTGCGGCTCGGCGATGCGGTGCATGGCCACCATGAGTGGATCGGTCGGGGTAGCCCCGATATCCTCGCGCTCCAGAGTCATGGTGCATGGCAGCACGATGTCCGCGTGGCGGGCGGTGGCGGTCCAGGCGATCTCGTGGACGATGAAAGTATCGAGGGTTCGGAAGCCCTCAGCCAGGCGAGCAAGATCCTGATGGTGGTGGAAAGGATTGCCACCCGCCCAGTAGGCAAGTTTGATGTGGGGGTAGGTATAGCGTTGGCCGTCGTAGTCAAAGTGTTCACCGGTTTGAGCAACATGTCTGTGATGCGCGCCACCGGTATGAACGCCTTCACCCCGTTGCTACCCTGCGGCAGGGCGGCTGTGGGAACGGCATTGGTGCGCCTGCCGTAATGCGCCATGGTACCCATGGCATAAGCATAGCCGCCACCCGGCAGGCCCAACTGCCCCAGCGCTGCGGCCAGCGCCACGCCTGCCCAGATAGGTTGCTCGCCGTGCTCGGCGCGTTGCAGCGAATGAGACAGCACCACAAGTGTTCGCTTGCCGTGCATCGAACGTGCCAGCGCCTGAATTTCTGCGGCATTGATACCGCACAGGGGCGAGGCCCATTGAGCTGTTTTGGGCACCCCATCAGTGCGCCCCATCAGATAGTCTTCGAAGGTCTGCCAGCCATCGCAGTAACGGTCAATGAAGGCCTTATCGTGCAGCCCCTCGCTGACGAGTGTGTGCACCAGAGCCAGCATCATGGCCGTATCAGAGGCGGGTGTGATGGGTAACCACTGAAACCCGGCCTCCTCGGGCATGTCGCTCTTTATCGGACTCACCGAAACAAAACGGCAGCCCCGCTTGGCGGCATCGCGTATGGCGTTACGTTCCACATGCTTGCTGACACCACCGGAGGCTACCCGCATGTTCTTCAACGCCATTCCGCCGAAGGCCACCACTACATCGGTATGTTCGACGATCTGCTCCCAGGTGATGGCGCGGCGCGCGACATCGTCCATGCTTCCCAGAACGTGCGGCAAGATAACGGCAGAGGCACCTGCGCTATAGCTGTTAACCGAGCGAACGTAACCACCCATCGCGGTGTTTAGAAAGCGGTGAACCTGGCTTTGCGCGTGGTGAAAGCGCCCGGCGCTTGACCACCCGTAGGAGCCGCCGAAGATCGCGCCGACCCCATGCTTTTCCTTAACGCGTTTGAGCTCAGCCGCGACCCGATCCATGACATCGCTCCAGGACATGGAAACATACTCGTCCGAGCCTCGCGCTGCATCCGGACCCGGCCCGCGCTCAAGCCATCCTCGCCTCACCATGGGCGTGGTCACGCGTACCTGGTGGCGTAGCGCGGTTGTGAAGTTTTCAAGTATCTGATTGGGATCTGGATCGCCCGGGTGGGGACGCACGGCCACTTGGCTACCCTGTAGCTGCGCGCTGAACACCCCCAGTGGGAGCTATGGGGAAGAAATCCATTGGGAGATGTCACGAAGAACCCTTCTTATTTTTACCAATTAGACAGCCGCCTGCGGCAAACGGCCACAAACAACGCACGCCCGAAATTGAGCCTCCGGAGAAAGTCTAGTGCTTGAGGCTAAGACCCTGTTGCGATGGGGGCTCCCGGCTGGGCGCTCCATTCGCTCCAGGAACCGGAGTAGAGCGTGGCGCCCTTCAGGCCGGCCACCTCCATGGCCAGCAGGTTGTGACAGGCCGTCACGCCCGACCCGCACTGGCTGATCACCTGATCCGCCGGCCGACCGCCCGTCAGCGTCTCGAAATCCTGGCGTAACTGCGCCGCGGGCTTGAATGTCCCATCTGCCGACAAGTTGTCGCGAAACAATCGGTTCTTGGCTCCCGGAATGTGGCCGCCAATCGGATCCAGCGTCTCGTTCTCTCCTCGGAAACGATCAGGCGCACGGGCATCCAACACCAACTTTTGCCGGGTTTCCAGATTCGCCTTCACGCCCTCGTAGTCAATCGCGCCAACCAACGCAGGACGCAGGCTGAAACGGCCTTTGATCGCCACCGCAGGAACGTCCGCACTGAGCGCCTGTCCGGAACGTTTCCAGGCGTCCATGCCGCCATCAAGCACAGCAGCAGAGGAATGGCCGACCCAACGCAGCATCCACCAGAGGCGCGCGGCATACATGCTGCCTGCGTTGTCGTATGCAACCACCTGCGTGTCGTCATTCAAACCCAGCGCAGCCATGGCCTGCACGAATGCCTCTTGGGCGGGCAACGGGTGGCGTCCGTTCTTGCCCGTTTTGGGGCCGCTGAGTGTGCTCTCCAGGTCCACGTACGAAGCACCGGGAATATGCCCGGCTTCGTAGGCTCTACGACCTGCTGCCGGGTCAGACAAATCGAAGCTGCAATCCAGTATGACCAAGGGCGCTGATTCCTGGCGCTCGGCAATCAGTTGGTCTACGGAGATAAGAGAATCGTACGTCACAGGAAAGGCTCCTTCTGAAAATCAAACGTCATGACATTCTTATACCTTGGAATCTTTGCCACGGCTGCTAGCCATATCCTCCCCCACCGGGCGTTTCAATGACCACGCAGTCTCCAGGCATTAACTCCACCTGGTCTCGCCCGCTCATCGGTTGAATCGACCCGTCAACGCGCTCTACCCACTGGCACCCGCACTGACCGCCAGACCCGCCATGCAAACCGAATGGTGGAATCTCACGGTGTGAGGACACGAGCACGGCCGTCATGGGCTGCAGAAAGCGCATCTTGCGCCGGGCGCCGTCACCGCCGCGCCAACGCCCTTCCCCTCCAGAGCCCTTGCGCACCGCGAAGGTCTCCAATCTCACGGGGAAACGCATCTCAAGCACCTCGGGATCCGTCATGCGGGTGTTTGTCATGTGCGCCTGCACCGCGCTCGCACCGTCGAACCCTTCTCCCGCGCCAGTGCCTCCCCCGATGGTTTCGTAGTACTGGTAGGTCGCATTGCCGAAGAGGAAGTTGTTCATCGTGCCCTGGCTTCCCGCCAGCGCGTCAAGCGCCCCGAACAGTGCGTTGCAGAGGCATTGCGAGATCTCCGTGTTGCCGGCAACTACTGCCGCCGTGGGTGACGGCGAGAGCATACTGCCAGGCGGCACGACAATTTCCAGGGGCACCAGGCAGCCTTCGTTCAGGGGGATGTCGTCACCCACCAGGCAGCGAAACACATAGAGCACCACCGCGCGTGTCACCGCCAGCGGGGCATTGAAATTGTCTTGGCGCTCAGGATCGGTTCCTGTGAAGTCAATGGTCGCTCTCTGACCGATGGGGTCGACCGTGACCCGGACCTGAATCTTCGCGCCGCCATCCATTGCATAAGAAAAGCTGCCACTGCGCAACCGGCTCAGCACGCGGCGTACGTTGTCGGCGGCGTTGTCTCGTACGTGGCGCATGTAGGCCGCCACCATGGGCCACCCATACTGCACAATCGCGCGCTGCAGTTCCTGCACCGCACGCTGATTGCTCGCGACCTGTGCTGCAATGTCCGCCACGTTGACATCCGGGCTGCGCGCCGGATAGCGAGCGTTGGCCAATAGCGCCCTGAACTCCCGCTCACGAAAACGACCTCCTTCAACGAGGAGGAAGTTGTCTATCACCACCCCCTCTTCCTCCAGGCACGTGGAATCCGGCGGCATGGAGCCCGGCGTGGTGCCGCCGATGTCGGCATGGTGCCCACGGTTCCCCACGAAAAAGCGGATCTCCTTGCCCTCTTCGTCGAATACTGGCGTGATGACTGTAATGTCAGGCAGGTGGGTTCCCCCATGGACCGGATCGTTGAGCGCGACGCTGTCGCCTGGCCGCAAGGTCTTGCCGCGGCTTGCCAGCACGGCGCGAACACTTACGCCCATGGCGCCCAGATGCACCGGCACATGGGGCGCGTTGGCTACAAGCCTGCCTTCAGCATCAAAGACTGCGCAGGAAAAATCCAGACGTTCCTTGATGTTCACACTGCGAGCGGTGTTCTGCAGCACAGCACCCGCCTGCTCAGCCACATTGGTAAAGAGCTTGTTGAACACCTCCAGCAGCATCGGATCCGGCTTCGAATGATCGTGCCCGCGCACCCGTGCCACGGCATGTACACGGTGCATGCGCATGTTACCGAAGCGATCCAGCCTCACACTCCAGCCCGGCTCCACCACGACCATGGTCGTGTCTTCCCGGATCAGCGCGGGCCCGGCCAGATCAACCTCCAACAGCAGCCCCGCCCGGTCATGAACGGGCACCTGCAACTCCTGACCTTGCATCCATACCGTCGCCACACCGATGGGGCTCAAGCTTCGCCCTTCGTCCCCCAATGGAAGTGCTTGCCGGGAGGGGTTCACCAGGCTTGCCTCAACCTCAATGGTGCCGACCACCAGAGCCGTGCCCGTGGCGTGAAAGCCAAAACGGCGCGCATGCTCGGCGGCTACTGCCGCAACGACTTGATCGTGTTCGGCCAACGGCACTTTGAGCGAGGTGTCGGTGCCTGCGTAGCGCATATGCAGCGCGCAGCGCACTTGCAGGGTCCGATTTCCATCAACTTTGTCACTTCCAGCGCTATCCACCTGCTCCCTTAACTGGGCACGCGCCTGCGCCTCCAGTTCTGCTGCCTGCTGACGCAATATGCCCGCAACTTCCGCGTCAAAAGGTATTTCCAGTGCCTTCTCCCGTAGCACGGTCTGTTCTGCCATGCCAATTCCAAACGCGGAAAGCACGCTCGCGAACGGATGTATCAGTATGGTGTCCATGTGCAGCGCTTCAGCCACCAGACATGCGTGTTGCGCGCCGGCGCCGCCAAAGGACTGCAACACGAAGTCAGCGGGGTTGTGTCCCTTTTGAACCGACACTTGTTTGATCGCATTCGCCATGTTCGTGACGGCAACCATCAGAAAATCTTCAGCGATTGCACGCGGGTCCTTGCGGTGGCCTGTGGCCTGCGCCACTGCGTCGGCAAGCTCGTCGAATTTTTCGCGGACAACCTCGGCATCCAGAGGCGCATCGCTGGCCGGGCCGAAGATGGCCGGAAAATACGCCGGCTGAATTTTGCCCACACACACATTCGCGTCCGTTACCGTGAGCGGCCCGCCATTGCGATAAGCGGCCGGGCCAGGGAACGCCCCCGCCGAGTGTGGCCCGACCCGCAAGCGGGCACCATCAAACTCCAGTATGGATCCCCCCTGCCGCCACGGTATGAATGGCCATCATGGGCACCCGAACCTGCACACCTGCGAGCTCAGCGTCGTAGGCCCGCTCGAAGGCGCCCGCATACAAGGAAACGTCGGTAGAGGTGCCCCCCATGTCAAATCCGATGACATTGCCAAAGCCGGCCGCTTCGGCCGTGCGTGCAGCCCCCACCACACCGCCGGCCGGGCCAGACAACAAAGCATCTTTTCCGTGAAAGGCCTGGGCAGCCGCCAAGCCGCCGTTCGACTGCATGAAATACAGCTTCACGCCCGACAACTCGCTGCTCAACTGTTCCACGTAAGAGTGCAAAATCGGCGAGAGATAGGCATCTACCACCGTCGTGTTGCCACGAGGCACAATGCGCACGCTATGACTGATCTCGTGGCTGGGTGAGACCTGGGTGAAACCGATGTCGCGCGCCAGTTGCGCCACGCGCTGCTCGTGCCCAGGAAACACCCAGCTGTGCATCAGCACCACGGCGCATGATCGGAGACCCCTTCGTAGGCCTGCCGCAACACACGGGCGAGCTGCTCTTCGTCCAGCGGACTCAACTCACGCCCTTGGGCGTCGATACGGCCGCTGATCTCCACGACCTGTTCATACAGCACTGGTGGCCGTTGCACATGCAAGTCAAACAAGTGAGGGCGGGTCTGATTGCCGATGAGCAGCAGATCGGCAAAGCCTTGATTGACGATGAGCAGTGTAGGCTCCCCCTTGCGCTCCAGCAGCGCGTTGGTGGCGATGGTCGTGCCTATGCGAACCTCGCTGACCAACCCCTCTGGAATTGGCGCATCTTCAGTCAGGCCCAGCGTGGCCTTGATACCGGCCACAGCGGCATCCTTATACGCCGATGGGTGAACGCTAAGCAGTTTGCGCGTTGCCAGGCGGCCCTCAGGGTCGCACCAAACGATGTCGGTGAAAGTGCCGCCACGGTCGACCCAGAATTGCCAGGAAGGTTTAGAACTTGAAGCCATGGCGACATGCTAGCGGAGCCAGGGAGGCCCTGCATAGCCCTCGCGAGTCGGTGGTAGTGCGGATCGCCCGAGGCCGTGCTGCCACAGACCGCAGGGAGTTGCGCAGGGCATCCCCAGAGCGCCCCCGCTCTCGGTGTAACCTCGCGGGTTTCCACATTGCACTGCGCGCCATGGGTGGCGCCAGTGGAGTTACCGCTTTGCTCAAACACTTTTTGACTCCTGACCTGCGAGACTTGGCCTGATGAACGAGATGCTCTTCCCCTTTCTGGGCGGCTTGGGGTTGTTCCTCATTGGGATGTTGCTCATGTCCCAGGGGCTTGTGGCCTTTGGTGGCGAAGTATTAAAGCAAGTTCTCTCGCGCTTTACAGGCACGCCCACCATGGCTGCATTCACTGGCGCGCTGGCGACTGTGATTGTGCAGTCCTCATCGGCCACCACCGTGACGCTGATCGGCTTCGTCAGTGCGGGCCTCATTAGCTTTACCCAAGCCATTGGAGTGCTCATAGGCGCCAGCCTGGGAAATACTGCCACGGGGTGGATCGTGGCCGGACTAGGGCTGAAGATCAACCTGGGCTTTTACACCCTGCCGCTGATCGGGCTGGGGGCTTTGCTCAAGCTGATGGGCCGTGGCCGCTGGGCCGAGTTTGGCATGGCCATCGCGGGCTTCGGCATGATGTTCATGGGGCTGACCACCCTGCAAGAAGGCATGCGTGGCCTGGCCGGCGTGTTCAATTTCGCCAGCCTGCCGGTGGGCGGCTTTGGCGCAAGTGTCTTGATAATGCTGTTTGGCCTGGCCTTGACTGCGGTCCTTCAGTCGTCCACGGCGGCTATTGCAACCACCTTGACCGCGCTGCACACCCAAACGATCAACTTTGATCAGGCAGCCGCTCTTGTGGTGGGTGCCGCCATCGGCACTACGATGACTGGCGTGCTGGTCACGATTGGTGGCACCATCCACGCCAAACGCACGGCGGTAGCGTACATACTCTTCAACGCCGCAGCCGGTGCTCTGGCGATTGCCCTGTTGCCCGTGCTTTTCTGGGTGATCGCCTGGTTGGGCGCGCACGCTGGCCTGGACCCTGGCGCCATGAGCCTAGCCGCGTTTCATACCCTCTTCATTGCGCTGGGGGTAGTGATCTTCCTGCCCATATTGCCCAGGTTCGCCGGGTTGGTCGAACGCCTGCTGCCAGACAAAAAAGAACACACGCTGACGCAGCGGCTGGACGACTCCATGCTCGCCATTCCGTCTGTCGCTCTGGAAGCCTCACAGCGTGCTCTGGAGGAAACAACCGAGCGCATGCTGGGCGCCTATGGAAGAGTGCTGGCTGGCGGAACCCATACCCTCTCCCCCGGAAAACTGCAGGAGTTGGAGCGTTCACTGGACACCGCCTACGCCTTCGTCAGCCGCATCGAGCTGCGGCAAGATGACGCGGCCTCGGCAGCAAGGCGAATTGCACAATTGCACACCATAGACCATCTGATACGGTTTCGGAGTCGGCTGGATGAACTGATACACAACGGCACCGACCTCACTTCACCCGGGTATGCGTGGGCGTTGTCGCACAACCAGAAAATCCTGGACCTGGCACGCAACGGGTTAGCGGAGCACCGGCTTGCCGACATACTCCCTGAGCTGCAGGTGAACGCCGCCGGGCTCACCGAGCTGTCGCGCCAGATGCGCCATGAATTGCTGGACGGCAGAGGCGCACTCTCCAGCAAAGCAGCAGACATTCTCGCCAAGGCCGATGCCTACCGTTGGCTGGAGCGCACCGCACATCACATCTGGCGCATCAGCCACTATCTGGCCATGGGGCGCCCAGAGGGCAATGCGACAGCCGATCCAAGCTGATAAACTGGAGGCGCAAACGGGGCTATGAGACGCGTCTGCCCCGTCAAGACGAGTGAAGGAGTTCAATCGTGCTGAATTGCAGGTTCGTTGAACAGATCTGAAGCTTAGAGTGCAGACAGCACTTATTGGCCGGATCTATTCTTCCAGCAGGCTGCGCAGCATCCACGCGGTTTTTTCGTGGACATCGATGCGCTGGGTCAGCACATCGGCCGTGGGCTGATCATTGGCCTCGTCCACAACAGGGAAGAGCCTGCGAGCGGTGCGGGCGGTGGCTTCTTGGGCTGAAACCAGGTGGCGGATCATGTCCGTCGCTTTGGGCACGCCGTCAACTTCCTTGATAGACGCGAGCTTGACGAACTCTTTGTAAGTGCCTGGGGCAGGAAAGCCGAGAGCCCGAATGCGCTCGGCAATGATGTCCAGCGCGTTCCACTGCTCCGTGTACTGATTCATGAACATGGTGTGCAGGGTGTTGAATTGCGGCCCGGTCACGTTCCAGTGGAAGTTGTGCGTCATCAGGTAGAGGGTGTAGCTGTCAGCCAGCAGCGCTGAGAGACCTTCTGCGATTTTCTTGCGGTCAGCGTCGGAGATACCGATATCGATCGGCATTGCTTTGGCTTTCTTTGCTTTCATGGTGTATTCCTTTAATCAAAACTGAACAACTTAGGTGGAGAAACCTAGGGATGCCCTGGGTGAAACAAGCATCTCTTCGCGCCTAATGCATGATTACTTTTTATGGTAATCGAAATTGATGCATTGGCGCTTCGGCGGCCCCCTTCGGCTCGATCACTTCGAGGGGTCGATCAGCACCTTGGCCCCGGTGTTACGCGACCCATAAAAAGCAATGGCCTCCGCGCTCAGGGCTTCCGAAAGCGATACCGTGCGCGCATAGTGGCTTGCGAACGTGGTTTTTAGCTCAGCCATCACGCGCTCGCGCAGCGCCTGCGCCGCCTCGTCCCCAATTTTTTTCAGGAACGAGAACAAGAGCCAACCACCGATACCCCAGGCCATGCCAAAAGTGCGGTGAATCTCGGTCGGGCGTGTGTCCAGGTGACCATATAGGTAGACCTGTTTGTGCACAGCTGAGCCGTAACGGCTGTACTCCTTGGAGTTCCGACTTATTGCGTTCTCCATGCACTGGAGGATTGTCCCGGCCAGGGTACCGCCGCCCGTCGCATCGAACGCGATCGTGGCGCCCGTGGCAGCCAGTGCATCAGTAAGGTCTGTCGCAAAGCCGGGTGCACTGCTGTCGCACACATACTGAGCCCCCAGCCCGCGCAGCAACGCCACCTGCTCGGGTCTGCGAACGATGTTGACCAACGCAATACCGTCTTTTTGACAGATCCTGTTGAGCATCTGGCCGAGGTTGCTCGCTGCGGCCGTATGAACGAGAGCCTTGTGACCTTCTCGCTTCATCGTCTCGACCATTCCCAGTGCAGTCAACGGGTTGACGAAGCATGACGCTCCTTCCGCTGCGGTAGTGCCGGCCGGCAGCGCCAAGCACTGTGCGGCAGGGATCGCGCGATACTGCGCATACATGGCCCCACCGATCACCGCCACCGTTCGGCCCAAGAGGGCCTGAGCGCCCTGCGATGAACCAGCGGCCACCACCAGACCAGCACCTTCGTTGCCCACTGGCATGCTTTCTCCGATGCGAGCCGCCAGCCCGGGCATGGCCCGCTCTGGAATGCGTGCGCTCACGATCGGCCGATCGGGGGTGCCTGACACCTGCGCCGTTGAAAGATCAGCTGGCCCAAAAAGCAAACCAATATCCGAGGGATTGATCGGCGTCGCCTGCATCTGGATTAAGACTTCGTCAGGCCCCGGCACCGGAACAGGAATTGACTCCAGGCTGATTTGCAGTGTGCCATCCGCCTGGACGAGCGAGCGAAGTTGAAGTGCGGCGGCTGGGATGGATTGGTTCATGTGCCTCTCTCTGCTTTGCTTATACGCCGACCAGTATGGGCCGGCTGCCGCCATTTTTACAAAACCCAGACCATCGTGCAGGAGAGCCGCCGTGATTCGTGAGGCGAAACAACGAAGAGCATGCCCCTCGAAGCTTAAGATCTGCGCAATGCCAGTTCCAGCCGTTCAAGGGCAGCAGCTTCCAGATTCCCATTGTCTCGGGCGAGTCGCAATTGTCGCAGGGCCACACTACGGTAAAAATCAACCGCTGGATCTCCCAGCTTGGCCAATTCGCGCAAATGCAGCGATACCACTGACACATCGCCTCTGGAGATGGGCCCCGCGATCGCACCCGCCAAGCCTTTGGCTTCTACGGCATCCAGCGCGCCACGCGCCAACGGCATCAACGCATCAAGTGCATCATGATCGTTCACACCAAAGCTGTTCCAGATGTCACAGGCTTCTCTGAGCAAGGAAAGCAAGAAGCTCGCGGCATAGTTCGTCGCCGCGTGATAGCGGCCTCTCACGCCAGGAGGTAGCCTGATGACGCGGTAACCCACAAGCTCAGCTATGCGCGAGAGCTCCGCTTCAAGAGCCCCTTGCGCCTCAATAGCGACACTGCTGCCTGCCATGTTTGAAAAGGAGACTGCCGGGTCGGCAAAAAGCTGCAAGGGATGGAACCCGCCAATGGCTGCACCTTGAGATGCGGCAGGTTCGAGCACCGCCACCTCAGTCGCGCCGCTGCAATGAACCACACACTGCCCATGGCGCCACCTTACCTGACTGGCGGTGGTACCGATCATGTCATCAGTGACCGTGATGAAAACAAGATCTGCCATATCGGCCGCTTGCTGGGGCGTATCGCAGACCTTGCAGCCACCGGCCGATGCCGCAAGTGTCTCGGCCTTCGATGTGGTGCGATTGAAAACAGCTGCGACCTCGATATTTACACGGCTAAAGGCGGCCGCGAGCGCCTGAGCAAGTCGACCCGCACCAATGAATGCAATTTTCATGAGACCTTCAAGTTCGCTCGTATCGACAGCCTGATTTCAAAATGACTATGGCCCCTTGCCCGAGTAGCACCTGCCGCTTCTGCTACTGGAGGCGATGGTAGTCGGCCCGAGGTTCAGGCCAGTCCGGCCAAGTCGACCGGCCAGCTGAGGCGATGGCCTGTACGCGAGACCAGTTGTTCGATATCTTCAGGTGTGTCGACATCGGCTCGATAGTGCTCATTCGTAGTCACCCAATGGTGCACAAACTCTGGGTGTCCCGTCTGCCACTGCCGACAGCCCATACTCTGAGGACCCGCCAGAATTTGACTCCGCACGCTGGCACTGAAAATTACCGGGTTGCCAGGAAGTCCGTCCACGCTAGGCTGAACCACCTCAGCGCCTCGCGGGCGCATCTTGTAAGCACAGATGAGATCGATGATATCTTGCTGGTTGATCAAGGGCTGATCGGCCAGTGCCACCATGACGCAATCTATTTTTCCGGTCAGAGCCTGCAGGCCGAGCCGCAACGATGAAATCTGACCAGCATCGGGATCAGGATTGCGCACCAGGGTGACCGGAAAGCCCTGAACAGCGACTTCGATGCGCTCGGCATAGTGCCCCAGCACCACCACCAAGGGAGCCGCACCAGCGGAAGTAAGCGCAATTATCTGGCGCCTGATCAGGGGAACACCATCCAATTCCAGCAGGCATTTGGGCTTGTTACCCATGCGTGACCCTGAACCGGCCGCGAGCAACAGCGCACCCACCACTATGCGGCTGTTCAGGCCACTGCCACCTTTAAGAATGGAGCCCATGGTTCAACCTACGCAGCAGGATTTTTTCATCGACTTGTCTCCTGGTCACTCTGTTTCCGAGTAGCCACCAAATGACCGACTCAAGCCTCCTGCTGCACATACTCAGTGCGGTGCCGCCCGTTGCTCTTGGCCACATAGAGCTGTCGATCCACCGCTTTGATGAAATCTGATGGGTCAGCCTTTTCATCTGGCACCACCGTGCCCGCTCCTATGCTAACCGTGACGCGCTGACCGTGCGGCGACAACGCATGCACGATAGACCGCTTCTGGAGCAACCGCTGGCATCGGTCAGCGATGTTGCGTGCCACTTCTTCGTCAGCTTCAGGCAGCATGACCACAAATTCCTCGCCTCCGTAGCGAGCAACAAGATCGCGGGGCCCAACCACGGCCAAACTCAGAGTCTGCGCAATATCCACTAGGCAATTGTCGCCCTGGATGTGACCATACAAATCGTTGTACTGCTTGAAATAGTCGACGTCGAACAACAAGATGGATAGTGGCTTGCCTTCACTGCGGGCGTGCTCCCACTCCTGCTTATAACTGCTATCGAATCGGCGTCGGTTGGCGATACCCGTTAACCCGTCCTTGAACGACAGCGCCTCCAGCTCTTTCTGCAAGCTCAGCAATTTTTCTTCGGTTTTCTTGCGCTCGCTAATGTCGAACATGAAGCCAACCAGTGCCTCGACTTCGCCCTTCTCATTGCGCACCACGTGGACCACATCTCGAATCCAGACATAGCCGTTGTCCTTGGTTCGCGCTCGGTAGTCTGCCTCATGGTCTATGCCGGACTGGGATTGAGCGACGCAATAATTCACCACATTTTCGCGATCCTCGTGGTGAATGCGCATGGCCCAGTCCTCCACCGACACCCAGCTTTCGGGGCTCCAGCCCAGCAACGCCTCAATCTGGGGTCCGATGTAGGCGAACTTCATCGTCGCCCAATCGATCTTCCACGGAATCGCCTTGGTCGACTCCAGCAAAGTTCTGTACACGGCGCTGTCATGCACCAGTTCACTGACATCGGTTATAGCCATTTTCTCCCCCTACCCCTATTTGGAAGAGACTTTAACCCGAAGTGCGATAGATTCGATGATAGATTCGATTAACGATGTCCTGCCTGCGCGCGACGCTTCCACATCTCCCAGGGTCGTCCCAGATGTTGGTCATTCATGTCCGAGGTGGCTTGGGCTTCTTCCGGGGTAAGGAAAGTGATCTCACCCAAGCGCATTGCTTCACTCTGAAGGCGTGCATTGCTCTCGGTATAAATGGCGCGAAACACCGCCTGCTGAATGGAAACGCCCACCACGACGTTGCCGTGGCCGCGCATCAGAGCCACATTCGAATCACCTAATTGCTCGGCCAATGCCTTGCCCAGCGCCTGGTTGCGTATGAGCAGGTCGGTAGAAGCGCCCGCAGCGTGCCGGATTTCAAAAACTGGCACCTGCGCACCAAGAAATCCGCTCATGTGGCAAATTGGCCGCAACCGAGCGCCCGTGACCCCGAAAGGAATCACGGCCGGCGAGTGGGTGTGGACAATAGAGACCACATCAGGGCGAGAGCGGTAGATTTCGCTGTGTATGAAGCGCTCCACATAGGCATTGCGTCCGCGTGCATCATGCACTTGGCCATCAAGGTCACAAGCCATGATGTCGTCCGCGGTGACCAGTGCAGGCGCCATGCTGCGCGCAATGAGAAAGCGTTCAGGGTCCCGGTCGTGGCGCACGCTGATGTGGCCGAAGCCATCGAGCACCCCCTCGTTGACCAGGATGTGATTGGCAACAACCAGATCGTTGATCAGTTCACTGCTTGCGTTGTGGGGCATGGTCGGGGTGTCTCCTCGCACTAAAAAAGCTTAGGTATATTATTATATTTGAGCTAGAAAAAAGTACCCCCAGGAGAAATCATGAATCTTTTAAAGCGCTTTTTTGTCGGTCTGACACTTGGCGTCACCCTGGCAGGTGTCGCAACGGCACAAAATTACCCGCAACGCCCTATCCAGTTGGTTGTGCCTGTCTCGGCCGGTGGTGGCACTGATGTGCTCGCCCGCAACGTCGGCCAGAAAGTGGCGGAACTTCTTGGCCAACAAATCGTGGTTGAGAACAAGACAGGCGCCGGCGGCAACATTGGCGTTGAGTATGTAGCGAAAGCGAAAGCAGACGGCTACACACTTTTGTTCTCGCCGAACACCATCGCCACCAACGTGGCGGTCTACCGCAAACTGCCCTACGACCTGCTGCGTGACTTTAAAACTGTGGCTCTGGTCGGCCAAACTGATGTGGCCCTGGTCGTCAACAACAACCTGAAGGCGACCAACGTCAAAGAATTCGTCGACCTGGCACGCAGCCGGCCAGGCGCGCTTAACTACGGCTCTGCTGGCATGGGCAGCTCTCAGCACCTGACCGCCGAGTATTTCAACCAGATGGCCAACACCCGCAGCAACCATATTCCCTACAAGGGTCAGTCGCAAGCGATGAACGACCTGGTTGGGGGGCAACTCGACTACATGTTCAGTCCGCTGCAGAACGCTCTGCCGTTCATCAAGCAGGGGCGCATACGCGTGTTGGCCGTGGCCGCCAAGCAGCGCCATCGCGACTTGCCCCAGACGCCGACACTGATTGAGTCTGGCTATGCCGGGGCTGAAGTTGCGAACTGGTTTGCGCTTTACGCGCCGGCAGACACCCCATCAGGCGTCGTCAAAACCCTGCACTCAGCGTACACCAAGGTGCTCAAGCAGCCCGAATTCAAGAGCAAGCTGGAAAGCATGGGCTTCGACATCATCTACGCCACGCCGGAGCAGGCCACCGACTTCATGCGCTCAGAGTTGGTCCGTTGGACACGTGTCGCGGCGCATGCGGGCATCAAGGCTGAATAGGACCTTGGCTTTTCAAAACGAGCACGCGCGGTTTGCTTGAAGGAACAAAGGCTAGGGGCAGGCGTCGTGCAGACTCATCATGTCCGCTAGTTTCTGCAGGCCTGAGCGCTGCTCTAGGCAGGCTTGATGTCGTGCCTCGGCTTCCAGATCAATATCCCGTACCCTGCCTGGGCAATGGTGGGCCGATTGGTGCAAGCTTCAGTAAGAAGGGTCGGCTTTTTAACCGACAAACTTTGCTCGTGGGCGAAGAAGTGACTTGGAAAGTCGCTGCTCCTGAATGTGAGCAACCCAACCGGCAGTGCGTGCCATCACAAATATTGCAGCCGGTGATTGTGGCGGAAGTCCAATGATGCGGCACGCGGCAATCAGACCAATTTCGTGACGTGCGTAGATACCCCGCCGCGCCGCCAGTTGGTCAACAAAACTGATAATTTTCCGAACGTCACGCGGCAGACCCGCGCGCTGCCTCACCAGATCCAGAATGCACCGTGCCCTCGGGTCTCCCTTCGGATACACCGGGTGATCGAACCCGGGGACAGGCATCCCTTTCGCGAGCAATTCTTCTGCGCATGCCAGGAGCGCACTCGCGCTAGAAGCTTCATACAGGAAGCGATCAGCGCGATCATAAAGGCGAGCGACTTCAGTGCCTGCACTAGCTGATAGCGCCGCAGAGAGGCAACTGTGCAGCGATGCGCCAGCCGACGCGGCTACTCGAGCGGCCAACGTTCCAGGTGAGAGTTCGTGGTCAGCCATCAGTACAAGAACCGCATTGAGCAGACGAACACTCTCGCGATCCGCTGATACGCCCATTGCATGCAGGATACCTTCAGCGACAGTCAATCGAGTTGGAATCGGGACATAGCGTGCCCGGGTACTCAGAAGGCCAAAGCAACCCGCCATTGTCACGATCACCTCGCGAGCCGCTTCCAAAGTGCGCCCCGACCTGAGCCGGTCCGGCAATAACCCACGCCCCATCGCCAGATACTGCGCGACAAGCGCAAGCACCTCAAGGAACTGCTCCTGCGCCACATCGCTCGGGAGCGTGCGCAGTAGCCGATGAGGATGATTCAACACCTGGACAGTCGACCATCCGAATGGGGCGTCATGCAGAAGACCTGTCCAGAGGAGTTCGGCTGTCTGCTCGAACGAGGCCCCCTGGCGCACCAGATCCACTGCAAGCTGATTCCTGTAGAGAGGGCCATCAGCAGAGATCTCGGTGATGCTGGAAGGAACAATCGGTGCGCCAAGGTTCATTGCCGTGGCGGCAACCGCCTCATGGCCAAGACGAGCACCTGCCTTGAGCTTGATCCGATCAAGATCTTCGCGAAGGTAAAGACGCGTGCGCCTGGCACTGTTGTCATTCAGACTGCGCACGAGGCCTCGGCTAACGTAGGCATACAGGGTCTGCTTGCGAACGCCAAGTAGGGCGGCAGCCTCCGTCGCATTAAGGTATTCCTTACGTTCCATCGGTTCGATAGTTGATTTGCCAATCAAGATTGATTCCCAAAATTTATGCCATTAACATCCGGCCGGTTCGAAAGCCAGTTAAGTCTAAAGAGCAGGAGACAACCATGACCAAACACACCTTCAATTCCGTGGGCCGCAGGGGCTTTATTTCGACCGTCACCGCCGCCGCCCTCGGCATGTCAGGAGCAGCCATTGCCCAGTCTGGTCCTGCGGCATTTCCATCAAAACCGGTACGCATCGTGGTGCCCTTTACGCCTGGTGGCAGCAACGACGTTATCGCACGCCTTGTTGCACAGAAGTTTCAGGAAATGTGGTCGCAGCCCGTTGTGGTGGAAAACAAGCCGGGTGCGGCTGGGAACATCGGCGCCAACGAAATCGCCAAATCCGCACCGGATGGGTACAACCTGTTGCTGACGAACATCAACATCGTGTCAATGAACCCAGGGTTGATTGACAAGATGCCGTTCGATCCCCAGAAGGACTTCGCGCCCATCTCCCTCTTGGGAACAACGTCACTTGTACTGGTGGTACACCCCAGCATCCAGGCGCAAAACGCCCGACAGCTGATCGAGCTTTTGCGTCGGGAACCGGGCAAGCTGAACTATGCCTCCAGTGGCAACGGCAGCCCGCAACATATGTCGGCGGAAATGTTCAAGGCCATGACCAAGACAAGCATGCTGCACATCCCCTATCGTGGCGCTGCGCCGGCAATCGCTGACCTTCTGGCAGGGCAGGTTCAGGTCTCGGTCGGAGTCATCAACCAATTGCTACCCCACATCCGAGCCGGAAAAATGAAGGCGCTGGCAGTGACCAGTCGCAAGCGACTCTCCAGTCTGCCCGACGTTCCTACGCTGGACGAGGCGGGCGTGCCAGGCTACGAGAGCGAGATCTGGCTCGGGTTGGCGGCGCCCGCAGGTACGCCTCCGGCAATCGTTGACTTCATCAATCAGGCCGCGCGTCGCGTCATGGCCATGCCTGACGTTGTCGAGAAGCTGCAGGGGCAGGGCATCGAAGTTCTGGTGAGTACACCTGAGCAGATGCGCCAGCGTGGTCTGGACGATCTCAAGCGTTGGGGCGACATCATTAAAACTGCCGGCATCAAGGTGGAGTAAGAACAAAGTGAAGATCGATTCCAAAGTTGACGTGTCTATGGGAGCCAGGCGAGATGACCCGGTTCCCATGAGTGAGCAAGCAGCAGGACATGTTTGGGGCAGTGACGCGATAGCCGACATGCTTCGAGCCCTGGAAGTACCCTATGTTCTGCTGAATCCTGGTGCCAGTTTTCGTGGGTTGCATGACAGCTTGGTCAATCACCTTGGTAACGTGAAGCCGCAAATGCTTGTCGTCTTGCACGAGGAGCATGCGGTGTCAATTGCGCATGGCTATGCCAAGGTCAGCGGCAAGCCGCTCGCAGCGATTCTTCACAGTAATGTTGGCCTCATGCACGGCAGTATGGCCATCTTCGATGCCTGGGCAGACCGGGTTCCCGTACTGGTGCTGGGTGCAACAGGGCCAGTCGATGCAGCACGCCGACGCCCCTGGATCGATTGGCTGCACACCGCTCAGGACCAAGCCGCCCTGGTGCGGAATTTCATCAAATGGGATGCACAGCCTGCATCGGTCGCTGCGGCGCAAGAGGCGCTTCTGCGCGCTTGGCGCATTGCAGACACGGCTCCACGCGGCCCTGTGTACGTATGCTTCGATGCTGCGTTGCAGGAGACCCGTCTGAGCGAGCGTCCGGTAGTCCCTGATGTGTCCCGATATAAGCCGCCTCAGCCACCCGCGCCAGCTTCGAGCGACGTGCAACGGACTGCCGAGTTGCTTCGTCGGGCTCGCAAGCCGGTCATTCTTGCTGGCCGCGTGTCACGCTCGCAGTCCGGGTGGGACGAGCGCGTTGCGCTCGCTGAGCGGCTGGGAGCCCAGGTGTTGACAGACCTCAAGCTTGGGGCGGCATTCCCTACCAGCCACCCCCTTCATGCAGCTCCGGCGGGCATGTTCCTGACGCCAGACGCAGCCAGGGTTCTGAGAGAAGCCGACGTTGTGCTGAGCCTGGACTGGCTGGATCTGGCTGGAACATTGCGACAGGCGTGGGGAGAAGCCACGGTGAAGAGCCAGGTGATTCAAGTGTCAGTTGATCACCACTCGCACAACGGATGGACCATGGATCACCAGGGTTTGCCTCCGGCAGACGTTTTCCTGGCATGCGAGCCGGAGATGCTGGTCAGCGCCTTGCTGCCAGAATTGGCCGATCACCCGGAGCCCGCACGATCTCAGCATGTCGAGCGCACACCCGCAGCACAATTGAATCCCAATGAGCCGCTGACCGTCCCTGCGGTGGCGCAGGCGCTTCGCGAGGCGACACACGGCGAAGAGGTCAGTCTTTTGCGCCTCCCGCTGAGCTGGGGAGGTGACATGTGGGACTTCGACGGACCATTGGACTTTCTCGGATATGACGGTGGCGGGGGCATCGGTTCAGGGCCAGGTATGGCTGTGGGCAGCGCGCTAGCGCTCAAGGGGTCGGGCCGACTGCCCGTGGCAGTGATTGGCGATGGTGACTTTCTGATGGGAGTAACGGCCTTCTGGACTGCTGCGAATGCCCGCATCCCTCTACTTACAGTCGTCGTCAACAATCGATCGTTCTTCAATGATGAGTTGCATCAGGAGCGGGTGGCGCTCGAGCGCGGGCGTCCTGTTGAGAACAAATGGATAGGTCAGCGCATCGATGACCCGGCGCCGGATCTGGCGCAGATGGCCCGTGCCCAAGGGCTGACGGCCTTCGGACCCGTGAGCGACTCCAAAACACTATTTGACACGCTTACCCAGGCGATCAGTGCCGTCAAGCGCGGCGAGGGTGTTGTCGTGGATGTCCGCGTGCAGCCTGGGTATACCGCCTCCATGAGCCAAACCATGACGCGATCCAGCGCGAAAGACCATGAGTAATCTGCTTCAGCGCCTTCAAAGCGAAGGTATATCGTTGTCAAGCGATCCAGACCTCAGCCCGTGGGTTGAAGCCGTTCTGCCTCGTGCCGCGGGACACTACTGGGGTGGGGTCTGGCATGACGGCGGCGACGCAAGCGACAGTATCAATCCGAGTACCGGGAAGGTACTGGCTCAGTTCGCATGGGGTGGGGTCGCAGAAGTCGACGCGGCCGTCGCCTGTGCTTCCCAGGCATTTCCCGATTGGGCTGCTACTCCGCCACTTGAACGCGCCCGCTGCTTGCGCAGGGCTGCCGATATCGTAAGGTCGCATGCGCTGGAGCTCGCGCTTTTGGACGCAGCTGACTGCGGCAATCCTGTCAAAGCAATGCAGATGGATGCGGAAATCGCCGCAACCCAGATCGAATACTTTGCAGGACTCGTCCTCGAGAACAAGGGAGAAACGTTGCCAACAGGCAATGGGTCCCTCAATTACACCGTTCGAGAACCTTTGGGTGTCGTGGCCAGAATTTATCCGTTCAATCATCCCTTTATGTTTGCGGCAGGCAAGATGGCTGCCCCGCTGGCAGCAGGAAATACGGTCGTTCTCAAGCCACCAGAGCAGGCCCCCCTCTCCACACTGCGTCTCATGGAGTTGCTTGAAGGCGTATTCCCGCCCGGTGTACTCAATTGCGTCACTGGAGGGCGTGAGGTCGGCGCAGCCTTGGCTGAACACCCGAACGTCGCTGCCGTTGGCCTCATTGGCAGTGTCGGTGCAGGCCAGGCGGTGATGCGTTCGGCTGCGCAGGGCATGAAGCGCACATTGCTCGAGTTAGGCGGGAAAAATGCGATGATCATCTTCCCCGACGCCGACTTTGATGCTGCCGTGGAAGGAGCCGTACGGGGGATGAATTTCACTTGGTGCGGCCAGTCATGTGGGTCTACGAGCCGCTTGATAGTTCATGAAAGTCTGCATGCACGATTTGTTGATGCCGTGACCACGCTGCTGCAGGCCAGGCATAAACCTGGCATAGCGACCGACATGAAGACAAGTATGGGTGCGCTGGCCAGCCAAGCTCAGCATCAACGAACCCTCGACTACATCGAAATCGGACTTTCCGAGGGCGCCACGCTGGTCTCAGGAGGGCGAAAACCGGTCAACCTTGACAATGGTTTTTTTGTTGAGCCAACCGTCTTCAGCGGTGTTGAGGGACACCATCGCATCGCGCGTGAGGAGATCTTTGGCCCCGTGCTGAGCGTGATGCAGTGGAAAGACGAAGACAGCATGTTTGATCTCGTCAATGACGTTCCGTTTGGCCTCACCGCATCGATATGGACCAACGATCTGGTCACTGCGCACCATGCGGCCGGACGAGTTCAGGCCGGATACGTTTGGGTCAATGACTGCTCAATTCATATACCCGGGGCACCATTTGGAGGCTACAAGCTCTCTGGGGTGGGACGCGAAGAGTGTTTGCAGGAGCTACACGAATTTACACAGATCAAGAACGTCAACGTCTCGTTGCGCAGGACTAAACGGGATTAAAAATCCGTTCTATCAACGAAACTACTGGAGAAGTTTATGGAACTCGACCCCAAAGTTACCGATACACAGGTACCACTAGCGACTTCTAGCCAAGCATGGCTTGACGCCATGCAGCAGCTCGAGGTGCATGACCGCCCCCACTTCTTTCAGCTCGCGGCTCGACTGCCCGAACAAGGGCGAACCAATCAGGTGTTCGCTGCTACACCCTTGCTCAATGTGGTGCTCAAGACCTACGCCAGTGGCGGCGAGAATGAACTGCACGCGCACAGCAACGAAGACCATCTATTCGTTGTGTTGCAAGGCTCGGCCACATTTTATGGACCTCGCGGTGAAGAGAAAACTGTCGTGCGACACGGTGGTGTGGTGCTACCCAAGGGCGTTCTTTATCGATTCACGGCTCACGAAGGCGAACCCTTGGTGCTACTGCGGGTAGGGGCGGTTCATGACCTCACGGGTGATCCCCTGGCTCGCGTCGATGAGGACGGACAACCTTTCGATGGGTACTCTGAAGGTAACAAAGAAGTCCCTTGCATTCTGAGCATGACAAAGTGGTTCCGCTGATACTGACACTGACGTTCTTGACTCAGATTGACGATCTGTAAGCGCGTGGTCATGCAGTGTGGCGGCTTGAATGAAAGCCGTTGATGGCTGTTCTTGAAATGCAGGGCGCATCGGGTCAGCCATTTCATACCGAACCTCCAGACATGAAAGTCGGCGACGACGATCGGCACCAGTGGGGGTTGATCCAACCGCAACGACGAGACCTTTCCTGCATCGGGATCAAGGTTACGCACCAAGGCGACCGGGAGATCGTGCACCTAGCATTCACGGCGATCTGCATAGTACCCCAGCACCACCACCAATTCGCCGACGCCCGCGTTGGACACGTGTCGCGGCGCATGCGGGCATCAAGGCTGAAGAGGACCTTGGCTTTTCAAAACGAGCACGCACGGTTTATTCGAAAGAACGGGCTCTAAGGCTTGGGGCAGGCGTCGTGCAGGCTCACCATGTCGGTCAGTTTCTGCAGGCCTGAGCGCTGCTCCAGGCAGGCTTGATGCCGTGCTTCGGCTTCCTTCTGTTGCGCGAGGTGGGAAGCCTTGTCGCGCATCGCCTGCAATTGTGCGATGCGCTCACGAATTTGCGGCATCGCAGCGAGGGCGGCTTTTTCACCCTCCAGGATGGCGTTGGCACGCTGGGCGAAGTCTGTCGCGCCAATATCGAGCACCTGTGGGCGCACGATTACATCAGCGCGAGCCAACTCGGCTTGGCCGAGCTTTTGGCCCATGATCGCTATGGATTGACCGAGCGTGCCCAGCATGCCAGTGGGTGTTTGCCCGCGCGCTTTGCTTGAGATGTCCACGGCGACCACCAAGTCCGCGCCCAACTCACGCGCCGCATCGACCGGTACGGGACTGGCAACACCGCCATCCACGAAATGGTATTTGCCGATAGCTACCGGCTGAAACACACCCGGCACACTGCTGGAGGCCCGCACCGCCTGGCCGGTGTTGCCACGTGCAAACATCGTGCGTTTTCCGTCCTCCAGGCGCGTTGCCACGGCCACGAAGGGTTTGGCCAGCTTCTCCATCGGTTGGCGTCTTACCTGCTGATTCACGTAATCCTCAAGCTTTTGCCCCAGCACCAGCCCGCCGGATGAAATCTGCAGATCGCGGATCTTCGCTTCGTCGAGCGCGACGGCTTTTTCCTGCAATTCGAAGGCGTTCATGCCGCTGGCATACAAGGCCCCAACCACGCTACCCGCACTGGTGCCTGCCACTACAGAGGGAGCGAAGCCGTTAGCCTCGAGCATCTTGATGACGCCGATATGCGCGAAGCCCTTGGCCGCACCGCCCCCCAGCGCAACACCGACCTTGACGGGAGCCGAGTGAGACACGGTCGGGGTCGCTTGCGCGGTAGCCTGAACCATTAGTTCTGCGGTGGAACTGGCGGGAGGCGTGCTGCTGCAAGCCGCCAGGGCCGCCAAACTCATGAGACTCAACGGGCGCCGCAAGGCGCGGATGGCAGTCTGGAAGGGCTGTGCGTTCAAGCGCATGCTGGACAGGAGGGGCGCAATAGGAAAGTATAGGAGTCTATTGATCCCTCAGATCTGCGCAGGTTCATACTTTTTCTTTGAATCACACGCTGGATACCGCGCCCAGATATGGAAAACGGATGTAACCAAAGACGTGGGCGCGCATCTCCAATCTAGACACCAATCCAATCCTCCCCAATCTTCTCTGCCTGTCGAAGCACCAAGTCCACAGCCTCTTCCTGCAAGTCGGGCGGGTACTTGTACTTGCGCAGGATGCGCTTGACCATCAGGCGCAGCTTGGCGCGTACGCTCTCGCGCTCTGACCAGTCCACGGTCAGGTTCTGGCGCAGGTTCTCGGTCAGCTCGTGGGCGATTTTCTTGAGGGTTTCATCAGTCAGCTCTCGGACCGCTGATTCATTGGTGGCCAGGGCGTCGTAAAAGCGTACCTCGTCTTCGGTCAGGCCCAGTAGCTCACCCCGGCTGGCGGCCTCGCGGAACTTCTTGGCCATTTCGACCAGTTCTTCCATCACCTGCGCCGTTTCGATCGAACGATTTTGGTAGCGCTTGATCACGTTGCCCAGCAGTTCCGAGAACTTCTTTTCCTGCACCACGTTGCTGCCGAAGCGGCTCTTGATTTCGCCTTCGAGCAGGCGCTCCAGCAGTTCCACCGCCAAATTTTTCTCGGGTAGGTTTTTTACCTGGGCCAGGAATTCATCGTCCAGCAGGCCGATGTTGGGTTTATCCAAGCCCACGGCGTCAAAAATGTCCACCACCTGATCGGACACCACGGCATTGCTGATGATTTGCCGAATGGCCTCGTCACGATGTTCGTCGGTGCGCTTTTTGGCAGTGATGTCGCGTTTGGTCAGGATGACCTTCACGGCCTGCATGAAGGCGACTTCCTCTCGCATGGCCTTGGCTTCATCCAAGGTGCAGCACAAGGAGAAGGCCTGGGCCAGTGCCAGGGTGGTGTCGGCAAAGCGGCGTTTGCCATCTTTGCCACCCTCTTCCCGCAAGCCCAAAATGTGGTTCGCGGCCCGGGCCAGTGTTTGGTAGCCCCCGGTCAGAAAGTCGCTGTAATCACACCCGTGCAGCATGGATTGCAGCACGTCCAGCTTCTCCAGCAGAACGGCCAGTGCTTCATGGGCGTCTACCGTGGGCTTGCCGCGCCCCTTGCTGGCGGTGTACTCGCGCATGGCCGCCTTGAGCTCGTTGCCAATGCCAAGGTAGTCCACCACCAGGCCGCCCTGCTTGTCCTTGAACACGCGGTTGACGCGGGCAATGGCCTGCATGAGGTTGTGGCCCTTCATGGGCTTGTCCACGTACATGGTGTGAACACAGGGGGCGTCGAAGCCGGTGAGCCACATGTCGCGCACGATCACCAGGCGCAGCGGGTCGGCCGGGTCTTTGAAGCGCTTTTCCAGCCGCTTTTTAACTTGGCTACTGTAGACATGGGGGCGCAGCAGCGCCTTGTCGCTGGCGCTGCCGGTCATGATGATTTTGATCGCGCCCTGCTCCGGATCGTCGCTGTGCCAATTGGGGCGCAGCTGAACGATCTCGTTGTACAGGTGAACGCAGATGTCGCGGCTCATGGCCACGATCATGGCCTTGCCGTCTTGCGCCTTGTTGCGTTCCTCAAAGTGGGCCACGATATCGGCCGCCACGCTGGCTACCCGGGGCTTGGCGCCCACCACGCGCTCCAGCGCGGCCCATTTCGATTTCAGGCGAGCCTGGGCGCTTTCTTCTTCATCCTCGGCCAGTTCGTCCACCTCCTCGTCGATCAGGGGCAGCTCATCGTCTTTAAGACGCAACTTGGCGAGGCGGCTTTCGTAGTAGATCGCGACGGTGGCCCCATCTTCCTTGGCCTGCTGTATGTCGTAGACATGGATGTAATCTCCAAACACGGCACGGGTGTCGCGGTCGGTGCTGCTGACCGGCGTGCCGGTGAAGGCCACAAAGGTGGCACGGGGCAGCGCATCGCGCAGGTGCTGGGCGTAGCCGACCTGGTAGCTGACTTTGTACTCGGGCGGGGCGAAGTCGGCTGTGATCACGGTGGCGGTGTGAACATCGTCTGCCGTGGTGAAGGCGCCCTGGCTGGCGGCTGGCACCCTGCGGGTCTTGAGCTTAGCCTCAAAGCCGTACTGGGTGCGGTGGGCTTCGTCGGCAATCACCACGATGTTGTGCCGGTCGGAGAGCACGGGGAACATGTCCTCATCTTCGCCGGGCATGAACTTCTGGATGGTGGCAAACACGATGCCGCCCGACGGCCGGTTGCTTAACAGGCGGCGCAGCTCCTGGCGCGTGGTGGCCTGCACCGGCTGCTCGCGCAGCAGGTCCTGGGCAAGGCTGAAGACGCCAAAGAGCTGGCCGTCCAGATCGTTGCGGTCAGTGATCACCACAATGGTCGGGTTGGCCATGGCAGGCTCTTGCATGACCCGGGCGGCAAAGCAGGTCATGGTGATGCTCTTGCCGCTGCCCTGGGTGTGCCACACCACACCGCCCTTGCCGCGCACGGCAGCGGCGCTGTCTGGCCGTGAGGCGGCCACTACGTGTTCGATGGCCGCGCGCACCGCGTGAAACTGGTGGTAGCCCGCAATTTTCTTGACGAGTTGGCCGTCGTCCTCAAAAAGAACGAAGTACCGAAGGTAGTCCAGCAGGTAATGGGGCGCGAGGGCACCACGCACCAGGGTTTGCAGCTCCTGAAACGGCCCCAGAGGATCAAGGTTCACGCCATCAATCGTGCGCCAGGCCATGAAGCGCTCGGCATTGGCAGAGAGCGAACCCATCAGGGCATCGGTGCCGTCTGAGATCACCAGCACCTCGTTGTACTGGAACACGTCTGGAGTCTGTTCCTTGTAGGTCTCAATCTGGTCAAATGCCTTCCAGATGTTGGCGTTCTCGTCGGCGGGGTTCTTCAGTTCCAGCAACACCAGCGGCAGGCCGTTGACGAACAGGATGATGTCGGGGCGGCGGGTTTTGTGGGGACCTTTGATGGTGAACTGGTTGACTGCCCACCATTCATTGTTCTCGGGGTGCGCCCAGTCCAACAGCCGCACAAAGTCGCCGCGTGTCTCGCCATCCTTCTGGTACTGCACTGGCACGCCACCCACCAGCAGCTTGTGGAAGGCGCGGTTGGCCGACAGCAGGGACGGAATGCCCGGATCCGTGACTTGCTTGATGGCGTCTTCGCGGGCAGCAACCGGGATGCCGGGGTTGAGCTTGTTGATGGCTTCGCGCAGCCGAAGGAGCAAGATGACCTGGCGGTAGTCGGCACGCTCGGGTGAAGATCCGTCAAAGGCAATGTCGGGGCCGTAGCGGTGGGTGTAGCCCACGCCTTGCAACCAAGCCAGCGTTTCTTGTTCTAGTTGGTCTTCGGTCATCTGCCCCCTCCCTTGTGTCGATGTCATCGACATGAATCGAAAACATGTTTATTTTTTTGATGAAAATCGACATATCTTCAGGATGTGTCGATTCCGTCATCATTTCACCAGTTCAGCAAACAAAGCATCATTGATGTAGTAAATCTCCCGACCATGCTTGCTGGGGCGCAGTAGCTCCAGTGAAGCCAAAGTCTTCAAATAGGTGGATGCCGTTTGGCGCTTGGCAATGCCTGAGTCCACTAGAAACTGAATCTTGGTGTAGGGGTGACGGAAGATGACCTCAATCAAGTCCTTGCTGTATATGCCTGGAGCCTCTCTCTGCACCCGCTCACGTATCTTCTCCATCAACGCACGGATAAGAGTTACTTGGTCAAAGGTCTGCTGCGCCGTACTCTCAACTGCCTGCAGCGTATCTTGCTCTAGTTGGTCTTCATTCATCTGCTGCCCTCCTTTGTATTCATGCTATCGACATGTCGATGGATGATTTTTGTGTCTCCAGGCCAATGCAATCCATTGGTATTTGCTATGAATTTTGATGTGCTTGACCGCGCCGCTTGTCCCGCTGCATGAACAGGTAGAGCCCCTCCACCTTCTCGCGCGCCCACGGCGTCTTGCGCAGGAACTTCAGGCTGGAGGGAACGCTGGGCTCGCTGGTGAAGCACCGAATCGGAATACGCTTGCCCAGTTCCTCCCAGCCATAGTGCGCCACGAGCGCCGTGACGATGGCTTCCAGGGTGAGGCCATGGAGGGGGTTGCGTGGCTGGCTGGGTGCTTCGGGTGGGTTGGGTGTGGTCATGAGCTTTCCGGGGGGCTATCGGCGCCCTGCGTTCCAGGGAGAAACAGTTGCACCGCTTGTAGGAGCGGCTTCAGCCGCGATCGGTTTCCTTCGGAGCACAAGACGCCATTGATGACGGTGACCCTTCGCGGCTAAAGCCGCTCCTACGAAGGCAGAGACGATTAAGGCCGCTTCAGGCTTCAAAGTTTTGTTTCTCATAAGGTGGCCTCCAAAGCCGCCATCGCTTCGGGCAGGCGTAGCTGGCCGGAGATCAGGCGGGGGAGCAGGGTGTCGCGGAGCGAGGAGAGTGCTCGCAACATCACCTCGTTTTCTACAATGCGCTGATCGATTGGCGATGTAACTTCATCGTAAGCGCGGAGCACAGTTTCGGGAGCCACAACAACCGGAAGGTTCTGAAAATCCTTCTTGCTGATGGAACCGAAAACCGTTCCTTCCGAATCAAAGGCCTTGAACCGAGCCCCCAAACCACGCATCGCATAAAAAGTGAAGCCCCGAAAGCCCGACGGATGTCTAACCGATGCCACACCTCTACCGATGCAGCAGCGCTCCAAAGCCATGTTGACATCTCCGACAGGTGCTCGAACGCTGACTAACGTATCCCCTGGCTCTGCATACCTTGTGGGCGCGGAGCAGAAGACGCGCTGTGTTGGGAAACGAAAACCAAAATCTGTCCGTCCTTGATAGAACGCCAAACCCTCACCTGATTCGTTGTAGGTGCCGCCTGGTGGGGACTGGCCCATCGTCAAAACGAACGATTCGCCAGCAGTTGAATACTTCCACCCCCTCGGCACCTCCCCCAACTCCGACGCTTCAAACCCATCGGGAAACAGCGCTGCGGTGGCCTCGTCCATGCCTTCGGGCGTGCGACCTTCCATCTTGGCGCGCACGGGGTCGAAGTCGAGGAACCAGGACTTGAACAGGGCCTGGGCGATGGCTTCGAGGGTGGCGTTGGTTTCTCGCAGGAGGGTGATGCGGTCGTCGATGGCGCCCAGAGTTTCAGCAACCGCTTTCTGCTCAAGTACGGGCGGCGTGGGTACCTGCAGCGCCTCAAGAACTGGAATCCGAAGATTGCTGACAGTGGAGCCAGTCCCCTCGTTCCAGCCAATTTGATGCTGAAGGTAGGGTGATTGAAGCGCGTACAACAAGAATCGACCATCGACCTTAGATGGGTCGGGGCGTAGCAATACCTGCCGTTGACCGAGACAACACTTAAGACCAGGGGAATCTGACAAACCTCGCCCATAGGTGCTTCACGGGTAATAACCAAATCCCCAGCTTGTGGCGCAGCACGTCGGATTCGACCTAGGTAGTGAGCCTCGTCGGTGAAACTGGGATTTGACAGGTCCAGCCTTCCGCCTTTGATGTTCTGATTGCGCAGAACAACCACCCCAGAGTCAGTCCAGGCGGGTGTCGCGTGAGGACAATCGACGACAAGTAGGCAAAGAGATTTGAGAGTATGTTGCGAAACCTCAGAACTCATACCCCAGCCCCCCCAGCTTCGCCCGAATCACCGCATCCAGCTCAGCACCCTTGGCCATTTGCTCGCCCAGCTTTTCGGTGAGCTTTTGCATCTTGTCGGCAAAGGCTTCATCGTCGTCTTCAACCTCTTCCGCGCCCACGTAGCGGCCGGGGGTGAGCACATGGCCGTGTTGGGCAATCTCGGCCAGGGGCACGCTGCGGCAAAAGCCCTTCACGTCTTCATATGCACCTGCGCCCGGCTCACCGCGCCACGCGGCCACCACGGCTTCGATGCGGGCAATGGTGACGTCGGTCAGCTCGGCCTGCACGCGGCTGATCATGCGGCCCTGTTTGCGAGCATCAATGAACAGCACTTCGCCTTTGCGTTTTTTCTGCTTGGTCAAAAACCACAGGCAGGCGGGGATCTGGGTGTTGAAGAACAACTGGCCCGGCAAGGCGACCATGACTTCCACCACGTCAGCATCGACCATGGCGGCGCGGATCACGCCTTCGTTGTTCTGGCTGCTGCTCATGCTGCCGTTGGCCAGCACAATGCCTGCGCGGCCGGTGGGCCTCAAGTGGTGCAGCATGTGCTGCAGCCAGGCGTAGTTGGCGTTGCCACGGGGTGGGTCGCCATATTCCCAGCGCGGGTCGCCTTCCAGGCTGCCATGCCACCAGTCGGATATGTTGAACGGCGGGTTGGCCAGAATGTAGTCGGCCCGCAGGTCAGGGTGCTGGTTGCGGGTGAAGGTGTCGGCAGGCTCGCGGCCCAGGTTGTAGTCAATGCCGCGAATGGCCAGGTTCATGGCGGCCAGGCGCCAGGTGGTGGGGTTGCTCTCTTGCCCGTAAATGCTCACGTCGCCCAGCTTGCCGCCATGGGCTTCAATGAATTTCTCGCTCTGCACAAACATGCCGCCTGAGCCGCAGCAAGGGTCGTACACCTTGCCTTCGTGCGGGCTGAGAATGGCCACCAGGGTTTTGACGATGCTGGCGGGGGTGTAGAACTGCCCGCCCTTTTTGCCCTCGGCACTGGCGAACTGGCCCAGAAAGTATTCATACACTTGGCCCAGCACGTCGCGGGCGGTGCTGGCGTTTTCACCAAAACCGATGGTAGAGACCAAGTCCACCAGCTCGCCGAGCTTGCCATCGGGCAACTGGGCCCGGGCGTAACGTTTGTCGAGAATGCCTTTGAGCTTGGGGTTCTCGGTCTCAATCAGGGTCAAGGCATCGTCAATGCGCTTGCCAATGTCGGGCTGCTTGGCGGCGCTGCGCAAAGCTTCCCAGCGGGCGGCCTCGGGCACCCAGAAGACATTGACCTCTTTGTAATAGTCGCGGTCTTCCAGTTCGGCTTCGATGTCGGCGGGGTCGGCATCGCCGTAGTAGTACTCGTCTTCGGGATCTGTCAGGCGCTCGTTAAGCTCGGCGCGGCGGGCGGCAAAGGTGTCAGAGATGTATTTGACGAAGATCAGGCCGAGCACCAGGTGCTTGTATTCGGCGGCGTCCATGTTGGCGCGCAGCTTGTCGGCGGTAGCCCAAAGAGTTTTCTTGATGTCGTCGAGCATGAATGCCTGAGAAATGTGGCTATCCTGCCCCGCGTAGGTACACGGACAGGTTACTGGAAAATGTTTCCGCACATCTTAGCGCCACCGTCACAAATGGATACCAAGGCGCCGAGCCTTGCCGACGACTTGCGCGCAGTCTTTGAGACGAATGCAGCGATCGACGGCATGCGCATTGCCGCGCTGCGTTCGTAGCGGTGTGGGGATGCCCGATCGTTCCGCCGATAGGTGCGGATTCCGATGGCGCTCTACAACCTTCTCGCCATTCAATGAGCAGTGACGACCGCCTGATTCACAGGGAAAATCGAGATTATTGCGGCCCCCTCGTCAGCCAGAGATCGTTTCCCCGCGCCCTACCTTTTTTGCTACGGCTTCGAGCAAATTTCAGGTAAGTGACCATGGAGGCCCAGAAACAAAAAATCCCCTGCGAGAGGGGATTTTTGCGCGGCATCCAGATGTTTTGAGGCATCTTTGGATCGAATTGTGGCGGAGCGAGAGGGATTCGAACCCTCGATGAGGCTCTACACCCCATACTCCCTTAGCAGGGGAGCACCTTCGGCCACTCGGTCATCGCTCCGGAACTGGCAATTATGCCACTATTTTTAGGCTATTCTTAACTTCATCGACATCGAATTTGATTCAGCGTGCGCAACGCCGAATTTTGCACTTTCTGCTTCGTGGATTATCGTGCTGGCTTTTCGTAGCCGGCGGCGATCCAGGCCTGCGCGCTGTCCACGTTCAGTTTAAAGGTGGGGGCGACAGGCACACAGGCCAGTTCGTCGCCGAGTTCGTCCGTCGCGCGCAGCGTCGCGGTAGCGCCCTCTTCGTCCGGCACGATGGCCAAGGCCACACGAATACGCTGGCCGTCCACGGTAACGCTGACGTTCTTGTTTAACTGCGCGTGCAGGTGCTGCTCGGAGCGGCGAATCACCTCCTTGGCGGTCTTGACCAAGGTGTCAAAAGCCGACTTGTCCAGCGGTTTGGGATTCTTCTTGTCGCGGCCCATGGTCCAGGGCCCTACCAAAGCGGGCTCGGCCTCACCGTCCAGATACATGGCCACGGCCCAGCCGTCATCGTCATCGTTCTTGATGACACGGGCGGTCCAGTGTTCGTCGCTCCAGAGGCGCGCTTCTTGAATAGGCTCTTGAGTGTCAAATGTCATGTACCCGAGGGTACAGGCAAATGGGGTGGCTCAGTCGGGCGTGATGCCGCCGTCCCGCCTGTCGTTTGACCTTTGCCGCACAGCCTCTGCATCCGGGTCCGAGTAACCCCGGTGGTTGGCTTGGTCGCGCGCCTAATTGCCAGTGTCCCGTTTCATATGAAACTTTACATTATTTGTGTACTCCAAGAGCTATCCTTGGTAGTGGAGCACAACGATGGGACGTCCTGCAAAACCACTGGTAGTTGCGCCGAGCGAACGCGTGCAGCTTGAGTCGATGCGCACGCTCGCAAAGCCTGCCTGCGGCGTTAGCTCGCCGCGCCCAGATGATTCTTTGCATGGCTGACGGGGAGACCAACAGCTCCGTAGCGCAGCGCTTTGGCTACAGTCGCCCAACTGTGACGCTGTGGCGCACTCGCTACCGGGAGCGAGGCATTGCGGGGCTGCACAACGAACTCAAGCCGGGGCGTCCCCGCCAGGCAACGGACGAGCAGATTGCGCTGATGATCAACAAGGCGCTTGGCAGCCAGCCCAAGGGCCGCACTCATTGGTCGCGGCGTTCATTGGCCGATGAGACGGGTCTGTCGACGACGACCGTGCACCGCTATATGACGTTGTTTGGCTTGCAGCCGCACCGCAGCAAGAGCTTCAAGCTCTCCAACGATCCCTTCTTCATCGAAAAGGTGCGCGACATCGTCGGGCTGTATCTCAACCCGCCCGAGCACGCATTGGTGCTGTGCGTGGACGAGAAAAGCCAAGTGCAGGCTCTGCAGCGCACGCAGCCCATGCTGCCGATGGGTCTGGGGTATGTCGAGGGAGTTACGCACGACTACGTGCGCCACGGCACCACAACGCTGTTTGCCGCGCTCGATATCGCCAATGGCACTGTGATCACGCAATGCAAACCCAAGCACCGGCACCAGGAATTTCTCGCTTTCTTGCGCCATGTCGAGGCACAGGTGCCCAGCACGCTGGACGTGCACCTCATTTGCGACAACTACGCCACCCACAAACATCCTCGGGTTCGCGCATGGCTGGCACGCCGGCCCCGCTTTCATCTGCACTTCACACCGACCTACAGTTCATGGCTCAACCAGGTCGAGCGCTGGTTCGCCTTGATCACCAATCAGGCCATCCGGCGTGGCTCATTCGATTCGGTGCCTGACCTCAAGCGCAAGATCAACGCCTTCGTCGAGCACTACAACCAACACCCGCGCCCCTTCCGCTGGACCGCAACCGCCGACTCCATCTTCGAAAAATTGGCGCGACTTTGTAAAGTTATTAATGAAACTCCACACTAGGCTTTATCTCCTCGGAGGGAGAGCAATTGGAACCCCCGAGGAGGCCTTACACGGCACCAGACCAAGTTCTTTAGCGCCAAGATCGCATCGCCCGCTGTCTTGAGTTTGCCCTTGTTCGGAGTAATAGTGTTCCCCGCACAAGCAGCCATGCATTCAAACCTGTCGCTCAGACATCCCTCGCAAGCCAGCCATGCCGACGACCTCCACGGTCAATTGGCGAAACCATTGATGTGACACGTCGTCTTGGGCGTTGTTGTGGTACAGGATAGACACGTCAAGAGCAGGCAGCTCCAACGGGCTGGCATGTACCTGTAAGGGCATCTGTTTGGCAAACGACGTCGCCAGACTGGCCGGCAGCAATGCGATGTAGTCGGTTTCCACCAGAAGCGAAGGTACCGCCAGATAACTGGGAACCGTGAGCGGCAGGCGGCGGTGAATCCCGCGCTCCAGCAAGGAGCGCTCCAGAGTGGCGCTGTACGAACCCTGCGCCACAGAAGCAATCCCAACGTGCGGATAGCGCACAAAAGCATCCAGATCAAAGCTTCGGGCCGCAGGATGACTTTGACGCATCACGCACACCACGGATTCAACGAATAAACGCCGCACACGCAGCTCTTCCGGGGCTTCATGGTAGTAGCCGATGGCGAAATCCGCCTCCCTCTTCACGACGGTTTGGAGACGACGGTAAGGATTGGGCGGTATGACGCGCAGTGTGGCACCGGGCGCGCGGCGCGCCAACTCGCCAGCCAACGGCGCCAGCATCTGGTGAAGGATGTAGTCCGACGCCAGGAGGGTGTAGCCACGGTTCGTGCGCGCCGGATCGAACACCAACTCGCCCTCGGCCAGGCGCTCCCACATCTCCAGCGTCCCAGCAGTCTGAGCGTGCACCGCCTGCGCCTTAGGCGTCGGCACCATGCGCCCGCCCGTGCGAACAAATACCGGATCGTTCAAGACGGCACGCAGACGCTTGAGCGCTGCGCTCACCCCTGGCTGGCTCACGCCCATCGCCTGGGCAACCTTGGTCGCGTTGCCGTATTTGATCAGCAGATGAAGATAAATCAACAGGTTGAGATCGGGCAGCGCCATGTCAAACATTACTCCCAGTTATGGGAACTATTATTCCCCATGGCTGGTATTGCCAGCGAGCGACTTCTAGACTCGTTCGCATGGACAGAGATTCAAACAAGACACCTGCGGCGAGCAAATGGCGGCCTAGAAGCCCTGTGCTGGTCTGGGGCGGTGGTGCCATTGGCGGTTGCGTGGCCGCTTTTCTGGCGCGCGCCGGCATACCCGTCAAAATGGTCGATGTGGTGGCCGAACACGTGCATGCCAGCCGGACCTCGGGCCTTCGCATTGATGGGCCTGTTGCGCAGTTCGTTCAGGTCGTTCCCGCGTCCACGCCCGCCGACCTGGAGGGCATTTACGACTGCATTTTGTTGGCCGTGAAAGCGCAGCACACTGAAGCTGCAGTGGCGCAGTTGACCCCGCACCTGAGCCCCGATGGCGTGGTCGTATCCCTTCAGAACGGACTGAACGAAGAATGCATCGCAGCGGGGGTGGGCGCACACCGCACGATATCCGGCTTCGTGAACTTTGCCGCAGACTATCTTGAGCCGGGGCACATCAGCTACGGTAATCGCGGTGCCATCAAACTTGGCGAATACACCCTCGGGCGCACGCAGCGCGTGGAGAACTTGGCCGCCTTGCTGCGCGCCTTTGATCCGGATACGTCAGCCGAAGCGGATGTCGCACGCTACAAATGGGGCAAGCTTGCCTACGGCAGCCTGCTTTTTGCGACCGCGCTGGCCAATGAAACTATGAGCGAAACGCTCTCCGACGCGCAACATCAGCCCTTGTTCACGGCGCTGGCGCGCGAGGTGATCGGCGTTGCCACGCTGGCAGGTGTAAGCCCCATCGGATTCGATGGGTTCGAACCCCGAGCGTTTGCTGCCGACGCCCCTGCAAGCGAATCAGAACGCTCGCTGTCGTTGATGGCCGATCACTATCGGCATTCGACCAAACAGCGCAGCGGCGTCTGGCGGGACTTGGCCGTGCGCAAGCGCAAGACCGAGATCGACGTCCAGATAGGGGAAATTGTCCGCGTGGCGCAGGCCCGTGGTGCCGAGGCGCCCATCACCGAGGTGCTGATTCGCCTGATCCATGACATCGAGGACGGCCATCGCCCCATTGATCGCGCCAACCTTGTCGAGTTCGCCCAAATCGTGAGGGAGCTGAACGCATGAACGATCTTCCATTCGCAGGCAAACTGGTCGCTGTGACAGGTGCTTGCGGCGCCTACGGAAAGGAAATTGCCACAGCCTTCTACCGACAAGGTGCGAAGTTGCTGCTGAGCGACATTGCCCCGGAGCTTGCACCTTCGGACGAACTGCCGGCAGGCAGCTTTATGTACCTTCCTGCCGATCTCACCCAAAGCGCGGAAGCTCAAGCACTGGCCGAAAGTCTGCTGTCGCAGGGCACGCCTGACGTGCTGATCAACAACGCGGGGCTGTTCCCGTTCCTTGATGTGCTGGACATGTCACTCGATGCCTTCGATCGCATTTTGAGTGTCAACCTGCGCGCGCCATTCCACTTGATGCAGCGCCTGGGCACAGCCATGGCCGTGCGGGGCTCGGGCGCCATCTGCAACATCTCCTCTGGCGCCGCCAGTGTGGTGCGCGAGAACGGCGCGGTCTACGGAGCATCCAAGGCAGGCCTCGAGCAACTCACGCGGGCCTTCGCCGTTCGCCTGGGTCCTCAAGGTGTGCGCGTCAACGCAGTACGTCCCGGCTTGCGCGGCGACACCCGGGACCCTATTCCAGAATCGCACCTGCAACGCGTTGGCTCCGGTGTGCCCTTGCGGCGCCTCGCCCGCCCGGGCGAGATCGGCAACGTCATCACCTTCCTGAGCTCGGACGCTGCCGCCTTCATTTCCGGCGAAACCATCGCCGTTGATGGAGGTAACGCCATCAACCGACGCGTGCCTGCATGAGTGCCCCGGCCCTGCTCCACCAGATCCAGCGCTGGATCGAGATTGAAACGCCCTCGCACGATGCGGCCGCTGTAGCGACATTGGCCAGATTGGTGCAGGCGGACGCCCTGGCGGCTGGTCTCTCGGCACAACTTCAGACCCTGGGCGATGAAGTCGGTCCGCTGCTGACCGTGAGCAACCGGGCATCTGGGGACGTGCGCCCTGGCATCCTGGTGCTGGCTCACCTGGACACAGTCCATCCGGTGGGGTCGCTGGCGCGCAACCCCCTGCGCATTGAAGGCGATCGCGTCTTCGGCCCCGGCGGCTTTGACATGAAGGCCGGCGCCTGCGTGGCATTGACGGCGCTCAAAAACGTCTCGGAACAGCAAGCCCACCGCCTGCCCATCGACATGCTGTTCGTACCGGATGAGGAAATCGGCAGCGCCAAGTCGAGGTCCTTGATCGAGAACGCCGCACGCAACGCCCGCTACGCCCTGGTGGGTGAGCCCGCAAGAGCGGGGGTCACTGCGTGACCGCGCGCAAGGGCATCGGCGCGCTTCGCCTGCAAGCCCACGGATGTGCGGCGCATGCAGGTCTGCAGCACCATCTCGGCCGCAATGCCATTCGCGAGCTTGCCCACCAGGTGCTGGCCCTGGAGGCGATGACCGACTACGAGCAAGGCGTGACGCTGAACGTCGGTCGCGTGGAAGGTGGAACGGGCACCAATGTGGTCCCCGATCACGCCGCGCTGGCAGCCGAGTTCCGTGTGCCCACACAAGCGCTCGCAGAGTCCGTGCATGCACGCCTGATGGCGCTTGAGCCCTGCACGCCATATGTGCGACTGCAGATCGACGCATGGCTCAAGCGCCCTCCTTATGAAAAAACCGCCGCCAGCAACGATCTCCTGGCGCAGGCGCAACTTCACGCCGCAAAGGCAGGTTTCGAGCTGCAGGAAGCCCCCATGACCGGTGGCGCCAGCGATGGTAATTTCACCGCTGCCATGGGCGTTCCCACCCTGGACGGTCTTGGCGTCGCTGGCGACGGCGCCCATACCGCACACGAACATTTCCTCGTGTCCAGCCTCGGGCCGCGCCTGGCGTTCTGGACCTCTCTCCTGGAGCATTTGTCATGAGCATCCTTCTCTCTCCCTTGTCCGTCAACGGCCTCACCCTGTCCAACCGCTTGGCGCTCTCACCGATGTGCCAGTACAAGGCGGTTGACGGGCTGGCGGGTGCCTGGCATCAAGCCCACTATGGCGCCCGTGCGATAGGTGGCGTTGGGCTGGTGATGCTTGAATCCACAGCCATCAGCGCCGAGGGCCGCATCACACACGGCTGTCTGGGCTTGTGGAACGACGCGCAGCAACAGGCGCTTGGCGCACTGGTGGCCAACGGTCACAATCTGGGCACAACCATGGGCATTCAGCTCAACCACGCTGGCCGCAAAGGCAGCGCTCATGTACCTTGGCAGGGAGGCAAGGCGCTCGGTGCGAACGACGGTGCCTGGCCTGTGCTCGCGCCCAGTGCGCTGGCGCAGGATGGGGGCATGTCCTCCCCGAGTGCGATGACGCGCGATGACATCGAACGCACCGTGGCCGCTTATGCAGCATCTGCCCAGCGCGCGGTGCGAGCGGGTTTCGACGTGGTCGAGCTGCACCTGGCCCATGGGTATCTGCTGCACCAGTTCCTCTCTCCCTCTCCAACCAGCGCGACGACGAGTTCGGCGGAGACTTTGAAGGGCGCACACGCTTTGCACTGCAAGCGCTTCAAGCGGTTCGCGCCGTGCTGCCAGAAGCCATGCCCTTGCTCGTGCGCCTGTCGTGTACCGATGGCGTGCCCGGCGGCTGGACGGTAGATGAATCGGTCAAGCTGGCGCGCTTGTTGAGGGCGGCTGGTGTCGATCTGATCGACTGCACAAGCGGCGGCATTGCGCCGCCTCAGCCAAGACCTGCTGGCACCGCCTTCAACGCCGATGCCGCTCAGCGTGTTCGTGCAGAAGGGGACATCGCCACCGGCACAGTAGGCGGCATTACCGATGCGGCCCAGGCCGAGCAGATTTTGGCAACGGGCCAAGCCGACCTCCTGTTCCTTGGCCGCGCACTGCTCTCCGACCCGTTCTGGGCACTGAGGGGCCGACGCGAGCTCGTGCCCTCACCCTACCTGCGCGCCCAATTCTGAAAGTCACATCATGCGAATGCACGATCACCCCACCGTCCATTACCCTGACTATGTCTGGCCGGAAGGCAAGCGCTGTGCGGTGGTGATTTCCCTCGATCTCGACGCGGAGTCGCCCTTCCTGTGGATCAGCCGCGGACAGGACATCAACCACCTCGGCGAAATCGAACAGCGCCGCTACGGCCCACGCCAGGGTCTGAAGCGGATCACGGATCTGCTGGCCGAATATGGCATTCAGGGCAGCTTCTACGTGCCTGGTGTGGTGGCGGAGACCTACCCCGAACTGCTCCCCCATCTGGTGGCCGCCGGGCACGAGATCGCCCACCACGGCTACTACCATGAGCGCATCGAAGCCATTGCCCCTGCACAGGCCGAAGACTACCTCGGCCAGGCACAGGATCTGTTCCGTGCGCAAACAGGACTCACGGGGCTCGGCCACCGCGCGCCTTCGTGGGAAATGACCCCCGACTTCCTGAGCGCCATGGAGCGCCGCGGCATTTCGTACGACAGTTCCCTGATGGGTTTTGACCACCCTTATCACGTGGGCAATCTCGTGCAGGTTCCCGTGCAGTGGATGGTCGACGACGCTCTGTACTTCCGCTACACCAATAGCACGCGCGACAAGACCCATCCCGCCAATCCTGGGGCCGTGCTGGAAAGCTGGATCGAAGAGTTCGAGGGCATGCGCGAGTACGGTGGCCTGTTCATGCTGACCATCCACGACTGGATCTCTGGCCGCCCACAACGCCTGCGCATGCTGCGCAAGCTCATCGAGCATATGCGGCGCGACCCGACGGTCTGGTGGGCCCGCGCCGACGAAGTGGCCGCCTGGCACGCGTCATCCATCAATAGCGAACGCTATCGGGTACCCGCTCATTCCATCAACACCCACTTTCCCACCTGACTTTTAAAGCATCGAAGATGAAACCGCAAACCACCGCTCTTTCCCGCCGCACCCTGGTCAAGGCTGCTGCTGTGGCGCCACTTGCCCCACTGGGCGTCCTGTCGTCCTTGTCGGCCCATGCCGCCACTCCATGGCCGGCCCAGCCGGTACGCGTGATCGTGCCTTTCCCTGCAGGCGGCAACACCGACCTGGTCGGGCGCATTGTCGCCAGGTCGATGGCTGAGGACCTGGGCCAGCCGGTCGTGATCGACAACCGGGCCGGCGCCGGAGGCAACATTGGTGTTGAAGCCGCTGTACGCGCGCCAACCGATGGCTATACCCTGGCCTACAGCACGCTTTCCACTTATGCGCTGAACGTTGGCTTGTATTCCAAGCTGCCCTATAACCCTCTGAAGGATCTGGCACCTGTGGCGCTGACCGTGGAAGTACCACTGGTGCTCGTGGTGCCCGCCAGCTCCGGCATTCGGACATTGCCCGAACTGCTTCAACGCCTCAAATCCCGCCCAGGTCATTTCAACTACGCATCTGCCGGCAACGGCACGTCAAGCCACATTGCCTGTCACTTGTTCAGCCAAATGGCCGGCGTGGATGTGCAGCACATCCCCTACCGGGGAACAGGTCCCGCCATGACGGACCTGATGGGCGGCATAGTGGCCTTTGCCATGGACGCGCCTTCAGTCGTCAACCCTCTGGTCAAATCGGGCCGACTGAATGCTATTGCGGTGGCGGTGCCCAAGCGCATGAAGGGCCTACCCGACGTGCCGACCTTCGACGAAGCAGGACTCAAGGGCTTTCGCGCCTATTCCTGGAATGCCTTCTGGGCACCTGCGGGCACTCCGGATGCCGTGCTCGACCGACTCAACGCTTCGGTCAATAAGGCCATGGCAGACTCCGCTAATGCCCGTCAGATTGAGGAATCAGGCGTGGTTGCCTACCCTGCCATGAACCGTGCGCAAGTCGCGGCCTTCATGAAGAAGGAATACGACACCTGGGTTCCTTTGGTGCGAAGCATGAAAGTTCAACTGGATTAAGGGTCTTCCGATAACAGACGCCCTCATTGCGAGGCCATCAACCGAACCGCCCCTTGGGCGGTTTGGCGTTTCTGGGCAAGTCCATGGGGATCATGCCTTGAAGCGGCACTTCTAGCCTCAGGTTAGGGCGCGCGGTTTTGGCGTTCACCCAATCCTCGTTTCGATGGCCTTTTCTTCTCTGCACCCGTGCCAGGCAAGGAAATAAGCACCCAAGAAAAAGCCTAAGTGATTGAATCTATTAGGCTTTATCTTGGCGGAGTGAGAGGGATTCGAACCCTCGATGAGGCTCTACACCCCATACTCCCTTAGCAGGGGAGCACCTTCGGCGACTCGGTCATCGCTCCGGAACTGCCAATTAAGCCACTATTTTTAGGCTATTCTTAACTTCATCGACATCGAATTTGATTCAGCGTGCGCAACGCCTAATTTTTGCACTTTCTGCTTCGTGGATTATCGTGGAGGCTTTTCGTAGCCGGCGGCGATCCAGGCCTGCGCGCTGTCCACGTTCAGTTTAAAGGTGGGGGCGACAGGCACGCAGGCCAGTTCGTCGCCGAGTTCGTCCGTCGCGCGCAGCGTCGCGGTAGCGCCCTCCTCGTCCGGCACGATGGCCAAGGCCACACGAATACGCTGGCCGTCCACGGTAACGCTGACGTTCTTGTTTAACTGCGCGTGCAGGTGCTGCTCGGAGCGGCGAATCACCTCCTTGGCGGTCTTGACCAAGGTGTCGAAAGCCGACTTGTCCAGCGGTTTGGGATTCTTCTTGTCGCGGCCCATGGTCCAGGGCCCTACCAAAGCGGGCTCGGCTTCACCGTCCAGGTACATGGCCACGGCCCAGCCGTCATCGTCATCGTTCTTGATGACACGGGCGGTCCAGTGTTCGTCGCTCCAGAGGCGCGCTTCTTGAATAGGCTCTTGGGTATCAGATGTCATCTACCCAAGGGTACAGGCAAATGGGGGCTCAGTCGGGCGTGATGCCGCCGTCCCGACTGTCGTTTGACCTTTGCCGCACAGCCTCTGCATCCGGGTCCGAGTAACCCCGGTGGTTGGCTTGGTCGCGCGCCTAATTGCTAGGGATGCCCTGCATAACCCTCGCGAGTCGGTGGTAGTGCGGATCGGGATGAGGCGCAAGGCGTCTTTTTGCAGCCAATAGCCCAGCTATTGGCAAGAAAAGCAACGCAGCGGATCGCCCGAGGCCGTGCTGCCACAGACCGCAGGGAGTTATGCAGGGCATCCCTAGGACTTGTAAAACGCGGTCACGCTATCAATAATGTTTGAATATCAACAAAAACAGGTGAGACTCCCTATGCGGCTGCATTCAACATATGGCCATGCCGCTGCGTTGGCAGCCCTTTGGCTCGCCGCCGCCCTGGTGCCCGCTTACGCGCAGGATCTGCGCGCGCAACTGGGGGCTTCTATCGACCTGAAGCCGGTGACCTTCGCGGCAGAAGCGAAGGACTCCATTGGCATTTTCACGAACGTAGCCAACACCGTATTCAAACCGGCCGGCGAGGGGCCTTTTCCCGCCGTGGTGTTGATGCACACCTGTGGCGGGCTGAAAGGCCCGCCCAATGTCCACATGAAGCAGCACGCGCAGTCGCTGCTGGCTGCCGGTCATGTGGTGCTGGTGGTGGACAGCTTCGGCCCACGCGGCTTTGACGACTGCCGTGCACGCACGCCCGTCTCATCCACCGGTGTCGCCGACGCGTATGCGGCGCTGGCCTTCTTGGCATCGAAGCCTTTTGTGGACAAGGCGCGCATCTACCAGGTGGGCTACAGCTGGGGTGCCTTCATGTCGGCGCTGCTGGCCTCCCCGCAGAGCGCGCAGCTCGTGGGCTCCGAGCAGCGCTTTGCCGCCACGGTGGCCAACTACGGCAGTTGCGCATTCAAAAACTACGCGCTGGTGCTGAAGGACATAGATCGCCCGCTGCTACTGCTGATGGCGGGGCGCGACACTGAGGTACCACCCACACCCTGCTTCCCGCTGCTGGACGAGCTGAAAACTGCGGGCAAACAGGTGCAATGGCATGTGTTCCCGGAAGCTACGCACGGCTGGGACAAGCCCGGGCTCGCATCGCTCGGCTACACCTACGACTCGCAGATCACTCAGGACGCCACGGCACGCATGCTGGCCTTCTTGGGAGAGGTGCGCTGAGCGCATACCCTCTGCGCTTCTTCAACGCCGTATGAGCGAAGACCTGTTGTTGCAGCAGCAATGAGGCTGCAGTCGCGAAAGTGTTCGCGAGCATTGGTTCGGCGTCTGTATCCCGAATGCTCATACCATCAACGAAAATACACGACCGAGTGAGTTTCCCTGCCCCAAACTGTTTCGACGCGACCAGCCTCATGATGTTGAGATTTCCCTGCCACTGCCCCGAACGTCGATATCTGCTTAAAACGGGGTCTGAAAAACCATGAGCATGAAGGTGGTCCTGGCTTGCGATCTGGGCGGCACCAGTTTTCGCGCGGCGCTCGTCGATACGCAAGGCAACACACAAGCTGAAACCGTCATTGCGGGCTTCATCCCGGTCGACCCTCAGGGGCGTTCCGAGTGTGATGCCGAAATCTGGTGGACCAACCTGGTGGAGGCCGCTGACCGGCTCGCCCGTGCAGAGCCCGAGCTTTTTGACCGCATTGAGGGCATTGCCATTTGCGGGTTCACACGGACCCAGGTGTTGCTCAGCTCGGCGGGTCAAGCCATCCGACCCGCCATTACCTGGAAAGATACACGCGCGGGCGCTGTGGCCACCCGCCTTAAGGCGCAACTGGCTCATCACCCCGAAGCCGAACACATCAACGCGTTTCACCCACTCGCCCGCTTGGCATGGATGGCTGAAGAAGAGCCGAATCATTTCGAGGCGCTCGATTGCGTCCTGGAGCCCAAAGACTGGCTCAACTTCCGCTTAACGGGGCAGCGCGCAAGCGATCCGGTCTCTATGGCTCGACTGAGCGCCTGCACTGAGTCTTCCGGTAATCCGAGCCCCTTCCAGGTAGTCGGGCTGAAGCCAACGGCCATCCCCAACATCATTGACCCTTGCGCCCAGGTCGCCAAGGTTCAACCGGGCCTGCCCGGCACCCTTAGTCGCTTGCAAGGCGTACCTGTGTTTTGCGCCTCCAATGACACTTGGGCCGCCGTGACAGGTCTGGGTGCCATGCGAGCCGGTTATGCGTACAACATCTCAGGCACGACCGAAGTGCTCGGCGTGGTCGGCCCCACGGCCTCCACTGCAGAAGGACTCATGAGCGTCGATTGGTGTGGGCTTTGGCAACTTGGCGGGCCCAGCCAGAACGGCGCCGACACTGCCGCCTGGCTGATGAGTGTGCTGGGCGGTGCGGAACGCGGCTTTGAGAGCGCGGCCCAAGGAATTGACCACTTGCTGGCCCTACCCCGCCATCCTCAACCGATCTTGTTCCTGCCCTATCTGCAAGGGGAGCGGGTGCCCTACTGGAACCCGGATCTGCGCGGCGCCTTCATCGGGCTGGAGCGACAACACACCGCTACGGATCTGGCCTATGCAGTTCTGGAGGGCGTAGCCTTTCTCAATCGGATCGTTCTGGAGCGGGCAGAAGCTTCTCTAGGGCAGCCTGTCAGTGAAATCCGGTTCGGCGGGGGAGCTTCGAGCAACCCCGTCTGGGCTCAGATCAAAGCCGACATCTGCAACCGCCCGGTTGTGGTGGGCCATGCAAAAGAATCAGGCCTGCTGGGCGCAGCCATCATTGCCTGGACGGGGACAGGACAGTCCCCTTCCCTGGCTGCGGCGCAAGACCAACTCGCAGCGGTTGCCACCCGGTATGAGCCGCACTCCGTGCGCAGGGGGTTTACGACGCGCTATTTCAATTGTTTAGGCGCAGTGAGGCGGCGTTAACACCCATCTCAACTGGTTTGGTTGAATTGACGCCTCAAACCGGCACCCTGCCTGGGAGCTAGAGTGTGTTTTGAAAGTGAAAACGGCCCTATCTGCACCAGTTATCATTGATCGGTCTGCGGGCATCAAATAGATCAAGAGCGAGCTGAGTTGCGCTCCTCATGGGATCGCCATTCAGGTGCGTCTTTCCACCTTCGCAAGAATATTTAAAGCATGGGAAAACTCCAACGGCAAGAGTTGATTGGCCGCTATGGCACGGCTATGGCCGGCCTTTTACTGATCCTCTTTTTTGCCATCTTTGCCCCCAATTTTGCGAGCAGCAGCAACCTCATCAATATTCTGAAAGACACCAGCACCCTGGCCATTCTTTCGATGGGATTTGCGCTGGCACTCACGATTGCCGAACTTGACCTGTCCATCGCTGAAGTCGCCAGCCTGGCTGCCGTGGTTTGTGGCTTGCTGGTCCAACAAGAATACCACCCGGCCATGGCCGCATTGGCCGCGATCGGTGTGGGTGTCGCGCTGGGCGGTTTCAACGGTTTTGGAGTCACCCGACTGCGTGTACCCTCGCTCATCATGACCCTGGGCACTGCAGCCATTGCCAAAGGTCTGAGCTTCATGATCACCGGAGGCGTGGCCTTTGTCGGCAGTTGGCCTGAAGCGTTTACCGGCCTGGCCCGCGGTAATACGGGCGGTATTCCACATCTGATTCTTTGGCTATTCGCGTTCACAGCCTGCGCATGGGGCCTGGTGAAATGGACGCGTACGGGCGCTCACATGGTTGCCACAGGGGAGGCCGAAGAGGCGGCGCGCCTGTCCGGCATTCTCACCGCCCGCATGAAGCGTGTCGGTCTATTGCTGTCGGGTGCACTGGCTGGTGTCACCGCTATGCTCCTGGCCTCGAACCTGTCTTCCGCCGCTCCCGGTATGGCCGGAGATTATTTTCTGTATGCCATCGCCGCCGTGCTGCTGGGCATGACCATGTTTGAGCCAGGCAAGCCCAATATCATAGGCACCGTGTTTGCGGCGCTGGTGCTGAAGGTGCTGGGCAATGGTCTGGTTCTGCTGGGCGCGCCCTACTACATTCAGGACATCATGCTGGGCGCCATCATCATTGGCTCGGTCGCCTTCTCAGCCAGTGTGCTTAAAAAAGCAGCCTTCAAGGTCTAGCAAATAATTACCCAAGGAGTGATGAGATGAAAAGTTTGAAAAAAGTGCTTCTGGCGCTTGCCGCCACCGTTGCGTTCATTCCGGCAGCGCAAGCTTTTGAAGTCGGTATCGTTGGCTTCCAGTTTGCTTCGGAAACCCATGCCCGTGCAGCCAATGCTGCCGCCCAGGCCGCTAAGGCTAAGGGCTGGGGTGTGACACTGCTCAATTCCGAAGGCGCTTTGCCCAAGCACGCTGAACAATTTGATGCTTTGATCTCCAAAAAAGTCGACGCCATCATCGTAGCCATGGGCAAACCTGTGGAAGCCGATGCCCAGTTCAAAGCCGCCAAAACCGCAGGCATTCCGGTGATCACCATCATGTCGGGCACCAGCCCCTACACGCTGTTTGACATTCAGACCAACGAATACAAGATCGGCGCCGATGCCGCGCTGTACCTCATGGGCCTGATGAACTACAGAGGCGACATCCTGACCGCCCGCTTCGACCTCAACCTGGCCACCCGCATTCGCGGCAAGATCCTGGACGATGTGCTCTCCGAAAACAAGGCCGTGAAAGAGATTGGCAAGTTCTCGATGTCGCGCACACAAAGCTGGCGCGACGATGTGCGCAACGGCATGCAAGCCCTGCTGCTGAAAAACCAAGGCAAGGTGCAGGGCATCTGGGCTTCTTTGACGGCCAAGCCTACGTGATCGACGATCTGCTGAAAGCGCAAGGCGTCAAGAAGGGCGCTATTCCCCTGGTGTCGGTAGACGGTGGTCCAGAGACCTATCGCCGTATTGCAGACCCCGCCTCGTCCCTGCTGGCCACGGTGTCTGTGCCTTTCGAGCAAATGGGCCAGAAAGCCGTGGAAGCCATTGACACCATCGTCGTGAAGAAGCAGCCCCAGACGACCATCACCTCTGGACCGTACCTGTTCCTGGATGCAGTGCTGGTCGACAAGAGCAACGTGCAACAGTTTCTGACCAAGAAGTAATCACCTGAGAACACCCATGACCGCTCCCACTCCCCTACTCTCGCTGCGCGGTATCGGCAAGAGCTACGGCGCGGTCGTGGCCGTGCGTGAGGTTGACCTCGACATTTATCCGGGTGAGGTGGTCGCTCTTTGCGGTGACAACGGGGCCGGCAAATCCAGTCTGATCAAGGTCATTTCTGGCGCTGAAGAAGCCACGTCAGGCTCCATGAGCTTGCGCGGGCAGGCTGTCAGCTTCAGGTCTCCGCATGACGCGCTGGAACAAGGTGTGGCCACGATCTACCAGGATCTCGCACTCGCCCCGCGCCTGTCTATCGCAGCCAATGTGTTCATGGGCTCGGAGTTGACCAAGCCCTTCGGCTTGCCTTTTCTGCGCGTTCTGGACAAAGCCAAGATGATCTCCGAGTCGCAGCGCTACTTGTCCGGCTTGTCGGCAGGTGTGACCGACATGACGCGCCCGGTAGAACGGTTCTCTGGTGGGCAACGCCAAGCCGTGGCCATTGCGCGCGCCCTGCGCTGGAACGCCGAAATCATCATTATGGATGAGCCCACGGCAGCACTGGGCGTGAAGGAAACTGCACTGGTTTTGGACCTTATCCGCAAACTAAAGGCAGATGGTCGCACCGTGCTGCTTATTAGCCACAACATGCGCGACGTGGTGGCGTTGGCCGACCGCGTGGTGATCATGGGTGCAGGTCGCAAGTTTGTCGACCGGCCGCTGGGCGATCTGACGGCGGATGATTTGACGCACCTCATCATGGTTGGCAACACACAGGCCGCTTAACCCAGTCCTACCCTGATGGGCAATATGTAGGCGGTGTGTACTACGTTTGGCCCACAGCCGGCATCTGGGCTGCCTGATCGTGCATTGCAGCGCAAAAGGGCGCGGGTAAACGCGCTGGCGTATCGGCAAGTCACCCATTTAGCATCACCTTGGCGAGTGCGCTCGCTCAGAAGGTGTGAATGAATCCTCCGTGCTCGAAAGGGCCATCAAAAGCCGCCCAATCAAGGCGCAAAGTGCAGGCATAGCTCGGGCTATGGCGTGCATTTTCGCGGCCAGCTTAGGCAACGCGCAGCGGGCGGCTTTTGGCGGTCAACTAAAAGCGAGCGTGTGCAGACCGTCCGGCGCTGAAAATTCACTCGTCTGGCTACCCGAGGCCACGTCAATTACGCGGATAGTCCGTGGATCACTGGTATTTGAGATCACGTACAACCGGTTGGTCGTCGGATGGAAATCGCCATGGTGGCCGGACGGGACGTCGCTGTGCACCAAGCTGGACGCACCGGTGACCGTATTGATTGTGTACAAGCTACCACTCATGAGTACATACAGCACATCTCCGTTATCGAAAGCGAGTGTATGACCGCCAGTGCTGAGGCCGGATTCACCGATAGGTGCCGAATAAACGCCGGTGGCCTCGCTCCATGAGATCAGGTCATCGGTACTAGCTTCGAGCCAACTGTAGAGCTCGCCGCTTTGATGGATTTCGATTGCGCAAACATGGAGATGAAGATGGACAACCTGTAATGACCAATGCGCCAGTTGCTATACAAGCACTTCACGCTAGACATGCCTCCTACTTTTCGCGAAAGCAGCTGAACTTGAAGGCAGAAATGAAAAACGGGCCGATCAGGCCCGTTTTTCGTGAATGCCAAAGGCGAGAGGGATTCAAACTCTCGATGAGGATCTGCGCCCCACTCCACTCATATCGTGGAGTGAATGCATCAGGCCACCCGCCCTCTCTCAGAGCAGTACCAGACTGCTGATCACGCCTTTTTCGGCTCCTGATCGAGATCGAATGCGCGATGCAGTGCGCGCACTGCCAATTCCATGTACTTTTCGTCGATGACGACGGAAGTTTTGATCTCTGAGGTGGAGATCATCTGGATATTAATGCCCTCTTCGCTCAAGGCGCGGAACATCTTGGCAGCCACGCCCACATGGCTGCGCATGCCAATACCTACGATGCTGACCTTGCAGATGCGGGGATCACCCTCGACCTCGGCAGCGCCCAGCTCGGGCAGCACTTTTTCCTTCAGCAGGTCCAGGGTGCGAGCATAGTCTGCATGGTTGACGGTGAAGCTGAAATCCGTCTTGCCGTCTTTGCTGACGTTCTGGATGATGACATCTATCTCGATGTTGGCATCGGCCACTGCACCGAGGATCTGATAGGCAATGCCTGGGCGGTCGGGCACGCCGAGCACGGAGATTTTGGATTCGTCGCGGTTGAACGCAATGCCGGATACGACTGCGTGTTCCATTTTTTCGTCTTCCTCGAAAGTGATCAGGGTGCCGGACTTGGCTTCTTCAGCGAGATCGATGTCCCAGGGCGTGAAACTGGAGAGCACGCGAACGGGTACTTTGTACTTGCCTGCGAATTCGACGGAGCGGATTTGCAGAACCTTGCTCCCCAAGCTGGCCATTTCAAGCATTTCCTCAAAACTGAGGGTTTGCAGGCGGCGCGCTTCCGGCACAACGCGAGGGTCAGTGGTATAGACGCCGTCGACGTCGGTGAAGATCAGGGCTTCGTCGGCCTTTAGGGCTGCCGCCACGGCAACGGCGGAAGTGTCTGAACCACCACGACCCAAGGTGGTGATGTTTCCACCCTCGTCTACCCCCTGGAAGCCAGTGATGATGACGACCTTGCCTGCATCGAGGTCAGCCTGCACACGTTGGCCGTCGATACTGTCGATGCGGGCTTTGGTGTAGGCGCTGTTGGTTTTGATGGGCACTTGCCAGCCGGCGTAACTGACTGAAGGCACACCTTCTGCCTGCAGCGCGATGGCCAGCAAGGCAGAAGACGCCTGCTCTCCGGTGGCGGCCAGCATGTCCATCTCACGGCGATAGGCCAATGTGTGCTTGGTTGGCGCCAATTCCTTGGCCAAGCCCAGCAAACGGTTGGTCTCGCCACTCATGGCGCTGGGCACCACCACCATCTGGTGGCCAGCGCGAGCCCATTTGGCCACACGCTTGGCGACGCTGCGGATGCGCTCGGTGGAGCCCATTGAAGTGCCGCCGTATTTATGAACGATCAATGCCATGGCAGGATAAAAGGTAACCGGCGCTCAATGGCGCACGGAGGAAAATAAGGCTCGGCTTGCGCCGGAAAACCCAGCATTTTAGCTATTCCGAAAGGCCACTGGGTGCGGCAGGCCCATTGGCGCCTCTGTGCACGGTGTGCGGGTACCAGGCAATGCAGTCCCCTTCGCGATGAATAAATCCTGACCCCGCCTTCAGGTGCATGCGGTGTCCACGCGTGGTGCATGCCGCCATTTGGTCCAGCAGTTCGTTCAACTGAGCGCTGCTGGGGGTCACGGCGTGCGCGGCCCATAGCCAATGACGCAGCAGGTTCGCCTGGCGTGCTCGCGAAAAGGTTTGCACCACACGAATGCGCGGAGGTGAACCGGCGGTGAACAGGTCCTGGGCGGCCACTTCGTCGAGCACCTGCTGCGCCTGGGCAGCATGCGCAGCGCTACGCGCGAACGTCGTGCGAAACTGGGGAAACGCCGCCTCGATGACTGGAAGCAAACGAGCTCGAATCCGGTTGCGGGTGTATTGCTCGCTGGCGTTGGTGGGGTCTTCGACCCAGCTCTGTCCGCGAATTTTGAGCCAGGTTCGAATGGCAGCGCCGGGCACCTCCAGCAACGGGCGCGCGTAGGCGATGGCGCCACGGCTCCACGATGCCGGCATGGCCGACAAGCCGCGCAGGCCTGCGCCGCGAGAGAGCGCCAGCAAGATGGTTTCCACTTGATCGTCTGCATGCTGCGCGACGAGCACTGTACGGGTAGCGGCAGCCTCGCCGTCGCTGCTGGTTAGTGCGTCGAACGCTTCGTAGCGGAAATCACGCGCTACGGCCTCTGGACTTTGACCGGCGGCATGGCGTGCGTCGACTCGCCGCACATGCAGCGGTACTTCCAGGAGTGCGCACACGGCAGCACAATGGCGCTCAAAATCGTCGGCGGCGTCCTGCAAGCCGTGGTGCACATGCATGGCCTCCACCTGCCCGGGCCAGCGCTCCGCCGAGGCCAACAAGAGTGCGGTCGAGTCAGCCCCACCCGAGAGGGCGACGGCCACGGGCAGCGCGGGCTGAGTGGCGGCAAAACGATCCATGGCGTCATCCACCGCTCGGGCGGCGGCGTGGTCGGCTGGGGTGAATGCAGACATGGAAAAGTATCTCTGGTTACAGAGTGGCTCTGTTTTACACTTGTCATCCGGCAACCTGGACCCACGTTATAAGACGGCGTGCCAATGGGTGGCTCGGGAGACTCGCTATGTGGAAGCTCGGAAAGATCATTGCCATGTTCCGCAAGGAGCTCCTTCTGGTGTGGGCCATGCTGCGCGATGCACGAACCCCCACGGCCGCGAAGCTGACTGCCGTGCTGGCCATTCTGTACGTCATTAGCCCGGTGGATGTGGTCTCGGACTTCATCCCGATTCTAGGCTGGCTGGACGACGGCCTGATAGCCTACCTGTTGCTGCAGGCCGCCTTCAAGTTGCTGCCTTCCGATCTGCACACAGCCTTGCGCTCAAAAATTGAAACTCGGGCCAGGCCGACTTATTGACCCGGATCCGGGGGCTGGAACGCTGGGGCTGGATCAAGGACTTGGCCTTGCCCCGCAATCTGCTATCGATCGGCCTTTGTATCGGTAAACCTGCCGTAACTTTGGAGGCGCTCGTAGCGGCGATCCACCAGTTCCTTCGGTTTCAGGTCGCTCAACTGGCGCCAGGCATCGCCCAGCGCACGCTTGAGAAATGCGGACATTTGCCGATGGTCGCGGTGAGCACCACCGACTGGCTCGCTCACAATTTTGTCTACCAGGCCCAACGCTTTCAGGCGGTGTGCCGTAATACCCAGGGCCGCGGCGGCTTCTTCTGCCTTGTCGCTGGTTTTCCAGAGGATAGAGGCGCAACCCTCGGGGCTGATGACCGAGTAGATCGAATACTGCAGCATGAGCACCTGGTCGGCCACCGCAAGCGCCAAGGCTCCACCTGAGCCGCCTTCACCAATGATGGTGGAGATGATCGGCACTTCGAGTTGCGCCATCTCGTAGATGTTGCGGCCAATGGCCTCGGACTGGCCACGCTCCTCGGCGTCAAGCCCAGGGAACGCACCCGGCGTGTCGACGAATGTGAACACGGGCAGCTTGAATTTTTCGGCCGTTTTCATCAGCCGTAGAGCTTTTCGGTAGCCCTCGGGCCGAGTCATGCCGAAATTGCGTAGCGTGCGCTCGCGAGTGTCACGGCCTTTCTGGTGGCCCAGTACCATGCAGGCGTTGCCGTTGAACCGAGCCAAGCCACCTACGATACTTTGGTCGTCAGCAAAATGCCGATCACCATGGAGCTCGACGAAGTCGGTGAAGATGCCCTGAACATAGTCAAGCGTGTAAGGCCGCTCCGGGTGGCGCGCGATCTTCGTGATCTGCCAGGGGCTCAGATCGGAATAGATGTCCTTGGTGAGCTGCAAACTCTTCTTGTCGAGTTGCTCAATTTCCTCAGAGATATCAACTGCGCTTTCCGTTTGAACATAGCGCAATTCCTCAATTTTGTTTTCCAGTTCGGCAATCGGCTGCTCGAAATCAAGAAATGTCTTCTTGGCCAAAATTTTTTCTCCTGCTGCCTGAAGCGGCTGCAATGTTACCGGATGAGACCGCTACACCCGGTTATTCAGGATCAAGTCTTTGCGGACTTTTTTCCAGACCTCAGTAAGCCACGGGAATGGGCTCCAGCGAGCGCCACATATACCAGGTGGCCACGCTGCGCCAGGGTTGCCAGGCGGCGCCCACTTCGCGGGCATCGCTGCGGCTGACGGGCTCGCCTGAAAAGTAGTTCTGGCTGATGCCCTTGATGAGGCCAGCGTCATCCAAGGGCAATACGTCCGGCCGCATAAGATGAAAAATGAGAAACATCTCTGCGGTCCAGCGGCCTATGCCCCGAATGGCCACCAGTTCGGCAATGATGGCTTCGTCTTCCATCTCGTCCCACTGGTTTACATGGATCTGCTTGCTGCTGAAATGTAGCGCCAGATCAACCAGGTATTCTACTTTCCGGGCCGAAAGTCCCGCCGAACGCATGTCATCTACCTTGAGTTTGAGCACGCTCGCGGGCGTCATGCGCCTGGGGAGCGCTTCAAAGCGGTTCCAGACCGACTGAGCCGCCTTGACCGAAATCTGCTGCCCCACGATGCTGCGCGCCAAGGTCACAAAGGCGTCGCCGCGCGATTGCAGACATGCGTTGCCAAACTGCGGGATCAGCCGCTTCATCACCCTGTCGCGTTTGGCCAGATGCTCGCAAGCTTCCGCCCAGTATGTAGGCGTGCTGAGTTGTACTTCTTCTTTTTTCACCTTTCACACCTTTCACCCCCATGTCGGACTCAGGTACAAAACGCTTCTTGTTCGCACAATCACGGCGCTGCCTCCCAGGTGGTGCCTGAAGGTGAATCCTTCAGGACAATTCCGGCGGCGAGCAGTTCGTCGCGAATGCGGTCAGCGGCAGCGAAATCCCGGGCTTTCTTGGCCGCGGCGCGGGCTTCGATGCGAGCCGCAATTTCGGCTTCGGCCAGCCCTGCGCCACTGCGCAAGTAAGTCTTTGGGTCTGTTTGTAGCAAGCCCAGGCAAGCCGCCAGCGCCTTGAGCAAACCAGCGTCTGCGGGCGATTTGCCGCGATTGACTTCTCCCGCCAGATCGAACAGCGTGGCCACAGCCTCCGGTGTGCCAAAGTCTTCGTCCATGGCTGCCTTGAAGCGGGCCGCGTAAGGGTTGGACCAATCGATGCTCACTTCTGCTGGCGACACGGCGTCCAGGGCGGTATAAAGGCGCCGGAGCGCCGAGCGCGCATCTTGCAGGTGCGTGTCGCTGTAGTTGAGGGGACTGCGGTAATGGCTGCGCACGATGAAAAAGCGAATCGTTTCAGCGTCGAACTGCTCCAGCACCTCGCGAATGGTGAAGAAGTTGCCCAGGCTCTTGGACATCTTCTCGTTGTCGATGTTCACAAAGCCGTTGTGCATCCAAAGGCGCGCCAGCGGCACTCCGTTGGCGCCTTCGCTCTGGGCAATTTCGTTCTCATGGTGGGGGAACTGCAAGTCTGCCCCGCCGCCGTGGATGTCGAATGTTTCACCAAGCAGTGCGCAGCTCATGGCCGAGCACTCAATGTGCCAGCCGGGCCGGCCAAGGCCGTAGGGGCTTTCCCACTTGGCGCCTTCGGGTTCGCTGGGCTTGGCGGACTTCCACAGCACGAAATCAAGCGGATCGCGCTTGTCGCCGTCTACGGCCACACGCTCGCCAGCCTGAAGTTCGTCGAGTGATTTACCGGACAACTTGCCGTAACCACTGAACTTTCGAACCGCGTAGTTCACGTCGCCGCTGTCTGTGGCGTAGGCCAGCCCCTTGTCCTGGAGCTTTTTCACCAGATCGAGCATTTGCGGCACGTAGTCGGTGGCGCGGGGGTCGTGCGTGGGGCGTTCCACGCCCAGCGCGTCAAAATCGCGGTACATCTCACCGATCATGCGGTCGGTGAGATCACGAATGGTTTCACCATTTTCCAGCGCACGCCGGATGATCTTGTCTTCAATGTCGGTGATGTTGCGCACGAACGTCACGCGCAGGCCCGAAGCCTGGAGCCAGCGACGCGCCACATCGAATGCCACGGCAGAGCGCGCGTGGCCGATGTGACAGAGGTCGTACACCGTCATGCCGCATACATACATGCGGACATGGCCGGGTTCGATCGGCGAAAAGCTTTGCAACCCACGCGAAAGCGTGTTGTAAATCTTCAAAGTCATGGGAAATGCGTTTAGGGCGGGGGCAGCGATACGTGATCCGAGTCGTGATCGAAATGCCAGACTTGCCACAAGCTGCCGCACCCAGGGTCTTCAAGGCTGGGTTAAGCCGCATGGATACAATGCTTCGGAGTATACGGCGCGGTCGGGGTGCGTAAAAGCTCTCTGCCGCTCTTTTCCGACCAAGATGACTTCTCGGCAGCCACACCTTTCACTTACACGCTCGCTCCTCGCGCTGGCACGCACGGCTTTGCTTGCGGGCCTGGGCATTTGGGCTTCGCAAGCCTGGGCCAACGATTACGCGGAGGTCCAGCGCCTGCTGAATGCCGGCCAAGCCACCGAAGCGCTGGCGCTCGCGGATCGATACATCTCCAGCAACCCGCGTGACCCGCAGATGCGCTTTATCAAAAGCCAAGTTCTGCAAAGAAGCGGGCAAGCCAGTGAAGCAGAAGCCATTCTGACCCAGCTGACCCAGGATTACCCAGAACTGGCCGAGCCCTGGAACAACCTGGCAGTAATTTTTGCCGGCAAGGGTGAGCTAGACAAGGCCCGCGAGGCCCTGGAAATAGCCATCAGACAGAATCCCCGCTATGCCACAGCGCTTGAAAACCTGGGCGACGTGCAGGTCAGATTGGCCGCGAGGTCTTACGAGCGCGCGCGCTCTCAGGGAGGCGACACTCCACGCCTGACCCCGAAAATCGACGCCCTGCGCTCATTGAGTGGTAATTAAGCTCAGCGCATCTTCTGGCTGCAGTTTCCCCGGAACTTGCAGCCGCGCCGAAGAACCAACTTAGCCGGGATTACCCTCGCCCATATATTTTTTTGCTGTTTTTTTTGTCAGGAGTCCGCACATGTTGATTTCCAGAAGGCGCGCTGCCGCGATGGCCGCAGCAGTGGCCACCACCCTTTCGCTGGCCGCTCAACCCGTACTCGCGGCAGACGCGCCTCGCGTGAAATTTGTCACCTCAGAGGGCGAATTCGTGATGGAGGTCTACCCCGACAAGGCCCCAAAGACGGTCGAGAACTTCCTTCAGTACGTCAAGGACAAGTTCTATGACGGCACCATTTTCCACCGTGTGATCCCGAGTTTCATGGTTCAGGGCGGCGGGTTCGATAAGGACTACAAGCAAAAACCCACACGCCCATCGGTCCCGCACGAAGGGCGCGAAGCCATCGCCAAAGGATTGCGTAACGCCGTGGGTACCGTGGCCATGGCTCGCACGGCTGATCCACACTCTGCTTCTTCGCAGTTTTTCATCAACGTGATTGACAATGCCCGCCTTGACCCGGTCATTATTCCGCCGGGCGATCCAGTGGCGAAGTTTGAATACCAGGGCCAAACGTACGAAAACGTGCCACGCAAGAACCTCGTGAACCACCCGCAGCTGTTTGGCTACACCGTATTCGGCAAGATTGTGAGCGGTATGGACACCGTGGAAAAGATCCGCAACACGCCTACAGGCGCGGGCGGCCCGTTCCCGACCGATGTGCCTCAGAAAATGGTGGTCATCGAGTCCGCAAGAATTCAGTAATCCATTGAAACGAAAAGAAAGAAGATATGTCCAATCCACAAGTTGAACTGCATATTGCCGGCCACGGCGTCATTACCCTCGAACTGGATCAAGCCAAGGCGCCGAAGTCGGTCGCCAACTTCCTTTCCTACGTAAACAGCGGTCATTACAACAATACCGTGTTTCACCGCGTCATTCCTGGTTTCATGGTTCAGGGTGGCGGGTTCGAGCCCGGCATGAAGCAAAAGCCCACACAGGCCCCCGTCACCAACGAGGCTGACAACGGCCTCAAGAACGACGAATACACCGTTGCCATGGCGCGCACCTCCGATCCTCACTCGGCTACCGCGCAGTTCTTCATTAACGTGGCCAAGAACGACTTCCTCAACTTCAAAGCCCCCACAGCGCAAGGCTGGGGCTACGCGGTGGTCGGCAAAGTCGTCAAGGGCCAAGACGTGGTCGACAAAATCAAGGCTGTTCCCACTGGCCGCCGTGGCATGCACGACGACGTGCCAAAGGACGACGTGGTGATCGAAAAAGCTGTTGCACTGTAAGAACGTGTTCACGATCTCCTCGCAATGAGATCGTAAACACGCTCTAAGAGAGTCTACGAGTCTGAACGACATCTTGCTGCCAAAGGCTTTCGAATTGAGCACACCGCCCGAGTGGCGCGTGCTCGATTTTTTATCCGATCTGCACCTTCAGGCTTCGGAACCCGCCACCCTGGAGGCGTTTTCCCGGTACCTGAGGCATACGCCAGCTGACGGCATCTTCATCCTCGGCGACCTCTTCGAGGTATGGGTAGGCGACGATGCTGCAGAGGCAGGCAGCTTTGAAGGTCATTGCGGCGAACTGCTCCGTGAGGCAGCCGCGCAGCGCCCGGTATTCTTTCTGCGAGGCAATCGGGATTTTCTCGTCGGCTCCGAATTCCTGAACACCACTGGCGTTCGAGACCTACCCGACCCGACCGTGTTCACTTTTACGGGTCAGCGCTGGCTGCTCTCCCACGGCGACGCACTGTGCGTGGACGACAAAGAGTATCAGCGCTTTCGTTCCCAGGTGCGCAGCGCAAACTGGCAGGAAGATTTCTTGGCACGCCCCCTCCCCGAGCGTCAAGCCATGGGGCGGGCGATGCGCGAGGCCAGCTCTGCTCGCCAGCATGAGTTGACCTACCACGCCGACGTGGACGCCGAGGCTGCCCGTGCCTGGCTGATGGAGGCCAATGCCACCACTCTGATCCATGGGCATACACACCGACCAGCCGATCATGTGCTAGGGACCGACGCACAAGGCCAAGCTTTGCGCCGCATCGTTCTCTCGGACTGGCACCTGGACGGCACTGCTCCGCGTGCCGAAGTTCTGCGCCTGCAAGCCAGTGGTTTGAGCCGTGTGCCTATCTCTTAGCAGTGGGTAATGCTTGAGTTTGTGCGTCGTCTTTGGCACTGGATCGAAGACTTGGGGGCTCCTGCGCCCATTCCTGACGCCCTGTGGCTGACCACACTGGCACGGTACCCGTTTCTGGCTCAGAAAGATGAGAAAGTCGGCGCGCGGTTGCGTCTGCTGGCGGCGCACTTCCTCAATCAGAAGGAATTTACGGGAGCGAATGGGCTAGAAGTCAGCGACGCGATGGCGGTAGCCATTGCAGCGCAGGCCTGCCTGCCCCTGCTGCACCTCGGCCCTCCACGCCGTCCTCAGGCCGCGCTGGCCTGGTACGATGATTTTGTCGGTATCGTTGTTCAGCCCCATGATGTGTATGCGCGCCGCGAAGTGATGGACGAAGCGGGGGTGGTGCATCGGTATAAAGAGCTGATAGCCGGTGAGGCCATGGATCGTGGCCCAGTCATGCTGAGCTGGCCAGCTGTAGAAGTTGCTGGCAGCCATGGCGGAATCGGTCATAGCGTGGTCATCCACGAATTCATTCACAAGATGGATATGAAAGGCGGCGACGCTGATGGTTGCCCGCCTTTGCCGCCTGGCTTCATGGGAACCCAAAGTGTGCGTGCAGCGAGAGCGGCATGGCTTGCTGTGCTGGTCCCGGCTTACCAGGCACTGCGCCAGCAAGTCTCGCTGGCTGAGCGTTTTGGCCAGCCCATGCCGTGGCTGGACGCGTATGGGGCTACGTCGCTAGTAGAGTTTTTTCCGGTGGCCTGCGAAGCTTACTTTGTTCAGCGTGCGCGGTTTACTGAAGAGCGGCCGGAACTGACTACGTTGTTCGATGCGCTGTTTGATCCGCGAGGGGTGGCGAGATAAGGAACGAACTGGGGCAACCCAAGGCTACAAGCCCAACGTCTGCATCTATTGATAGGCCGCATGCCGAGCGGGAGCTCGGCGGTCCCAGAGGGGAGTCCAACGCGCGCTCGCGCTCACCACCAGATGAACAAGGCTACCAGGCCGACCAGCAACCCGACCTTGGTGAGCTTGTAGACCGTGGGATTCCAGTTTTTGAATGCACGGCGCGCCTTGCCTGCGTAGAACGAGATGCGGAATAGCTTGCTGATCAAGCCGGTGGGGTCGCCTTCGCTGTTGGGTGAGCTGGCGGCGGCAACGACGTTGCGTCCAAACCAGTGGTTCAGCCACTGCGCAAAGCGGAATTTCATGGGCCGCTCGACATCGCAAAACAGCACAATGCGGTTCTTGCCACTCTGGTTTTCAGCGTAGTGAATGTAGGTTTCGTCAAAGACCACACCTTCACCTTCATGCCACACGTAGCGCTCGCCGTCCACGTCGATGAAGCAGCGCTCGTCCCCCGGGGCAACCAGCCCCAGGTGGTAGCGCAAAGAGCCCGCGTACGGGTCACGGTGCTTGCCCAGGCGCGCTCCATGCGGCAGCTCTGCAAACATGGCGGCCTTGATGCTCGGCAGCCCTGAAAGCAAGGCTGTTGTGCGCGGACACAGCTCGGCAGCCGAGGGGTGCGCCTGACCGTACCACTTCAAATAGAAACGCTTCCAGCCCGTTTTGAAGAAGGAGTTGAAGCCAGCGTCGTCCATGTTGGCGGCTGCCTTTATGCGCTGCGCTTCTGCCAGAGCCAGCGCTTCCTCGCGGATCTCACGCCAATGGGCCTGCAATACTGCCAGATCAGGAAACTGCTCTGGCGGCAGATAGGGTTGGCGGGGCACTCCGGAAAATGCGAGCATGAACACGTTGATCGGCGCCATGAAGGTCGAATGATCGAACATCTGGCGCGTAGCCTTCAAGCGTACCCTGCCCCGAAAGTGCATTATGGTCGCGGCGGCTGCGAACAACAGAACGATAAGAAAAATGGTGATTTTCATGAGCAGTATCGTGATGGCGTCGTGCACGCCGGTGCGGCAATATCGGAACCTATGAAACCGATGGACGCCAATATTGGCTAATGCCCCATCCCGATTGGCTTGGAGATCGGTTTGGAATTAGCCTCATTTTGCCTCGGCCGGTGAACCTGGTGAACTGGCGCATGGTCAAGATCATCCCGCCGCCATGGATCGACGTGCGTCATCAAGTTCAGCACACGATGGCGCTGCAGCACTCTGCGCCTGGCCTCCACCGCTATGTCGTGGCCTGCTTCCACTGAAAGCGAAGCATCAACCTCCAGATGGGCATCCGCCAAGATCATATCGCCCATCTTGCGGGTCCGCACATCGTGCACGTCGCGCACACCCGGAGTATCCATGAGCGTGCGGCGGATGGCCTCGACCTCTTCTTCGTCTACACCACGGTCCATCAGGTCGTGCAGCGCATCCCAACCGAAGCGCCAACCCATGCGAACCACCATCAGGCCCACGACCAGTGCCGCAATCGGATCCAGCAGCGGGAAACCCGCCAAATTGCCAACGATTCCCAGCCCGACCACCAGCGATGAGGCGGCATCAGAGCGGGCATGCCACGCGTTTGCCACCAGCATGCTCGACTTCACGCGCTTGGCGACCGCCAGCATATAGCGAAACAGCAACTCCTTGCCCACCAGCGCGCCGAAAGCAACGTAAAGCGCGACCACATGCACGCGAGGCACCTCGCTCGGTGCCTGCAGTTTGACCACGGCTGACCACAGCATGCCCGCGCCCACTGAGAGCAACAACAGCCCCAGCACCAGTGACGCAGCGGTCTCGTAGCGATGGTGGCCGTAAGGATGATCTTCGTCAGCGTCTTTCTGGCTGTGGCGGTTGGCCACCAGCACCACAAAATCGGACAACAGGTCAGACAAGGTATGAATGCCGTCGGCAATCAAACCCTGCGACTTCGAGACCACGCCAATCGCGATCTGTGCGATTGTCAAGACAATGTTCACGCCCACACTGACCCAGGTGCTGCGCGCGGCCGCAGCGGCGCGTTCAGCCGGAGTGTGTCGGGGGTCTTCGTGATCCGGCTGATCTGTGAACAGCACGTTCTTACTCAACTCTCTGAGGCAATCTGGCGCAACGCCCTCTCAAAAACTTCCGGGGGCTGGCCGCCGGAGATCAGGTGTCGGTCATTGATGATCACGGCAGGCACTGAAGATATGCCCGCCTGCTGATAGGTGCGCTCGGCCACGCGCACCTCTGCGGCGTATTCGTCTCCCGCCAGAATAGCCTCGGCACGGGCAGCGTCGAGCCCGGCCGCTTGCACAGCCGCCAGCAAGACCGACTCTTGCTCCACCGCCTCACTGCGACCATGGTAGGCCTCCAGCAGCGCGCGCTTGAGTGCCAGTTGCTGATCTGGGCCCTCCAGGCCAGCCCAATGCAGCAACCGGTGCGCGTTAAAGGTGTTGTAGATGCGGCCACGGCCTGCGGGGTTGAACGTGAACCCTACGGCAGCGCCTCTCTCGCGAATGACTTCACGGTTGCGCTCAAACTGCTCGGGCGTGCCACCGTATTTGCGCGTCAGATGCTCGGTCACATCTTCGCCCCCAGGTGGCATGTCTGGGTTGAGCTCAAACGGCTGGAAGTGCAGCGTGGCCTGCACCGCATCGGCACTGCGGGAAAGCGCTTGCTGCAAGGAAGCCAAGCCCACGGCACACCAAGGGCAGGCAATGTCTGAAACAAAATCGATTTTCATGGGGGCGGGCATGGCTTAGCCTCTCGCAACAATATGAGAGGATTTTGCCCTCAAGTCTGCCGCGCCGCTTGCAATGCAGCTTATGACCCCGCCGGCCCAAGCGCTTGCAACAGTGCCTTGTTGAAAGCATCTGGAGCTTCATATTGCGCCCAGTGCCCTGCATTTTCGATGAGCGTCAGACCGCGAAAATCGGGCGCGTTAGTTGCAAATGCTGCTTCAAGCTCTTTCAGGCGCCCCCGATACAGAACGTCATGCGCGCCGTAAATGGCATGCACCGGGCACGTGATCTTGGGAAGACTTCGGGCCAGGATGTCGGTACGAGACAGGCGCCTTCGAGGCAAGCGGTCGCGCTGCACGTTTGCGATGTGCACCTCCAGCGCCAGCCCGTCGATCAGATGCTGGTCGTGCAGCATGAGCACGCCCAGGTTGTGTCGGTGAATCTCCGCCTGCTCTTGAGGAGTGCTCAGGTGACGCCAGGCCTTCAGCTCAAATTGTGACTCCGGCTCTACGCCCATAGCCGGCGCGCCTGCCAGCACCAGGCGCCGCGCAAGCAGTGGGTGCGCAGCAAGCAGCATGCCGGAGGTCATGCCGCCGAAAGAAAAGCCGACCAGATCAACCGGTTCGTCAGGGACCAATTGACGCAGCCCAGCGGCCAAAGGCTCGATCATGGCGTCGGCATCAGAGCCACCCAGCGGTGGTGCTGAGTCGCCAAAACCAGGCAAATCGGCCGCGAGCACCCAGCGACCGGCATCAACCAGCGGCAGTATGTTTTTTACCCAATGCGTCCACGAGCCGCTACCGCCGTGAAACAACACCAGCGGAGGCACACCCGGGCGCCTATTACCCCAGGCATGCCAGACCAACTCACCCGAACCGCAGGGCGTGACCATGCGCTGAACCTGAGCCAGGCGCGTGCGCTCTTGCAGCGCGAGCAGCGCGGGCACTTCTATTTCGACGATTTCAGACATTAAAGTTTCTGTTCCGTATTTGTTCGCTAATCATCCAGCGAGGCAGACCAGCGATCACCCCATCCACCGCGCTGCTGATCGAGCGCACGCCGGTCTCGCTTGGTGGGCCGACCCTGCACGATGGTGTGCGAGGGCTCAGGTGCGAGCCGCCTTTGCACTGCAGCGGCTGCACGAGCGGCCAGACTTTCTGCGGTTTCTTCGTAAAGCTGCTGCGCGACGGTGGCAGGCCCCCGCTGGTTGCTGAGCCCCTTGACGATGACGGTGCGCTCATCACGCCCCTGCCGCAGCCTCACCTCGTCGCCGAGTTTCACCTCACGAGCGGGCTTGGCCTCCAACGCATTGATGCGCACGCGACCATTGTCCAATTGCTCAACTGCAAGCGCCCGCGTTTTAAAGAAGCGCGCCGCCCAGAGCCATTTGTCGATCCGTTGCCGGTTAAGGATTTCTGCCATGACCGCCAATACTACCGCCAGCACAAGAAATCGCTCACAGAACTGATGCCGCCGAGCGAATCCTGGAAGTGCTCTCAGCACTCGCCGCAGAAGGTAGGATAAGGCCTGATGCCAACACCCGCGCCCCCACTACCGCCCATGCACGATTCCAGTTTGCCGCGCGATGCGGCCAGTATCCTGGAGTTGGCAGCGCGTTCGATGTTTGATCTGTTCGCGGGCGCCAGCGAAGGCATGCTGCTAGTCGACCGACATGCCCGAGTGGTATGGATCAACGACCAGTATCGCCGCTTTCTGCCTGCGCTAGGCTTCGCAAACGAAGAGGACTTCATCGGCAGCCCGGTCTCCAGCGTCATTGAAAACACGCAGATGGATCAGGTTCTCAGAACCGGCCGGCCGATTCTGATCGATCTCCTGGTCAACCGCGCAGGCACCTTCGTGGTTAGCCGGATTCCGTTGCGTGATGATGCTGGGGAAGTGATTGGAGCGCTGGGTATTGTGCTGTTCGACCAGGCGGCGACCAACTTGCAGCCACTGATGGCCAAGTTCGCCCGTCTGCAACAGGACTTGGACGACGCACGCCGTGAGCTGGCCGCACAAAGAGGCGCGGGCCCTCGGGCAGATCGGCAGTCTCGTTATACCTTTGCCAGCTTCATCGGTGCGAGCCCGGCTGCGGTAGAAGTCAAGCGTCAGGCGCGGCGGGCGGCCCAGTCGGGTAGCCCGGTGTTGCTTCTGGGTGAAACCGGCACAGGCAAAGAGTTGCTTGCACATGCCATCCATGCGACTTCAGTGCGGTCACAAGGGCCGCTGGTCAGCGTGAATATCGCCGCGGTTCCAGACACGTTGCTGGAGGCCGAGTTCTTCGGCGTTTCCGCCGGTGCCTACACCGGAGCGGAACGCAAAGGAAGGGTGGGCAAGTTCAAGCTGGCCGACGGAGGCACGCTGTTTCTGGACGAAATCGGTGATATGCCGCTTAGCCTACAGGCCAAGCTGCTGCGGGCGCTTCAAGAGGGGGAGATTGAGCCGCTGGGCAGCAACGAACTGGTGCCTTTCGATGCGCGGCTGATCGCCGCTACCAGCCGCGATCTGTCTGCACTGGTGGCTGCGGGCACGTTCCGAGAAGATCTTTACTACCGGCTGAATGTGCTGCCGATCCGGGTGCCCCCGCTACGCGAGCGGCGCAGCGACATTCCGGCTCTGGTAGATGCCTTGTGCGAGGACATGGGACACAGGGGCACGCCACCTCCCGAGTTAACCGGGAGTGCCCTGGCTTTGCTGGCTGCCCAGTCATGGAGGGGCAACATCCGGGAGCTGCGCAACGTGCTGGAGCAAGCCGCCTTGCGCAGTGATTCTGCCCGGCTGGACGCGCCCCTGATGGAAGCGGTGCTGCGGGAGTCCGGCCTGGCACATGTTCACCCAGCACTGCAACCCGAACCCGCACCGCCAGACGCCGGTGCGCTGCTGCGGCCCCTGGCCGAGCAGGTGGCTGAACTGGAGCAGCGGGCCATTGCTGCAGCCATGAAGTCTACGAACGGAAACAAGCTGGCTACGGCGAGGTTACTGGGTATTTCCCGGGCAAAGCTGTACGAGCGCCTCACAGGCAACCCGGGAGAACCCTGAATTAAATTCAGACAACTGTATGTTTTTCATACATATAAATTGTTTTATTTTCAGACAGTTTATTATTCCCTGGGCGCCACTCCGATATAAATCAATGACTTAGCCATTGGCACGGCGTGTGCATCTCGATTAAAAGTAACAAGCCTTGTTCTATTTTTTCAGGAGACTTTGCATGAACCGCCGTACTCTCGTCGCTTTGGCCGCGCTGACCGTTGCCGCCTCCGGCCCTGCATTTGCGCAATCGGGCTCCATCAAGATCGCCCACATTTACAGTAAGACGGGCCTTCTTGAAGCCTACGGAAAGCAAACCCAGGTCGGATTATTGATGGGCCTGGACTACGCCACCGGTGGCACGATGACCGTAAACGGCAAGAAAATCACCGTTCTGGAAAAAGATGACCAAGGCAAGCCTGACTTGGGCAAGAGCCTGCTGGCTGCCGCCTACGCCGATGACAAGGTGGATCTCGCCGTAGGCCCCACTTCTTCTGGTGTGGCGCTGGCCATGCTGCCTGTGGCAGAAGAGTACAAGAAAATCCTGTTGGTGGAGCCCGCTGTGGCCGACGCCATTACCGGCGACAAGTGGAACAAATACATCTTCCGCACAGGGCGCAATTCCAGCCAGGACGCCATCAGCAACGCCGTGGCCATGGACAAGGATGGTGTATCGGTGGCCACGCTGGCGCAAGACTATGCCTTCGGGCGCGACGGCGTCAAAGCATTCAAGGACGCCCTCAAGCACGCCAAGATTGTTCACGAAGAGTACCTGCCACAAACGACCACCGACTTTACCGCCGGCATTCAACGCGTAGTGGATGCGCTCAAGGATAAGCCCGGCCGCAAAGCCATTGAAGTGATCTGGGCCGGCGGCGTGCCTCCGTTCAACGCCCTGGCAGCGCAGGACCTCAAGAAGCGTTACAACATCGACGTCTTCACTGGCGGCAACATTTTGCCCGCCATGGCCGCCTACAAGAACTTCCCCGGCATGGAAGGCGCCACCTACTACTACTTTGGCATCCCGAAGAACCCGGTGAACGACGCCATGGTGGCAGCGCACTACAAGGCTCACAAGACACCGCCTGATTTCTTCACGGCAGGTGGTTTTTCGGCAGCCATGGCCATCGTGACCGCCCTCAAGAAAACCGGCGGCGACACCAACACGAACAAGCTCATCAACACCATGGAAGGTATGAGCTTTGACACACCCAAGGGCAAGATGACCTTCCGCAAGGAAGACCACCAGGCCATGCAGAGCATGTACCACTTCCGCATCAAGAACGACCCGGCTTTTGCCTGGGGCGTGCCCGAGTTGGTGCACGAGATCAAGCCGGAAGAAATGAACATTCCGGTTCGCAACAAGCGCTGAGCTGACACCTCGGTCCGACCCTTTTTTGGGAAGGACTAATGCGGTGTAGATCCCCCCGCAAGCGGGGGAGTGGGAACTTTTTTGCCCAATGCCGCGCACCTGACCACCGACCAGACATGCTAGAAACCCGCGACCTCACCATTCGCTTTGGCGGCCACGTGGCTGTCAACGCGGTCACGTGCCGGTTCGAACCCGGCACGCTCACCGCTATTGTCGGGCCCAACGGCGCCGGCAAAACCACTTATTTCAACCTCATTTCAGGCCAGCTCAAGGCGAGTGCGGGCAGCGTGCACCTGGACGGACAAAACCTCTCCGGCATGTCGCCATCGGCCCGCACCAAGGCAGGACTCGGCAGGGCGTTCCAGCTGACCAATCTGTTCCCCAACCTGAGCGTGCTGGAGAACGTGCGCCTGGCCGTACAGGCCGTTCAAAACGTGGGGCTCAAGCTTTGGAGCGTCTGGAGCGATCACCGCGAACTCACGCGGCGGGCGGTCGACATCCTGGAATCCGTCGCCCTCGCAGACAAGCAGCATATGCCCGTGTCCAGCCTGCCCCATGGCGACCAACGCAAGCTGGAAGTCGCGCTTCTGATGGCGCTCGACCCGAAGGTGTACATGTTCGACGAACCTACGGCCGGCATGAGCCACGACGAAGCCCCCGTGATTCTGAACCTGATCCGCCAACTCAAGCAGGACAAGAGCAAGACGATCTTGTTGGTGGAGCACAAGATGGATGTGGTGCGCGAGCTGGCCGACCGGATCATCGTACTGACGAACGGCACACTGGCGGCCGACGGCGAACCTGCCGAGGTGATCGCTTCACCGGTGGTGCAAGAGGCGTATCTGGGGATCAGCAAGGAAGAGGAGACGGCATGAGCGATATCCTGCTGAAACTCGAAGGCGTTCATACGCACATCGGTGCGTATCACATCCTGCATGGCGTGGACCTGGAAGTGCCCCGTGGTCAGCTGACCATGCTGTTGGGGCGCAATGGCGCCGGCAAGACCACCACCTTGCGCACCATCATGGGCTTGTGGCAAGCCTCCCAGGGCCGCATCACATTCGCCGGCCAGGACATTACCAAAAAGCATACGCCGCAGATTGCTCACCTGGGCATTGCCTACGTGCCCGAAAACATGGGCATCTTCTCCGACCTGACAGTCAAGGAGAACATGGTGCTGGCCGCACGCAGTGCGCGCAACCCGGCCCAGATGGACGAGCAGCGTCTGCAATGGATTTTCAAGCTGTTCCCAGCCGTCGAAAAATTCTGGAACCACCCGGCCGGAAAATTGTCGGGCGGGCAAAAGCAGATGCTGGCTGTAAGCCGCGCCATTGTGGAGCCGCGCGAGCTGCTGATCGTCGATGAACCCAGCAAGGGCCTGGCCCCCAGCATCATCAACAACATGATTGAAGCCTTCCAGCAACTCAAGCAAAGCGGCGTCACGATTTTGCTGGTGGAGCAGAACATCAATTTTGCCAAACGCCTAGGAGACACCGTGGCCGTCATGGACGACGGCCGCGTGGTGCACGCCGGCACCATGAAGGCATTGGCGCAAGACGAAGCATTGCAGCAATCGCTGCTGGGGCTTTCACTATGAGCACGACCGATTTCAAACCCTTGCTGCTGGCACCCGTGCTGGCTCTCCTGGCCCTACCCCTCATCGGATCGCCTTCCACCTGGCTCACACTCACCGTGGCCGGGCTGGCCATGGGAATGATCATTTTCATCATTGCTTCCGGCCTCACCCTGGTGTTCGGCCTGATGGACGTGCTCAACTTCGGCCACGGCGTTTTCATTGCGCTGGGTGCCTTCGTGGCCACCAGTGTGCTGGGCATGATGGGCGACTGGACGGGCTCTGGCGACATCTGGAGAAACCTGGTGGCGGTGCTCCCCGCCATGGTGGTGGCCATGCTGGTCGCCGGTGCCGTGGGCCTGGCGTTTGAACGCTTCATTGTGCGGCCTGTCTATGGCCAGCATCTCAAGCAAATTCTGATCACGATGGGCGGCATGATCATCGGCGAAGAGCTGATCAAGGTCATCTGGGGCCCGCAGCAAATACCGTTGCCCTTGCCCGATGGCATGCGCGGTTCCTGGCTGATCGGCGAAGCCGCGATCGAAAAATACCGTGTGGTAGCGGTCATCGTCGGGCTGGCCGTGTTCGCGCTGCTGGCCTGGACGCTCTCGCGCACCAAGGTTGGCCTGCTGATCCGTGCCGGTGTGCAAGACCGCGAAATGGTCGAATCGCTCGGCTACCGCATTCGCCGGCTGTTCGTGGGCGTGTTCGTGGCGGGCAGCGCACTGGCCGGCCTGGGCGGCGTCATGTGGGGCCTTTACCAGCAGAACGTGACGCCGCAAATGGGCGCACAGGTCAACGTGTTGATTTTCATCGTCATCATCATCGGCGGCCTGGGCTCGACGGGCGGCGCACTGATCGGCGCGATGCTGGTGGGCTTAATGGCCAACTACACCGGGTTTCTGGCACCGAAAGTTGCGCTGTTCTCCAACATCGCGCTGATGGTCGCGGTTCTGCTGTGGCGCCCGCAAGGCATTTACGCGGTAACCAGTCGATGAAATCCTACGCCCCAACCCACGAGGTCCGTGACGCGGCCATCAAACACACCTTCGGAATCGATAGGAAGATCTCATGTTGAGTCGCCTACTTTCTCATGACCTGCCGCGAAGCAAGCTGCTGGCGGCGATTCTCATTGCCATCGTGCTGGGTCTGGCTTTCGCGCCCTTCCTCTTTCCAGGGGTGAAGGCGCTTAATGTCGCCGCCAAGATCCTGGTGTTCATCGTGCTGGTCGCGGGGTTCGACCTGCTGCTGGGCTACACAGGCATCGTGAGCTTTGCGCACACCATGTTCTTTGGTATTGGCGCCTACGGCATTGCCATTGCGACCACGCGCATGGGGCCCACCTGGAGTGCGCTGGCCGTGGGGGTGATCGGCGCGCTCCTGCTTTCACTGCTGCTGTCGCTCGCGGTGGGGCTTTTCTCCCTCAGGGTGCGAGCCATATTTTTCGCCATGATCACGCTGGCAGTGGCCGCCGCGTTCCAGACGCTGGCGTCGCAACTGTCTGAATTCACCGGCGGCGAAGACGGCCTGACCTTCAAAATGCCTGAGCTGCTCTCGCCCTCCTTCGAGTTCAGCGAAGAGCCCTTCATGGGTGCCTCACTCGACGGCCGCCTGCTCAGCTACTACCTGCTGTTTATAGCCTGCGTCGTGCTGGTGCTGGTGCTGATTCGCATCGTCAACTCGCCCTTCGGCCGCGTTCTGCAGGCCATCCGGGAGAACGAGTTCAGGGCTGAGGCCATTGGCTACCGAGTGGTGGTTTATCGTACGCTCTCTTCAGTGCTTTCCGCCTTGTTCGCCACACTGGCCGGCTGCATGCTGGCTATCTGGCTTCGGTATAACGGCCCGGACACCTCGCTCAGCTTCGAGATCATGATGGATGTCCTGCTGATCGTGGTCATTGGCGGCATGGGAACCGTCTACGGCGCCCTGATCGGCTCGGTGCTGTTCGTGGTGGCGCAAAGCTATTTGCAAGACCTGCTTCGCCTCGGTAGCGAGGCTACAGCCGGGATTCCTCTGCTTCCCTCGCTGCTCTCCCCCGACCGCTGGCTGCTCTGGTTGGGTTTACTGTTCGTGCTCTCGGTGTACTACTTTCCCACCGGAGTGGTGGGCAGGCTGCGCGCACGTGCAAGCCGTATGCAAGCGAGCTCCTGACCGGGACTACCCATGAGCCATACATCCAACTATCTGACCTGCTCCGGCCGCGAGATCCACTTCGTTGACTGGCAACCCACGGGCGATGCGCGAGGCACGGTGATCGCCTGGCACGGCCTGGCACGCACAGGGCGTGACATGGACGAGCTCGCGGAGCACCTGGTGTGGCTGGGCTACCGAGTCATCTGCCCCGACACCATTGGGCGTGGCTTGTCGCAATGGGCAGCCAATCCGAAAGACGAATACTGCCTGGCGTTCTATACCCGCATTGCACGGGAGCTGATCGATCAGCTGGCCATTGAGCGCTGCCACTGGGTCGGCACGTCAATGGGCGGCGCCATTGGCACCGTGGCGGCGTCGGGCTATTTTGAGCCGACCCTCAAGACGCGCATACAAAGCCTGGTGCTGAACGACAACGCTCCGCAACTGGCGCAACCAGCCATTGAGCGCATCAAACAATATGCGGGCAACCCACCGCAGTTTGCCACCATGATTGAGCTGGAGGCGTTCTTTCGGGCCGCTTACAAACCCTTCGGGTTCCTGACCAACGCCCAATGGCGACGGCTCACCGAAACCTCCACCCGCCGCATGCCTGATGGCCGCGTCACCCCGCACTACGACCCTGCCATGGTGGGCCAGTTCGTTCACTACCCAGAGGACTACCTGATCTGGCACCACTACGACGCCATTCAGGCTCCAGTGTTGCTGTTGCGCGGTGAGGATTCTGATCTGGTTCTGCGCGAAACCGCTGAAGAGATGAAGCGGCGCGGCCCCGGTGCGCGTGGACAGCTGCAGGTGGTCGAAGTGCCCAACTGCGGCCATGCGCCTGCGTTGAATGTGCCGGCACAATTGAGGTTGGTGAGCGCGTTCATTGAGCGGGCGGAAGGTGGGGTGGCAAGGCTTCCTTGACCACTTCTTTACCCTCGGCAACACATCAGAACCTTGCGGAGCGTTCGCGCACTCTATACACGCTGCAGTGCCGAGCTGGAGCTCGGCGGTCCCGGGGCTTCAATGCCTCAGTGAAGGAATGATTAGCTCCGTCAACGCAGCTACCCAGGAGGGGCTGTCGTTCAGGCAGGGAATGTAGTGAAACTCCTGCCCGCCGGCCTCCTTGAAAATCTCCTGGCCTTCCATGCTGATTTCTTCCAGTGTTTCCAGGCAATCGCTCACGAAGCCCGGGCACACCACATCGACACGCCCTACGCCTTGCTGCCCCAAGGCACGCAATGTTTCGTCCGTGTAGGGCTCCAGCCATTTGGCCTTGCCGAAACGCGACTGGAAACACACCACGTAATCATCGCTCTTCAGTGCAAGGCGCTCGGCCAGCAACTTGGCCGTTTCAAGGCATTCGCGCTGATACGGATCACCTAGCTTGACCGAACGCTCAGGAATGCCATGGAAACTCATCATCAGCTTGTTGGGCCGGCCATGGCTTTGCCAATAGCCGCTCACCTGACGCGCAAGCGCTCTGATGTATCCTGGGTCATCGTGGAAACGGTTGAGCATGTGCAGTTCTGGCACGTGCCGGACCTGGCGCGCCCAGTTACCCACTGCATCGATCACGCTACCGGTGGTGGAGCCGGAATATTGCGGGTAGAGCGGCACCACCAAAATGCGGGTGCACCCCTCGGCCTTCAGCTCATCAAGCACAGAAGCCATGGAGGGGTTGCCGTAGCGCATGGCGTGGCGCACGCTGACCGGATGACCCCGCTCACCTAAGTAACCCCGCAGCATGACTGCCTGTTTTTCCGTCCAGACTGCCAGCGGTGACCCTTCTGGCGTCCACACTGATCGGTATTTTTCCGCTGATTTCGACGGACGTATCCGCAAAATGACCCCGTGCAGGATCGGTTTCCAGACCAGAGGGGGAATTTCCACGACCCTTGGGTCGCTCAGGAATTCAGCCAAATAACGTCGTACCGCAGCGGCAGTGGGCGCATCAGGCGTCCCCAGATTGCACAGCAAAACACCTGTACGCGGCGCCCGCGCATCGGCAACCGGAGGTTCTTCTTTAAAACGCATACCGTATTGTCTCGCATGCTTGTATAACCCCGTGCTATTATTTTTGATTACCCTGACTGTTGTAGCCATGCAGAACCCCGTGCCCCCCTCCCCTCTGCCATGTTGCAGGCGCTTGAGCTGGCTGCGCGCGGACGACTGCATTGCCCACCCAATCCTGCCGTAGGGTGCGTGCTCGTCGGTGTGGACGGAGCCATTCTGGGGCTAGGTTACACACAGCCAGTCGGTCACGCACACGCTGAAGTCATGGCTCTGCGCGATGCCACCCAGAAAGGCCATTCGGTACAGGGTGCCACGGCTTATGTCACCCTGGAGCCCTGCTCTCACCAGGGCCGCACCGGTCCGTGCTGCGACGCCTTGATAGCAGCCGGTATCGGCAAAGTAGTCGCTTCCACGCAGGACCCCAACCCCAAGGTGGGCGGCAATGGCTTCGCCCGACTGCGAGCTGCGGGGGTCGAGGTGGAAGTGGGCCCGGGTGCATACGAAACGCGCGAGCTCAACGTCGGGTTTTTCAGTCGCATGGTCCGCGGCACGCCGTGGGTGCGCATGAAGGCTGCCAGCTCACTGGATGGTCGCACCGCACTACCCAACGGAACCAGTCAATGGATCACCTCCGCCGCTGCACGTGAAGACGGGCACGCCTGGCGCGCCCGCGCCTGCGCCGTGCTCACCGGCATAGGCACCGTACTGGAAGACGACCCACGGATGGACGTGCGCCTGCCCGGAATTCGCGGGCAGCCCACACTCATCATCATCGACAGCCGGCTTGAAACACCCACCAACGCCAAGCTATGGGGTGCCGCAGAGCGCAAGATCCTGATCTACACCGCGATCAACGACGCTAACCGCCGGGAAGCCTTAGCTGCTCGTGGAGCGGACATCATCACCCTGCCGAACCCCAGCGGCAAAGTGGACTTGGCCGCCGTGCTGCGCGATCTCGGTCAGCGAGAAGTCAACGAGGTGCATGTAGAAGCAGGGCACAAACTCAACGGATCTCTGCTCCGTGAAGGGCTTGTAGACGAAATCCTGATCTATCAGGCACCGCTCCTACTGGGCGAAGGCCCCGGCATTGCCGCCCTGGGGCCGTACACCAAGCTGGCTCAGGGGGTCAGCCTCGAATGGGTCGAGGCAACGCGCGTCGGGGCAGATATGCGTATGAGGGTACGAATGGCGGGGCGCGACCGTTTTTGAAGTACAGAACCGCCGCTACTCACCCAGGTACGCCGCCCGAACTTTTGGGTCGCTCAGCAATTCCTTGCCTTGGCCGGACATGGTGATCAAGCCGGACTCCATCACGTAGCCCCGGTCCGCCAGGGCTAGGGCGCGGCTCGCGTTTTGCTCTACCAGCAAGATGGTGACACCCTGCCCGTGTACGTCTTGGACGACTTCAAACACCTTGTCGACCATGATGGGCGAAAGCCCCATGGAAGGCTCATCAAGCAGCAGCACCTTGGGCCGGCTCATCAGCGCCCGGCCAATGGCGAGCATCTGTTGTTCACCGCCCGACATGGTGCCCGCCAGTTGGTTCTTGCGCTCGTGCAGACGCGGAAAAATGGTGAACATCTTCTCCACATCGGTCGCAATACCAGCCTTGTCGTTGCGGGTGTGGGCGCCCATCAGCAGATTCTCCAAGATGGTCATGCGCGTGAAAACGCCGCGCCCTTCGGGCACCATGGCCAAGCCCTCTTTTACCAGATCCCAGGGGCCGCGCCCCTTGATGCTGCGGCCTACGTACTCAATATCGCCATCGTTCAAAGGCAGCATGCCGGTGATGGCTTTCATGATCGTGGTCTTCCCTGCGCCATTGGAGCCGATCAAGGATACAAGCTCACCTTCGCGCACCTCGAAATCCACGCCCTTTACCGCCTGAATTCCGCCATAGGCGACCTTCAAACCCGACGCTCTCAGTAAGGTGTTTGCCATGTCAGAAATCCAGTCGGTGCTTGCGGCGCAGTCGGTCAATAACACGCGAGGGGAGAAGTTTGCCCATCAATGTCCTCCCGTGCCGAGATAAGCCTCGATCACTTTTTCATTTTTCTGCACATCCTGGGGCGTTCCTTCGGCGATGAGCTTTCCGTAGTCGAGCACGGTGACACGGTCGCACAGCCCCATCACGAGCTTGACGTCATGTTCGATCAACAAGATCGTGCGGTTGTCCTTGCGGATGCGGTCAATCAGCTCGCGCAGCATCACCTTCTCTGTGGCGTTCATGCCGGCAGCTGGTTCATCCAATGCAATTAGCTGCGGATCGGTGGCCAGGGCGCGTGCGATTTCCAGGCGCCGCTGATCACCGTACGAAAGTGTTCGCGACCGAAAGTCTGCATATTTTCCAATGCCCACGTAATCCAGCAGTTCCCGCGCCCGTTTCTCAATGGCGGCCTCTTCGGCCTTGAAGCCCCGCGTACGGAAAATAGCGCCCAGCACCCCCGAACCAGTGCGCACATGGCGGCCGACCATCACGTTTTCCAGCGCCGTCATTTCAGAGAACAGCCGAATGTTCTGAAAGGTGCGCGCAATTCCTGCCTTGGCCACCTGGTGAACAGCGGTTGGTTTATAAGGCTTGCCCGCAAGTTCGAAGGTGCCACTGTCTGGCGTGTACAGGCCGGTCAAGACATTGAAGAAAGTGGTCTTGCCCGCACCGTTGGGGCCGATTAGCCCGTAGATTTGGCCACGCTTGATGTTCACACTCACATCGGAAAGAGCCTGCAAGCCCCCGAAGCGCTTGGACACACCCTGTACATTGAGAACGGTATCAGTGCTCATGATGCGCTACGGGTTAACAGGATACTGGCGATTCTCGACGTTGCCTGGAACGGCATCGCCCGGAAACTCGATGCCCGGCGGATCTTGCTGGGCAGACGTTGGCTGCACCATGCCGCCATCAGAGGGCATCTGGCGCAGCTTGCCCCGCTCCGGCGATGGCCACAGCCCACGGGGCCGTAACAGCATGACAATGATCATGGCCAGGGCAATCAGGAGTTGACGCAGAATGGATGCATCCAGCCTGCCGTCCGTCAAGTACTGCAACGGGCCCGCTACGTGACGCAACACCTCCGGCAATGCGGCCAGCAAGAGCGCTCCCAGAATCACGCCAGGCAAATGCCCCAGGCCGCCCAGCACCACCATGGCGACGATCATCACCGACTCCATAAGGCTGAACGATTCGGGCGAAACGAAACCCTGGAAAGCCGCGAACATGGCGCCAGACACACCGCCGAAAGAAGCGCCCATGCCAAAGGCCAAAAGCTTGAGGTTCCGAGTATTGACGCCCATGGCCTTTGCGGCGATTTCGTCTTCCCGGATGGCCATCCAGGCACGGCCGACGCGAGAGTCCTGCAAGCGCTGGCAGATGATCACGGTAAAAATCACCAGAACCAGGAACAGGTAGTAATACAGCGTGACCGAGGCAACCTCAAAGCCCGCGATGCTGAGGGGCTTACCAAGATCCAGCCCAAAAATTGTGATCGAATCGATCTGGTTCAAGCCTTTGGGGCCATTGGTCAGGTTGTAAGGATGATCCAGGTTATTCAAGAAGATGCGGATGATTTCACCAAAACCCAACGTGACGATGGCCAGATAATCGCCGCGCAATTTCAGCACCGGAATGCCCAACAAGACTCCCGTGCCGGCGGCCAGCGCCAAGGCCAGGGGAATGACCATCCAGAGCGAGGTGTGAAACCCGTTGGGAAACATCGCCGCGACGGCGGGGAACGTGGAGGTCAGGTGGGGAGAAGCCAGCAGCCCGTAGAGATAAGCTCCCACCGCAAAAAAAGCCACGTAGCCAAGATCCAGCAGCCCGGCGTACCCCACCACAATGTTGAGGCCAAGAGCCAGCATCACGTAGAGAAGTGCGAGATCGGCAATACGCACCCAGGCGTTACCGAACTGCTGCAGGATCAGCGGCAGCACCAGTACCGCAATACCGCAGATGAAGAAGGCGATGAGCTTGTTCTTTTGCGTCATGTCAGGCTTCCGTGACGATTGCTTGGCGCATGAATTCCGTTCGGACGGCGATGCATCTGTTCATGCCCGATCAGCCACGCGTTCGCCCAGCAGGCCAGACGGACGCAAGGTCAGAATCACGATCAGCACGACGAACGCAAAAATGTCGGCATAGTTGCTGCCCAGCAGGCCGCCCGTAAGCGCTCCAAGGTAACCCGACCCGATGGCTTCGATCAAGCCCAGAAGGATGCCGCCGATCACGGCGCCGGTGAGGTTTCCAATGCCTCCGAAAACCGCGGCGGTAAACGCCTTCAAGCCAGGCAGGAAGCCCATGGTGTGCTGGACCGTGCCATAGTTGGAGGCATACATGACGCCCGCAATGGCCGCCAGCACAGCACCCATGAGAAAGGTGGCCGAAATGATGGTGTCCGGCTTCACGCCCATCAGCCCCGCGACCCGAGGATTCTCGGCGGTGGCCCGCATGGCGCGGCCGACCTTGGTGTAGTGCACGATCCACATCAAGACCGCGAGGGAAATCGCCGTAACACCCAGGATCATGATCTGAGTCCAGGTGATGACCGCGCCGCCAACGAAGATGGGGTCTTGTGGCAGCAAAGTGGGGAAAGGCTTGTAATTTGGCTTCCAGATGATCATGGCCAGCGTTTGCAGCAGGATAGACATGCCGATGGCGGTGATCAATGGCGCCAACCTGGGACTGTTGCGCAGTGGCTTGTATGCGATTTTTTCGATAACGATGTTGAGAACAGCCGCCACAGTGCATGCGATCAACGTGGCCAGTAGCAATATGACCCAGCCGGGCGCCCCCGCCATGTGTGTTTGCATGTACCCGATGGATGTCCAGGCGGTGAGCGCTCCAACCATGAGCACTTCGCCATGCGCAAAATTGATCAACTGGATAATGCCGTACACCATGGTGTAGCCCAAGGCGATCAAGGCATACATACTTCCCAGCACCAAGCCATTGATGATCTGCTGCAGCAATATATCCATGGCGTGTCTTTCCCCAGATTGGCCTATCAGTAGCAACCAGCTTCATTTCATGCGGACACGTCCGCGATCTTGTTGACAGCGGTCGCGCCTCAAAAAACCCGCCAAAGCAATCAGGGATCGCTGCATTGGAGGCGGGTTCGTCATAAAAATTCTAGCCCGGCGCTTTGCCAAATACCTGCCCTGAATGACGGTGTATCACGGGGGTTTTCCCTTGAGAACGGGTTCGTGAAGAGAAAAAACTCCTGCCCGTCTAGCTTTGAGGTCTGGCGCCCTCAGACTAGTTCATGAAATCAACAGGCTGCGGGAAGCTGAGGTAATTTTTCGTCAGCTGCTTTTCGCGCTGTTGATTGGGATTTGCATTGACGCACCAGTCATCTGATTTGGGGTGCTTGACGCCCTTGCTGTCGGTCACCGTGCAAGATGCCAGGTCTTGTTTGTCAAAGATGCGCGCTCTGTTGGTGGGGCATTCAGATGCATTCAGACTCACAGAGCACGCAGCGAACTTCTCCTTGACCACAAAGCTGTAGACCCAATCGTTGAGGTCTGTGAAACGCACCCGGACGGGGTACGAAGCTACGGTGCCCACCCTGAACCCGGCGATCTGGCTATTGCCTGGCAAAACGACATCCTGCTTGTCGCTCTCGCAGTTCGGGTCGGCAGGATCCTGTCGGAAAGAGCAGACGCCGTATTTTTTGATCACTGGCTTGTTGATCTTCCCATTCAGAGACGCAGGCACTCCGACCGCCACGGAAAATCCGTCGGCATAAGAGAATTGCGCTTCATTCTCAAGGCCCTTGGCACCACCCACGGTAAAGACCAGCCCTTCGCCCACTTCACTCATGAAGCCCACGGCATCGTCCACCGAGAAGCCGTAGGCGTTCATCTTGAGATCATCGTGAATCAGCTTCACATAGGGGTTGAAAGTGAGCTTGGGATTGGCGATAACGCTAGGCTGCTGGTGGTTGTACTGAAGGTCATGGATATACATCGACTGCGCCTTCTCGTGATCCCAGCCGGTTATCTTGGTATCAGCCAGCTTGTTGGCATTCGCGCCGCAGCCTTCGTTGAAGGGTACCCAGCCATAAATGTGCATCATGGCCTCCCAATAATTGAATGAGGGCTTTTCAGGAGTAGTGCCTTGACACTGTCCAGCGCGATACAGATGCAGATAATTTTCGTGGTTCTGCTCAAAGAATTGTTTGATCACTGCCATCTTGTCCTGCATATCCTGCGGGCAGGCCACCTTCTCGGTGATATAGGCACTGATGTCCTCGCCGTTCCAGGAAACGCAAGAACCCCACAAATTTTGCATGCGCTGAACGGCCTCTCCGTAGTGGAGTGACTTTTTCTGTTCCTCAGTGCAACGCCCTTGCAGACAGTCCAACACACTCAGCACCGGAGGAAAGCCGCTGACAGGCTTGATAGGGACATTGTCTTCCGGGGGCAATGTACCGGAGCGCTGGGCAAAGATGTTGTAGCCCCCAGGAAGCTTCAATGCATCAAGGTTGTATACCGGCCAGCCTCGACCAACCGAAGAGGCCGTCTCTGGCGTTGCCCCAAGGAACTCACCGAGACGAGTCTTAAACTGAGAAAGTGGTTGAACCGAACCACTGTAGCCAATGTATGGATTATTGCGTGGGCCGATCGCCACAGGCATGTAAACGTGATCCACGTAGGAGATGTTGTAGCCCACATTTTCCGGCTTCAGCAGTCGCAGCGTCTCACCTTCGGGAACGATGGAATCGCCGAAGGTGTATTCAGACAATTGTGCATAAATATTCTCCGGGAACTGCACGTCGCTGGAGTACGTGGTCAGCGCGCAATTGTCGTTTTCACCTTGGCAGGTCACGCCCTCTGGGGTGTTCAGCTTTTGATCGTCCTTGTTGCGCAGCCTGTCGTTTCGATCAGCCAGCACCACTCTACCGCCATTCCACCAAGTGATGAAGCGACCCGCAGAAAGCTCACTGTAAAGCGGCAGCGTGATAGTGACTGACGAGCCGGGCTTGATACCCACGCCTTCGTTCACATAAAGCTTGTATACGTACTCGGTCGGAAACGGTTCGCTGGACCGGAGGCAGGCTTGAACCCACTCATTGACCGCATTCTTGCTCGTTGCCAAAACGGGGTAGATCGTATCGGTGTCAGAGTTGTTATGAATGGTGATGGTCTTAGGTTCGACCATCATCGTGCTGCCGTCGTAGTCCTTGCACGCGATGGTGGCGGGGTTGGCCGCTTCTGGCGGTGGGCTGCCGAGCCCACCCCCGACCCCCGCGAGGACCAGTACACCCATCCCTCACCCTCGACCCATGTATAGCCCGAAGTTCCGTTTTCGTCCATCCAGCCCACGCCTTCGACCCAGTTCATGCCGCTCCAAGGCGGATCTTCACCGCCGCAAGCTGCCAGGGTAAGCGCCACCATAGCTGCAATTCCTGCCAACCACAATGAAACTGGCCGACGATGCTTTTCCGGTCGTTTGAAAACGAAGCTCATATGACTCTCCAAAACAGAGGTTCCTTCAGCTGTAAATGTCAGGAATTTTGCTCGCACCTTGTCACTCCTGGAAGGAATTTTCAGCATTTCAATTTGAAGCACCCCAATTACCCCGGTCCAGCCCTCACGAATCGAACTTTCGACTTATACGAGTTGTCGTCACCATCAAACTTTGTGATCCGGCAAAAATGCAACAAGGGTTTGGAAGCACTCAAGCAATGCTCAATGCCGACAGCATGCACCAAGATTCTGTAAAAGAGTCCACCCGCTGGACGCCTCAACCTAAGCTGGGACGCATCCACCTGAAGAAAATCACTTGCCGGATTTGCGTGCCTCTTCGTCCCACTTCTTCAGAAGAGCCAGCTTCTCGCCGATCTTCGTTTCCAGCCCGCGCGGCACAGGCTGATACCAACCCGGCTCCCGGATGCCGTCGGGCAGGTAGGTCTCACCCGCAGCGTAGGCATTGGGTTCATCATGGGCATAGCGGTACTCATGCCCATATCCAAGTTCCTTCATGAGCTTGGTCGGTGCATTGCGCAGGTGAACCGGAACCTCCCGGCTCTTGTCCTGCTTTACGAACGCACGGGCGGCGTTGTAGGCGTTGTAGCCCGCATTGCTCTTGGCTGCGACCGCCAGGTAGATCACGGCCTGCCCAAGTGCAAGCTCGCCTTCCGGGCTGCCCAGCCGCTCGTAGGTCAAGGCGGCATCGTTGGCGATCTGCATGGCTCTGGGATCTGCCAGGCCAATATCTTCCCAGGCCATGCGCACAATGCGCCGTGACAAATACCGGGGGTCAGCACCGCCGTCGAGCATGCGTGTCAGCCAATAGAGTGCCGCATCCGGGTGCGACCCACGCACGGACTTGTGCAGCGCCGAGATCTGGTCGTAGAAGTTGTCTCCGCCTTTGTCGAAACGCCGTGAGTTCAAGGTCAGGGCGTTCTGCACGAAGTCAGAATCGATCTTCTGCACACCCGTGGCGCCCGCCGCAGTGTGGCATTGTTCCAGCAGGTTCAGAAATCTGCGGGCGTCTCCGTCGGCATAGCCAATGATGGTGTCCGTGGCCCGTTCCTCAAACTCGAGATCGCCGAGCGCCTTCTCCTTGGCGCGCCGAAGAAGCTGCCGCAATTCATCTTCCGTGAGCGATTTGAGCACGTAGACCTGCGCCCGAGAGAGCAAGGCGGAGTTCACTTCGAATGAAGGATTTTCGGTAGTAGCCCCAATGAACGTGACCAGCCCACTTTCCGCATAAGGAAGAAGCGCATCTTGCTGCGACTTGTTGAATCTGTGGATTTCGTCGACAAACAAGATGGTGTGCTTACCCAGGCTCAAGTTATGCTGCGCCTGTTCCATGGCAGCGCGGATATCCTTCACGCCTGAAAACACCGCCGACAGGGCGATGAACTCGCACTTGAACGCCGTGGCGGTCAGCCGCGCCAGAGTCGTTTTGCCCACCCCGGGCGGGCCCCAGAAGATCATGGAATGGGGCTTGCCTGACAGGAACGCCAGCCGCAGCGGCTTGCCCTCTCCCAGCAGATGAGACTGCCCAACAACCTCGTCGAGGGTCTTCGGGCGTAGGATTTCAGCGAGTGGGGCCGAGGGCTCCTGTGCGAACAAATCGGGCATTGCCCGATATTAGCCCGCAGAGCCATCAGCCCAGATCCAGATCTGGGATCTGCCCTACCGACGAGGGTTTGGGGATCTCGGCGCCCGGGCCCTCGAATGAACGTTTTTATCGATACGTGTAGGTCACGCTGTACGGCACCGTCATGGCAATTGGCGCCGTGATGGCTATCGTCGCGCTCACCTGGCCCACGTTGCCGCTGAACGAGCAGCTGTTGATAGTCAGACTGCCAGCTGCGCCGTTGCTAACCTGGCTAAGCGACAGGTTGCTCGAAGGATCATTCACCCACCCGCAGAATTCGTCTTGCGAGGATGGCTTTGGAATATTCTCGATGGTGATCGCTGGACCGGATACGCCGCTTGCCGTGTAGGTGAGCGTTAGCGTGTAGTTGCCGCCAGAGCCTGGAACTACCGGCCCCACACCACCACCACCACCACCACCACCACCTGTCACAGCTGCGTAGTTGTTCGCCAAGGCAACGCGCAGATTGTCTGGAAGCACAAAGGCGCCGGAGGCAGCCGACGAAATCAGCCCAGAAAAATCGATGCCAGTTTGCGTCAAGGCCAGCTGCAGTGCCTGAAGAGCCTCCAGAAGTTTGTCCTGAGAGACCACGGTTGATGGGTCTACTTCATTCAGGCCGGAGACGCCCAGCGCGGCACGCAGCGCCGCCAATGCCTTGTCCATTGCCGACTGTGACAAGCCTTTCAGATCAGCCGGACCGGTACTACCCCACCATGCGGCGGGCACCTTGCCTACCGCATTGGCCACCATTAGCTCCGTCAGCGGAGAAATATTGATGCTGTCATAGGACCAGGCCAGAGAGTGGTAAGCCAGCCCCGCGGGAAGATCGCCACCGGAAACCCGCACAGCACAAGGCAGTGTCTGGCCAGTGGTGTCGACCTGCCAGGCACCAGTTGCCGATGTCACGGCGCTCAATACGGCCGTTGAACCATCGCATTGCACCTGCACTTGGCCACCTTTGATAGGTGCACTGGTCACCGCCGTGCCGAAAAGTTTCGTCGCATTCGGCGTGGCGGGGGTGGTGGGCGTCCCAGGTGGAGTGGGGGTCGTAGGGGTGGCCGGATTAGCCCCTGATTCAGAAGAGTCAGAATCGCCACCACAGGCCGTCGCGCCCGCCAAGAGCGCCGCAGCGGCGAGCCACAGCAATGGCCGCCGAGCCGTGAAACGAGACAAATTACTCATTGCGGGTGTTCCTTTTGGTTAAAAATGTATCTACGCCCAACATTTTTGTAAATCATCGTGTGTCTCGCAATCCCGCGAACACGGGATCAGAAAGCCAGACCACCTGCCTTAAAAAGTGAAAGAGTAAGAAGAAAGAAAGAGTTGATAAATGCTGGACTATCTTGCGTATGAAACCGTCTTACTCGATTAGCTGTCGTTGAAATATGGCTCCGTTTGCCTGGCAAATCCTTTCACAGCACCGACCGCCCGCACTATGGCTCTTTGGCGCGCTCGCCTACTGCCTGGTTGCCACGGCATTGACGGTTTCTATCGCACTGAAAACGCCCTGGATGGGGCTGAAGCTATCCCCAGGCGATCAGGAAACGGTGGTTGTCACGGCAAGTCGGCTGGATGGCATCCCGGCGGGCGCCACACTCTTGGCGATTGCACGCCCGAGGCACGAGGCGATTGCACTCAAGGCTGAAGACGTCATGGAAGAGCCCGACATGCTCCCGACCTACGCCCGGCTCGAAGAATTCCTAGCACGCCAGAACACCATAGCCACCATGCTGCAGGGCTCCGTCGTGGAACTGCAATGGCGAGCCGGACCTGGGACGCCCGCGCAAACCTCCACCGTCACACCGCGAGAACGAGCACTCAGCCACCTTCCCCTCCTTTTCTGGTTCCAGATCGGTGTGTCGGTCGCGGGCTGCTTGATCGCCTGCTGGATCTGGGTGCTGCGCCCCGGCGAATGGGGAGCTCGCATGTTCGGAGTCACCGGGCTTATGTTTCCGGTATTCGTGATGCCAGCGGCCATCTATAGCACGCGCGAGCTCGCCTTGCCAGGCGATTTATTCCAATGGCTCGGGCAGCTGAATTACCTGGGCACCGCACAATTTGGCACTGCGCTAGGCTGCATCTTCCTGATGCATCCCACTCCACTGGTGCGTCCAGCACATGTCATCTGGCCTTTCCTGGTTTTCAACGCATGGTGGCTGACCGACCTCCTGCGCATCGCACCCAGTCCCTATTGGGGAAGACAAGCAGCCATTCTTGCCATGCTCCTGATAGCTATCGCACTGGCGGTAGTGCAGTGGCGTTGCAACCGGAGTGATGCACTGGCCCGCGCCAGCCTGCGCTGGCTCAGCCTGTCGCTGCTGGTGGGCAGTGGGTTGTTCATTCTTCTCATCATCGCCACTGCGGTATTGGGCTGGATACCACCACTACCGCAGGGGTATGCATTCGGGTTTTTCCTGCTCATCTACGTAGGCATCGCACTCGGGCTCAAGCGCTATCGCCTGTTCGACCTGGATGAATGGGCTTGGCGCATGCTGGTGTGGGTAGGCGGCGCATTGGCGGTGGTGGGAGTCGACGCACTGCTCATCGTGCTGCTGGATTGGTCGGCCGGCCTGGCGTTGGGGGCATCCCTCTGGATCTGTGGTGCACTCTACTTCCCGGCTCGGCAGTGGCTATGGCAGCGCTTCACACACCGCCCCGGCCTTCAGGTGCAAGAGTTGCTGCCCGACGTGGTGCGCATCGCGTTCCAGCCTTCTCGGCCTGCGCAGGAAATGTTGTGGGACGATCTTCTTCGCCGTATTCATGATCCCATGCAGCTGGAAAGCAGTGATTTTGCAGGACAGCATGCCAGACTGACGGACGAAGGTCTGACGCTTGAGGTCCCTGCCTGCGGCAGCATTGCGGCCCGCCGGTTGCGCTATCCGTCACGCGGTCAACGTTTGTTTTCTACCAAGGATGCGTCTCTACTCAATGCCTTGTGTCAGCTCATGGACCAGGCTCAGGCCAGCCGAAACGCCTACGAACGCGGTGCCGACGAGGAGCGCCGCCGAATTTCCCGCGACATGCACGACGACGTGGGCGCACGCCTTCTCATGCTGATCCACCGCGCCAATTCTCCCGAATTGGCCGAACTCGCGCGCTCAGCCATGCACGACCTGCGCTCAGCACTGCACGGGATGGATGCACGCGATGCCCCCTTGACAGACGCACTCGCCGACTGGCGTGCCGAGGCAAGCGCTCGCTGCGAAGCCGCACAGGTTCAACTCACTTGGACCACGGAAATGCCTGGCGACGGCGAGACACCTTCCCTGGCGGCACGTCAAAAGGTCGTCCTCGAACGTGCACTGCGTGAAGGCCTGACCAACGCACTGCGCCATGCGCGCCCGATGCAGGTGAAAATCGCTTTCACGTTGCGTTCTGCAGCACTCCAGCTCGTCATTCAAAATGACGGCGCGGTCGGCACGCCCAGCCAATGGGTGGAAGGACGCGGACTGCAGGGCATGCGCCAACGGCTTCAGACCTGGGGTGGCACACTTCGGACCGGCCTCACGGAACAAGGCTTTGCTGAGCAGGTCGTTGAAATTCCAATGAACATCGCAGAACAGCCACCATATGAATCAAGCACTGCTTCTTGACGATCTGCCCGATGCGCTCACCATTGTGGAAACGGCGGTGCGGGAAGCCTTCAACGACGTCGTATGCACGACAGCGCGCAGCGTGCGCGAGGCCATGGCCTTGATCGAGACAAACAGCTTCGATCTCGCCCTGGTGGATCTATCTCTCGGTGATGGTCATGGCCGGGACGTGATCGCCCAGCTGGCGCAGCGTCAATCGAACTGCGCCATAGTGGTCTCCACGATTCATGACGACGACGAAAATCTTTTCCAGGCTCTCCAAGCCGGCGCCCAGGGATACTTGCTGAAGGATCACCCCATATCGTGGCTGGCCACCCAACTGAAAGGAATCGTTCAAGGGCAACCGCCGCTGTCTCCTGCCATCGCCAGGCGGCTGTTGCGCCACTTTCAAGCTGCACCACCTGCCAAAGCGCCGCCCCTTGAAAGCCGAGAAGATCTCAGCGCGCGCGAACGCGAGGTATTGTGCCTATTGGCGCAAGGGGTTCGTATTGCCGAAATTGGCGAATCACTTGGCATCTCGAGGTACACCGTGGGCGACCACGTCAAGAACATCTACCGCAAACTGAACATCAGCAGCAGAGCAGAAGCCGCCTTGCGCGCCAGAGGCATGGGGCTTGCGTAGCCAGCGCCCATTGATCCGGCCCCGCGCCCGCCTTTCCTGGAGCGTCTTGGGACGCGATCGGCTACCCGGCTCTCATTCAGTTTCGCAACACATCCACGCCCTGAGGCGGCTTGAACTGGAAAGCACTGGCGGGCACTTCTGCGTTCATCTCGAACGCCGTGAACGTTAGAACAGAGCGCTGACCAAAGCTGTCGAGAATCTCGAGGGTGCCCAGTTCAGAACCCTTGGGGCCTTGCCGGAACCCCACGAGAACACTCTGCAACTGGCCGTCGCGGGTCTTGGGAGTGGCCTTCACCCACTGCTGCCCATCCTTGTCGGGCTCCTCGCTCAGAGTGAAGTCCTTCTCCAGCGACTTCACGTTGGGCGCAGCAGCCACAATAGCAGCCGGGGTTGAACCCAATATCTGCTCCTGCGGACGTGCAGTCACCTGTTTAAGATCTACGTCGTACAGCCACAAGGTTTGCCCATCTGCGACTATGGTCTGCTCGAAAGGCTTGGTGTAGTGAAACCGGAACTTGCCCGGCCGCTGAAACTCGAAGGTGCCGCTTTGTGTCTTGCTGCGAGCAGTTTGTCCTTCCTTCGCGGGCGAAGTCACGACCTGCGTGAAACCCGCCTTGCCCGTGCGAGCGGTTTTCACGAACTGTTCCAGGCTGTCCATACCGCCGGCCCAGGACGCTGACGCCCCCGCGGCCATGGCCATAACAACTGCAACTCTGATGAAACGAATACTTGTTTTCATAGGAGCTTGATGGAGTCACCGAAATGATGAAGGTTCGACCCCGCAACCAACGGATACATCCAGATGCGGGAACGACACTTAATAGAATGAGGTACCGCTAGTCGCCAGCTAGTCGCCACGCGCCGGCACAAGAATTTCGCGTTGGCCGCTACCACTCATGGCGCTGACGAGACCCGCTTTCTCCATATCTTCCACCAGACGCGCGGCACGGTTGTAACCAATCTTCAAGTGGCGCTGCACCAGCGAGATGCTGGCCTTGCGATTCTTCAGAACAATCTCGACCGCCTGGTCATACATGGGGTCTTTCTCCTCCCCGTCGCCGCCCTCACCCAAGCCGCCCTCTTCCCCATCAGCCACGCCGCCCTCGAGCACGCCCTCTATGTAATTGGGCTCGCCCTGGCTCTTGAGATAGTCGACCACGCGGTGCACCTCATCATCGCTGACGAAAGCACCGTGCACCCGGATAGGGAAGCCAGTGCCGCTGGGCATGTAGAGCATGTCGCCCATGCCCAGCAAGGCCTCTGCCCCCATCTGGTCAAGAATGGTGCGGCTATCAATTTTGCTGGAAACCTGGAAGGCAATGCGGGTCGGAATGTTGGCCTTGATCAGCCCCGTGATCACATCCACGCTGGGCCGCTGGGTAGCCAGAATCAAGTGAATGCCGGCGGCACGTGCTTTCTGCGCCAGGCGCGCAATCAGCTCCTCAATTTTCTTGCCCACCACCATCATCAAATCAGCGAGCTCGTCGATGACCACCACGATGTGCGGCATTCTGTCCAGCGGCTCGGGGTCATCCGGCGTCAGGCTGAATGGGTTGAATATGAACTCGCCACGTGCCTTGGCTTCGTCGATTTTCTGGTTGAAGCCTGCCAGGTTGCGCACGCCGGCCTTGCTCATCAGCTTGTAGCGCCGCTCCATCTCGGCCACACACCAGTTCAAGCCATTGGCAGCCTGCTTCATGTCCGTGACCACCGGCGCCAGAAGGTGCGGAATGCCTTCATACATAGACATTTCCAGCATCTTGGGGTCGATCATCAGCAAGCGCACATCCTTGGGCTCTGCCTTGTAAAGCAAGCTCAAAATCATGGCGTTGATACCGACCGACTTGCCTGAACCCGTGGTACCAGCTACCAGCACGTGCGGCATTTTGGCCAGATCGGCCACCACCGGATGACCGACGATGTCCTTGCCCAGGCCGATCGTCAGCATGGAACGGGCCTCGTGGTAGACCTGCGAACCCAGAATTTCAGACAGGCGAATCGACTGCCGCTTGGCGTTGGGCAGTTCCAGCGCCATGAAGTTCTTGCCTGGAATGGTCTCGATGACACGTATAGACACCAGACTCAGGCTGCGCGCCAGATCCTTGGCCAGATTGACCACCTGCGAGCCCTTCACGCCTGTGGCGGGCTCAATCTCGTAACGCGTGATCACGGGACCTGGCGAAGCCATGACCACGCGCACCTCCACGCCGAAGTCCTTGAGCTTCTTCTCGATCAGGCGACTGGTCATCTCCAGTGTCTCAGGAGCCACAGTTTCCTGGCGCACCAGAGCCCCATCGAGCAAATCAACCTGCGGCAAGCGGCTGTCGGGCAACTCTGTGAACAGCGGCTTTTGCTTTTCTTTCGCTACCCGTTCACTCTTGGGTACCTGGGCTACAACCGGTTCGATCAGCACCGGAGCCGGGTTCTGCACTTCGATTTCCTCGCGCACATGGTGCACCACCTCTTCGCGTTCACGAGCAGCCTGCTGGCCCAGTGCCTTGTCTTGCGCAGCTTCGCGCTTCTCGCGTCGCATTTCGAGCAGGGAATACATGCCGGCACCGATGCGCTCTGCCAGGCGGCTCCAGGAAAACCGGAACACCAATGCAGCCCCCACCAAGCTCGCGCCAATGCCCAGCAACGCAGACCCCGTGAAGCCCAGCCATTTGACTGCCAACGGCCCGCCCAGGTAACCGATGACGCCGCCAGCGGAGCCCGGAAGGTGCCCCTCCCAGCGGTAAAGCCGCGTCCACTCGAGCCCCGTGCTCGCAGCCATCAACAGGACAAGCCCGCACCAGAAAGCCGCTCGGGTATGCAGCAAGCGGCTCCAGACATCGGTAGGCGCCTCTGCCCCGAATGGAGTGGCCCTCAACCAGCGCAGCACGCCAGAAAACCAGGCATGCGCGCCTGCGGCCACACACCACCAAATGGAAAACCCGAAAAGCACATAGGCCAGGTCGGAGAGCCAGGCACCGATCTTTCCAGCCCAGTTCTTGATCGGCCCGCCCGCACCTGAAGTGGACCATGCAGCGTCCTGGGGCGAGTGACTGACCAGGGCCATCACGCAAAAGATCAGCGCGGCCAAACCAAGTACCAGCAGGAGCTCCTGCGCGAATCGACTGGCACCACTGCGCGGCGCCGACGCGCCAACGGGGGTGTTAAGGGTATTGAGTGAGTAAGCCATGGATATAACTACAGCCCCGAAGCTTACCGCATGCGACCCGCCCGAACCAGACCGAAATTCATTCCAGCGTGTTCAAGCGCTCCTTGACAAGAACCAGGCCGCTCTCTTGTGTCTTGATGAACCCCCGTTCCTCCAGGTCCTTCATCACGCGGCTGACCATTTCGCGGGAGGCGCCCACCATCTTGGCAATATCCTGGCGCGAGATCTTGTCGCGAATAAGCAACTCTCCGTCCTCGCTTTCGGTGGCCGCCTCCAGCAATGACCGCGCCACACGACCATAAACGTCCATCAGCGCCAACGATTCGATCTTGCGATCCGCATGGCGAAGACGCTGGACCAGCCCACGCATGACGGCGTAGGCCATGGAAGAATTTTCCGGGAGGCAGCGTGCGAACTCCAGGCGCCCAAGCATCAGGACATCGGTCTGCACTTCGGCGCGGACAGTGGCGGAATGCGGCTCGTTGTCGATGAGGCTCATCTCGCCAATATGGTCTCCCGGTTGCAGCGTCGCCAAAATCACCTCTCTGCCACGGCCATCGGCCGTTATCACGCGCGCCCTGCCATTGAGCAGAATGAACAGCGCGTTGGATTTCTTCCCCTGCTCGACAATGACCTCACCGCGCTTGAAGCGACGCTTGATCACGGAGTCGGCCACTGAAGCCGCTTGCGACTCAGTCAGCATTGAAAACAAGGGAACCCTGCGAATCAGATCGAGACTCGACAGCATCGTCATGTGCAATAACCTCCGGTCGTCACGGCTTCCCCCATGTTATTAAAATCGAAGCGCCCGTGTCAGCATCCCGGCGCAATTTGAAATACCTCACATTGCTCCTATCGTAGCTCAGCGGGCGTATTTTCCCCAAGGTTCCTGCTCATGAACGCCAAACACGCGAAAGTCCTGATCCTGGGCTCCGGCCCCGCCGGCTACACAGCCGCCATCTACGCAGCACGCGCGAACCTGAATCCCCTGCTCATCACCGGCATGGCCCAAGGCGGCCAGTTGATGACCACCACCGAGGTCGACAACTGGCCCGCCGACGTCGATGGCGTGCAAGGCCCCGACCTGATGCAAAGGTTCCAGGCCCACGCCGAGCGATTCAAGACCGAAATTGTCTTCGACCACATCAACAGCGTCGACTTCAGCAAGCGCCCCTTCACCCTCACCGGCGACAACGGCACATACACCTGCGATTCACTCATTATTGCCACGGGAGCTTCAGCCAAATACCTGGGCTTGCCATCTGAAACAGCCTTCATGGGCCGGGGCGTTTCTGCCTGCGCCACCTGCGACGGCTTCTTCTACCGCGAGCAGCCCGTCTGTGTGGTGGGCGGCGGCAACACCGCCGTGGAAGAGGCTCTCTACCTGTCGAACATCGCTAGCAAGGTCGTGCTCGTGCACCGCCGAGACAAGTTTCGCGCAGAGCCGATCCTGATTGACAAGCTGATGGAAAAGGTCGCGGCCGGCAAGATCGAACTGAAAACCTTCCGCACCCTGGATGAAGTCTTGGGAGACGACTCCGGCGTGACAGGCATTCGCCTCAAGAGTACTGAAGACGGCAGCACTGAAGACATTGAACTCAAGGGCTGCTTCATCGCCATCGGCCACTCGCCCAATACCGAAATTTTCCAGGGTCATCTGAACATGGAAAACGGCTATATCGTCACGCAAGGCGGGCTGAAAGGCTTTGCCACGCAGACTTCAGTGCCAGGTGTATTTGCCTCTGGTGACGTACAGGACCATGTCTATCGCCAAGCGATTACCAGCGCCGGCACCGGCTGCATGGCCGCGCTTGACGCGCAACGCTTCCTGGAGCAGGAAGGCGAATAAACAGCCAAGCCCCCGGGCCGGTTTGCCTCAGGCGGGACTGCCTTGCTGAGGTCATGTGGCAACACATATACCCAGATATGGCAACCGCTCATTTTTCTGGCTATAATCGCAGGCTTTTCCGGAATTGGCGTAGCTTAATAGGCGCTGCTTGTTGGCCTGCTGATTCCAGGGTTACCGCCACCCTTATCCTGGCGAGGTGAGGCCGAAGCGAGTCGCCCTTTTACCCTTTCATCATTGAAAGCAAGGCGGCGCCAGCAACGGCTGTCGATTGGAGTCAGATCTCATGGCACGTGTGTGCGAAGTAACGGGCAAGGGCCCAATGGTCGGGAACAACGTTTCCCACGCCAACAACAAAACCAAGCGCCGGTTCCTGCCGAACCTGCAATACCGCCGTTTCTGGGTCGAGAGCGAGAACCGCTGGGTACGCCTGCGCGTATCGAGCGCTGCCCTGCGCCTGATCGACAAGAATGGTATCGACGCCGTGCTCGCCGACATGCGCGCCCGCGGCCAAGCCTGAACTAGTTAAAGGAACTGCATCATGGCCACCAAAGGCGGACGCGAAAAAATCAAGCTGGAATCCACAGCCGGCACCGGTCACTTCTACACGACCAGCAAGAACAAGAAGACTATGCCCGAGAAAATGTCGATCATGAAGTTCGACCCGAAAGCTCGCAAGCATGTCGAATACAAGGAAATCAAGCTGAAGTAATTCAGCCCCTCCAAGGCGAGCCCGCTGCGCGCAGCGGGTTTCTTTTGGAGACAACCTGGAAGAAACTGCTCACGCAGAGCAGTTAGAATTCAGGAGACCAATTCAGGAAGAGTGGCAGAGTGGTCGATTGCACCGGTCTTGAAAACCGGCGACTCGCAAGGGTCCGTGAGTTCGAATCTCACCTCTTCCGCCAGAGATACATCTAAGCCCTTGCTAGCAAGGGCTTTTTTGTTTCTGCAAGGATGTCTAAACTAGATTCGTTGATGACAGGCCCTCTCATTTACTCTAGTTTCATGCAAGCCGTCACTGTATTGGTTGACCCACCCTAGTGTGGTTTCCCATGCAGCCCAACGGTTCGCGGTGACAATGTTGCAATGATGTTCCCAGCTTGGCGTACTCTGCGATTGCGGCTGTGGCTAGTGATAGCGCTGGCAATATTGCCATTGCTGGTGTTCATTCTTTGGGAATATCGCACCAAACACGCCACACAAGTCGGTCTTGCGGAGGCAGAGGTGCGGCATGTAATGGAGATGGCCAAGCAAGCACAAGATGCAGCGATCGAACGTATTTCGATGCTCATGGGCATCATGTCGAGAGCCAACGACCTCCAGGCCAGCGATCCGGAAGAATGCTCAGGCCTCTCGAAACGATTGCTCGACGCCAATCCCAGCTTCGCCAACATGGGCGCAGCCACAAGCGACGGCGTGGTGTTTTGCACCGCGCTTACCAGCAACCGAGTGACCCATGTCGATGACCGCCTCTGGTTCAAGCAAGCGCTATCCGCCCCTCAGCCTATGCTCTCCAAGGGCGAGTATGTGATCGGTCGAATCTCCGGAAAGCCTGGCTTGGTGTTTGGCTACCCAATGCTGCGCGCCGATGCATCGCAGGCTGTCCTGTTCATTGCTCTGGATGTGAATTTTTTTAAGCAACTGTTGTCCGGTTTTGAGCTGGCACCGGGCTGGGAAGTGGCGCTACAAACACGTGACGGAGAAACTCTGGCCCGTAAAACACATACAGGCTTTATAGAAAATCCGACTAGAGACTCCGAGCTGACAGCAGCTCTTGTGTCCATGCTCGCTGAGGGTGTTCGCACCAAGGAAGTCAGCGGCGGTGACCAATTGACGCGTCTGCATGGCGTTGCCAGTCTCAACGTGATCAACGAACAGGTGCTGCTGACCGTGGCTGCCCCGTTGCACCTCTCCATTACTGAACTGCGCACGACACTCTGGTGGCAATTGATCGGCCTACTGGCTCTGACCTCGATATCGGCATGCGTGGCGCGGTGGCAAATTTACGGCTTGATCGAAGGATGGACGACGCGGCTGCGGTCCGCTTTAAAACGCATCGGTGAGGGGCAACCCCATGCCCGCATGTCGCCACCATCCACCATCCATGAACTGGCCGAGGTGGAGCGGGGATTGAACGTGATGGCGGAGGCACTAGACCACAAAGGCGCTGAGAATCAGCGGCTGCTAATGGCCATTGAACAAAGCCCCTTGAGTGTGGTGATCACGGACCCCAGCGGCGCCATTGAGTATGTCAACCAGCGATTCATTGACGTCAGCGGCTACAGCAAGGAAGAGTTGCTGGGACACAACCCCAAAATTCTCAACCATGGCCTTACGCCCAAAGGGATCTACGACGATCTGTGGGCCACTATGCTGCGCCGGCAGACTTGGAGCGGCGAGTTCATCAACACCCGAAAAGACGGAAGCGTCTACACCGAATTAGCCACCATTGCGCCAGTGATCGATGCACAAGGGCAGTTGAGCCACTACGTTGCAGTCAAAGAGGACATCACAGCGCGCAAGATTGCCAGCGAGCGCCTCGATAGGCTCAGTAACTACGATCTGCTGACCGATCTGCCCAACCGCCGCCTGCTGAAGGACCGCATCCAGCAGGCTACGTTGTCAACCGCCAGAAGCAACGCGTGGGCTATGCTGTTAATGGTCGACATTGACCGCTTCAAACTCCTCAATGACAGCAAAGGCCATGACGCGGGAGACAGCCTGCTGCAAGAGTTGGCTCACCGCCTGCAGGGCGCCGTGAGGAATGCAGACACCACAGCACGGCTAGGGGACGACGAGTTCGCCGTTGTCGTGGAGAACCTGGGCCCGGAAGCCATGGTCGCGGGCCAGCGGGCCGAGCAGTTAGCGCAAAAGATCCAGGCCACGCTCTCTGAACCCTGCCAGCTCCACGAAGGCTCCCAAATCCTGCCCTACCACCCATCGCTGACCATCGGGATTACATTGTTCAGAGGCACTGATTTTGGGGTGGACGACTTGCTCAAGCAGGCGGAAATCGCCCTCCACAGTGGCAAAGAAGCCGGTGGCAATCAGATCCGTTTCTTCGACGCAGCAGTTCAAGCGCAGGTCGCTCAGCGAGCAGCTCTGGAGCAATCCCTGCGCCACGCCGTTGAGCAACAAGCATTCACGCTGTACTACCAGCCACAAGTCAGCGCAAACGGCAAAGTGGTGGGGGCGGAGGCCCTGGTGCGCTGGATCAAGCCCGACGGGAGCGCCATCAGCCCTGCCGACTTCATCCCCTTGGCAGAGGACTGTGGACTCATTGTCCCATTGGGAACGTGGATATTGAACGCCGGACTGGAGCAACTCCGAGCGTGGTCTCTGTCGCCTGCAACGCAGGATCTGGAGTTGTCGATCAATGTCAGTGCGCGCCAGTTCAAGGACCCGCTGTTTGTAGAGCAAGTGCTCCAGTCCATCCAACGCTACGCCGTGCGACCCGACCGTCTGTTGCTGGAATTGACCGAGAGTGTCATTCTTGATGACTTGGATTTTGTGGTGCAGCGAATGAAGAAACTGCGTGCCGTCGGCATCCGGTTTTCGTTGGACGATTTTGGTACCGGCTACTCCTCGCTGGCCTACTTAAAGCGTTTGCCCCTGCAACAAATCAAGATCGACCAGGGTTTTGTACGCGACATGCTGGGCGACTCGGGCAGCCAGGCCATCGTGCGGGCTATCTTGGCCATCAGTGAAGCACTGAACGTGGAAGTGGTGGCAGAAGGCGTGGAGACAGAGGCCCAGCGCGATTTTCTGCTGACCAACGGTTGCGACTTGCTCCAGGGCTACCTGTTTGGACGGCCACAACCCATAGAGACATGTGGGCCCTGGGCTGCTTCGGCGCCCTCATCCAGCTCGAGTTGAGGAGTTGCCCGGCGAATGCACGTAGGTGAACCAACTTCAGTCGCGAGATGGCTGATGGATCTAATACGCTTTCGTGCCTGCGTAGGTTGGCGCTGAGCGCAGCGATGCCCAACATGGGGCGTGAAATGGGTGGCGCTGTCTGTTGGGCTTCGCTTCGCTCAGCGCCAACCTACGGGGAGCAGCGAGACCGGCGACGGCCAGCGCTGCAGCCTCAATGCGCTCCAAGTCGTTGGAGGCGCGTTCCGCGTTCCGATGTGGCAACCACTCAACGCCACATCACTTACCGTGGAAAAGGCACCCCAAGAACCGATTTGCTTGCATAGGCTTGACCCACCAGCCCACGGAATCGCTCCATGAGGGGGCTAAACTGCGCCGTATGACGCCAGAATAGGCCTATATCCAACGACCAGACGGGTGCGGGGCTTGGTAGTGCCCGCAGTTTGCGACAGGCATCTGATCTGAGGGCGTCCTCGGTGAGCACGGTCAACAGATCCGTGGCCTCAATCAAGGGAGCAAGTATGGCGGGCGTTGCGTCCACCTCCACGACTGGAACCACCTTGATCCGAGCCTTTTCCTTCAGGAAATCATCGGCCCACTGCCTGAGCAAAATGTGCTTTGGCGACAGCACCCACTGCTGAGCACCCAGATCTGCGGCCTCAAACGTCTGACTCTGCAACGGATGATTCACTCGCCCAACCACGAGGCTGCGTTGCTGCCCGAGGACTTGATGATTGAATTCGTGTTTCACGCTTTCGTCAAAGGCGGCAATTGCACAATCAATTTCGCCCGTACTCAGTAGTTGAAACAACTGATCGCTCAGTTGAACGCGGAGCATGAACCGGCTCTGCTCCAGCATGGCCTTGACCGCTGGAATGAGCAAGGTCTGAGTCAGTGCCGGAACAACACCGACGCGGAGCACGCCTGTGTTGGCAGACCTCAAGTTGGCCACATCTGCCGCGATGTTCTGACTCCAGTCGGATATCTCGATCGCCCGCTGGTACACCACCCTGCCAGCCTCGGTCAACAAGACGCCCCGAGCCGTCCGCTCAAAAGCTTGAGTCCAAAGCTTGTCTCGAGACGTCGCAGGGACTTGGAGAGCGCTGGCTGGCTCATGCCCAGCTCAGCGGCCGCGCGGCGCACGCTACCCCGCTCGGCCACACGCTTCAACCACAGCAAATCATCAATGTTCATGGCGATGCCTGATGGTTATCACAAAAACCCGATTTTCAGCATAGCTTATGACCGCGTAGATTTTCATAATGGGGTGGCAGCTTCAGAAAAAACCAGGAGACATGACGATGAGCAGATTGATCAGGACCAGCAGAAGGACGCACATTCTTGCAGTGCTTGTGACTGCGTTAACGCTTGCGACAAGCCCGAATGCGTTCGCAGATGCTGTCAAAAATTACCCGGATCGCCCGGTTCGCGTGGTGGTCCCCTACCCCGCTGGCGGGAACACCGACATCATTGCGCGCGAAGTGGCCAAACGGATGTCTGCCAAGCTGGGGCAGAACTTCATCATCGACAACAAGCCGGGTGCCAACAGCATCATTGGTACAGAAGCCGTGGCCAAGGCCGCACCTGATGGCTACACCTTGCTCGTGGTGATCGGTGCGTATGCGAACAATTTTTCGCTTTACAAGAAGCTTCCCTACAGCCGCGCCGACCTGACACCTATTTCTCAACTTACCAGAACCTCGCTGGTGATGGTCTCCGCCAAACCGGGCGTTACTGGCATCAAGCAATTGGTGGCGGCCGGCAGCGACAAGAACGCACCGCTTAGCTTCGCCAGCAGCGGAGTAGGCTCTGCCGCCCACTTGCTCGGCGAGAGGTTTGCCCGAAGCGCAGGCATGTCCTCGACCCAGCATATAGCGTACAAGGGCTCCGCCGAGGCGGTTTCTGATTTACTGGCAGGTCGAGTGGGCTACATGTTCGATGCGATCTCAGCCATGGGGCCTCATATCAAGAGCGGCAAACTGGCGGCGCTGGCAGTCACTGGAGAAAACCGCTCGCCTTTACTGCCCGATGCGCCGAGCATGCGCGAGGCCGGCTACCCAGACATGGTGGCCTACGCATGGGCGGGACTTCTGGCTCCCGCCAATACCCCAAAACCCATTGTTGACCGCCTTGCAAGTACGGTCGCCGAGGTTCTGAAAGACCCGGAACTAGTCAGCAAGCTGGCCTCGATCAGTACCGACCCCGTTGCAAGCAAGCCGGCTGATTTCGACAAGTTTCTCAGCAGCGAGTCCGACGTCAACGGCAAGATCATCAAAGACCTGAACATCTCGCTGGATTGACTGTGACCCAAAGCCCCAAAACAGTTCTGATAGGTGGCGCCTCCGCCTTCGTTGGTGACAGCATTCTTGGCCCAACCCAGTTGGCCCAAGTGCCAGGCATGCAATATCTGGTGTTCGACTACCTGGCAGAGATGACGCTTTCCGGGTTTTCACAAACGCGGAAAAGCAACCCAAAACTGGGCTACTCCACAGAGTTCGTCGATTACGTTCTGCCCCAGATCGCTTCCGCCTGCGCCGACAAGGGAATTCGGCTCGTCGCCAACGCGGGTGGACTTAACCCAGCCACCTGCGCGAAGGCCGTCGAAGATCAGATTTCCAAACTGGGGCTATCCCTAAAAGTGGCGTATGTCCTGGGCGACGATTGCATGCACCTCATGGAGCACATGCGCAAATCAGGCGCCCGGGATTTCTATACTGGCGAAGCTGTGCCAGAGAAAGTTGACAGCGCCAACGCCTATCTTGGAGCGCTACCTATTGCCAAGGCGTTGGCGCTGGGTGCGGACATCGTGGTCACGGGGCGAATCGTCGACAGTGCAGCTACCCTGGGCATCCTGATGCATGAGTTCGGATGGGCCGAGGACGACTGGGATCTGCTTGCAAGTGGATCTTTGGCCGGGCACGTGCTTGAATGCGGCGCCCAGGCAACCGGTGGCATTTTTACCGACTGGGAGCGCGTGCCTGACTGGGAAAACATTGGCTACCCCTATGCCGTGTGCCACGCGGACGGGTCCTTTGTTTTGAGTAAGCCATCTGGCACTGGCGGTCTGGTCGAGCCCATGACGGTCAATGAGCAGATTCTTTACGAAGTGGCTGATCCCGCCCATTACGTCTTGCCGGATGTGGTGTGTGACTTCACCCAGGTCACCACCACCGCCGTGGGCTCAGATCAGGTTCTGGTGAAGGGGGCGCGTGGCAGCATCGCGCCGGCCACCTACAAAGTCTCTGCCAGCTACCAGGCGGGGTATCGATGCACTGCCCAAGTGTCGGTGTTCGGAATCAACGCTGTAGCGAAAGCACGGCGCACCAGCGACACGCTCTTGAAGCGCACCCGGCGAATGCTGCAGGAGCGCGGATTTGCGGATTTTTCGCGGTATGCGGCCACAGTAATCGGTGCGGAAGATGGGTATGGACCGCATGCACGACCAAGCCAGTGCAGGGAAGCCATCGCACGCTTGGTGGTCACCCACGATTCTCCCGAAGCCCTGGATATTTTTTCAAGAGAGTCGCGCGCGCCTGGCGTGTCGTTTGCGCCGGGTACCACCAGCGGGAGTGCTCTCACATTGAATGCCCGGCCGCCCATTGAGCCGATGCACAGGCTGTTCACCGTCCTGATCGAGAAAGAGCTTTTTGGCAGTCCGCGCGTGGTCCTGCAGGATGTGGAGCATGTGGTCAGGGTGTCGACCGGAGGTTCGCCGCCGCACCCCTATATTCAGGCGCAAGCTTTGGAGACTGACGCAGCGGAATTGGAGTTGGAAGGAATCGGCGTCCGTCTGATCGAAATTGCGCACGGCCGATCAGGTGACAAAGGCAATACGTCGAACGTGGCCATACTTGCGCGGGACCCGGCTGACTTCGAGCACTTGAAGCAGGTCCTGACAGCCAGCCACGTGAAAGCGTATTTCGGCCACTTGGTTCAGGGAGGCGTTCAGCGATATGAGGTGCCGGGGCTGCGGGCGCTTAACTTCGTGATGGATCAGGCGCTGGACGGCGGCGGCCCGTCCTCGTTACGGACTGACCCCATGGGCAAAGGAATGGCGCAGATGCTGCTCGAGATGAAAGTGCCTGCCCCGACGTAAGGTGAACCAGCTTCGGTCGCGAGATAGCTGGTGGATTTGATGCGCTTTCGTGCCTGCGTAGGTTGGTGCTGAGCGCAGCGATGCCCAACATGGGGCGTGAGATAAGTGGCGCTGTCTGTTGGGCTTCGCTGCGCTCAGCGCCAACCTACGGGGAACAACCCGATTGGCGGTTGCGCAATGCGCTGACCTCTTGTTTCCAGCGGCCGGGTAAAGCAGGTGGTGCAGACCCTCCGTAACGTTGAGGCAGTAGCGTCAGGTGTTTGGCAACTCGGCGTTTGCTGTTGGCGGCGGTGAGAATGTTCGCCACGTTTCGCGAAATACCGCCTGCTCCACCTTGGCCCGCTGATCGACTCGGCAGGCCACCCGGACCACCAGCACCAAATGCTTCGGATCTGAAAAGTCCCAAGTCAGCTTGGTTTTTCCAGAAGGCAGTTTGATGAAGCTTTCTTCAGATGCCCTGCGGAAATGCGAGATGGCTTCTTCACGCCAAGCGGCGGTGGCGAGATCGGCGGCGGCCAGCGCTGCAGCCTCAATGCGCTCCAAGTCGTTGGAGGCGCGTTCCGGTATGGGAATCTGAATTGCGTGCAAGGCATAGGCCCCATTGGGGGAGGCATTGATCAACGGGTGCGTCAGCAGCAGCCCATTGGGAAACTCGGCCACTTTGCCAGTGCGCTGGCCGGCCTTGTCAATCTCCACCAGTGTGGTGGCGAACATGTCGATGTCTACCACCTGGCCGTGCAGCTCATTGAACTCGATCACGTCTCCGATTTTGTAGGGCTGTACCAAGGTCACGTATAGGTAGCCGTGCACGCACATCACCAGTTCTTTGCTGACAATCAGTATGGCACCAGCCACCGCCGCGACCGACAGCGCGAAACCGGCGATGGTGGAGGCCCACACAGACACAATGACCAGCAAGGCCGCCAACCAAATGATGTTGCGAGCCCAGACCAGGTGAAGGCGGCGCTTTTCTGCGGAAATCTCGCCACGCGAAAGGTAGAGTGCCCATAGGTGCGAGGCCAGCAAGGCCATGCCGATCAACAGGGCAGTGATGATGACTTTTTCCCATTGCCCGGGAATCGAGGCATTCAATACTTCAAGCATGGATGTGAGGAGTTGGAGAGCGCGATGGAAAACCCAGCCAACGGCGAATCGGTCTTCGCCTGCCGTTCCGGTAATACGCGTTTTGCACAAGCCGTCAAATCAGATAAGCCGCGACGAATATACCCACCATGACGAACGCGAGCACCACCTTGGCCAAGAGCCCTACCATGATCCCGACCCAGGTGGCCAAGCCCACCTTGGCGGCCCGCTTCTGGTCTTTTTGCGCCAGGTACTCACCCACGGCGGCGCCGACCAAGGGCATGAAGAGCACGCCGATCAAACCCATGAAAAGCCCTGCCACGGTGCCTACCGCAGCACCCAACAGCGCCAGTTTGCTGGCTCCGGCCTTTTGGGCGCCCATAAGCCCAGCCGCATAGTCCAGCACCCAGGCCAGCAGTCCAAGGGCGCTGATCACCAGCACCGAAGCGACGCTCACGCGGGTGAAGTCGTCAATCCACGCCCCCAACAAGATGCCACCCCACACCAGCAAAGCACCTGGCAACATCGGCAACACGGTCCCGGCCAATCCCAAGACGATCAAGACCACAGACAACACCCACAAAACCGCTGTTTCCATCACAGACTTTCCAGTTGAAGTACGTATATAAGCGCTGTTCGAGCACAAAGTGGCCAGACAGTTCAGCGACATTGAGGTCATCAAGCAAAACTGTGAGCTCAAGGGGTTTCGTGTTTCTTGATTCCTGAAGTGGGCGTCTCCTGCACGATGGTGCGATGAACAAACTTGAACAAACTTATCGGACCTCAGTGCTCATCTTTCGCTGTTTGGGTTGATCGCGTTGCAGTGCGCCAGAAAGTCCGTGGTTGCGCGGCCGAGGCGCTTCTCGCGGTGCAGCACGATGGCGAGTGTGCGAAGTGCGGGGGGCAGGCAGGTTTGCAATTGAACCAAATGCCCGTCTGCCACGCTCTGCTCGACTGCGTGGCGAGAAAGGCAGCCCAGGCCCTCGCTCGCAGCCACCACGCGCTTGATGGCTTCGGTGCTGCCGAGCTCAAAGCCTACGCGCACCTGTTCGAGGTGTGAAAGCAGCCATTCATCGGCGAACTGGCGCGTCCCGGAGCCATGTTCTCGCAGTACCCAGGTGGCATCGGACAACTGACGGGTCGAGGCGCAAAGGTTGGCCAGCGGATGACCCGGTGCCGCAACGATCACCATTTCGTCCTCCAGCCAGGGTCGAACGACCAAGTCCGAATGCGCCTGCGATCCCTCCACGAAGCCAATGTCGACATCCAGAGCGGCGACCGCAGCGATCACTTCGCGGGTATTGCCTATGCGCAGATGGATCTGGCTTTTGGGGTGGCGTTGCGTCCACTTTGACACCAAGCTGGGCAAGAGGTATTCACCGATGGTGAAACTAGCCGCCACGCGCAAGGGCGCTGCGTGCTCGGCCGTGAAAAGGGTCTGGACTTCGGCCGCCTGTTCGACCAGAGCCTGGGCTTTGGGCAACAGCGCTCGGCCGTTCTCGTTGAGCAGCAGGCGGCGACCAATGCGGTCGAACAGTTCGACGCCGAGTGCAGCTTCCAGGTCGGCCAGTGAGGTGCTGGCCGAAGATTGCGATCGTGCAATCCGCCCGGCGGCAGCGCGGGTGCTGCCACCCAGCGCAGTGGCCAGAAAGACTTCGAGCTGGCGGAGGTTGAGGCGCAGACGCCGGAACGATTGCTGATTGGATTTATCGGTCATCTTGATAAGAATTATCCGTTTCTTTCTTTAATGACTTTTGCTTATTATTAAATTCTTTGAGGGCGCGCCCCTCGTGCCTGGCTTCCGGGCGCTGCTCTATAGGGTTTTTTCTGTGTCCCGTTCCCTTTCGCAAACGCCGGCCACCCACGCGGGCCGCCTTGCTTCGCTGCCGCCGCATCTGCTGCAGCTCTTGCCAGGTATCGCGCTGTCTTGTGTGATCGCGATGGCCGCCACCCTGGTGTCTACTCTGCACGGCGGTCCGCAGTTCTTGTATGCATTGTTTTTTGGCGTGGCTTTTCACTACCTCAACGCTGACGCAAAGACCAAGCCTGGCATCGAGTTCTGCTCGCGCTTTGTGCTGCGACTGGGCGTCGGCTTGCTCGGCGCACGGATCACAGCAGACCAAATCGCTGGCCTGGGATGGAGCACTGCAGCCATGGTCATCGCCGCAGTCGTGACTACGCTACTGTGCGGGGTTCTACTGGGGCGCCTTCTTGGCATGAGCCGTGCGCAATCGGTCTTGTCCGGTGGGTCGGTAGCGATCTGCGGCGCATCGGCCGCGTTGGCCATCTCTGCGGTGCTGCCACACAACAAGGAAAGTGAGCGATTCACGCTGATGGTGGTGGTGACCGTGACAGTGCTGTCCACCCTGGCCATGATGATTTATCCGCTGGTGGCCACGCTGCTGCACCTGCCCCCCGATTTGGCCGGTCTTTTCCTGGGTGGAACGATCCACGACGTGGCGCAGGTAGTGGGTGCCGGGTACATGCTCAACCAGGAAACTGGCGACTACGCCACCATCGTAAAGCTGTTCCGTGTGTCCATGCTGGTGGTGGTGGTGGTGGTGGTGTCTGGCCTGTTCAAGCGGCAGCGGGAAGTCAGTGAAAACCCTGGCGCGGTAGCCCGGAAGCAGCCCCTGGTTCCGTGGTTTCTATGGGTGTTCGTGGCCCTGGTGGTCATCAACTCGCTGGGCGGCGTGCCCGGCGCGGTCCAGACCGGTCTCAACGACGTATCCCGTGCGTGTCTGGTTGTCGCGATTGCTGCACTGGGCGTGAAGACCTCATTTGGTCAATTGGCCGGCGCCGGATGGCGGCCCTTTGCGCTGCTGCTGGTCGAAACGCTGTGGATGGCCTGCTTTGTTCTGGGCGCTATCTTCCTTCGCGGCTGACAGCATCCCTTAGGAATCCACCTCACCTGGCGAGACCAAATGAAAGACATCAAGTAGCACTATGCCTTACGTGGGGCCGTTCCCAAACTCAAAACCCCATTCACGCAGGCCTCAAGACGGCTCCATCAACTGGTACGAGTTCTTTCCTGAGCTCTTCGCCTGGTACATGGCGTCATCAGCGCGCTTGACAATGTCGTCCAGGGATTCCGTCCTGCCCCCGAATATCGCCATGCCTATGCTGATGGTGCACACGTGCATGATTCCATCGAGATCATGGGGTTCAGCCATCGCTACAAGAATTTTCTCAGCGGCTGCTGTGGCACTGCGCTTCGCCTCCTCGTACTGACTGCCTAGGTCGCCAAGAAGCACCACAAACTCATCGCCCCCATAGCGAGCAGCAGTGTCTTCAGCTCTCATGATTTTCGTCAATCGATGAGCCACTGATAACAACAACTGGTCGCCCTTTTCGTGACCATGGCGGTCATTCACTTGCTTGAATCCGTCAAGATCCATGAAGAGCAAGGCACTGTAGCGACCATGCCTCACGCTGGCGGCCAACACCTGCGACATTCGATCGAGTAATAAGCGCCTGTTCGGCAGTTGCGTCAAGTGGTCGTAATACGCTTGATGCCAAATCTTCTCTTCGGCGTCTTTTCGAATTTCCTCTTCGTGATCCAGCACTTTCCGTAACTCGTCGTGACCAGCATGGACAACTCTCAAGAAGGCTACGGACCCCACAGTGGCGGCCAAGAGTATTCCGACCCCGATGAACATGAGCTGGCGCCACTGCTCCAACGCCCTGTATGTGTCACGCGCTACAGCCACGACAAGAGAGCCGCGCATATTCAGCGCCTCCGGCGAGATGGTGCGCAACGCGACCCAAGCGAACGCACCTGCAGGGCTTTCCTCCCCGGCAACCAGGCTCGACTTGAGGCCACTTCGTGCGTGTCTGCTGAACAAGCTATCGGGTTGCCCCCCATCGTTCCCCAAGAAACCAGGTCGCTCCGGGAGGCGCAGAGCCGGCACCCCGTCGCCGTGAGCAAGAGCAACCCACATGTCGTCAGCATAGAGTACCGAGGACAAGAGAACCTTGAAGAACTCAGGATCGAGCGTCGCTGAAACGACTCGGTCGATGCTGCCTCTTTCGTCCAGGCGGACGCGCAAGACGTTCATTGAATAGGCACCCAGCGCTGTTTCGAAAGGCTGAGATACATAGAGCGCGTCGTTGTCAGGCAGCTCTAGTGACCTTTTTGTAGTATTCCCGCGCCGAGAAGTCCTGCCCAATGATCGAATCACGGTTACTTGCCAACACGCGGCCCTTGGCGTCAAAAACGATGAGGGTCCTGACACCAAGCATCGCATCTGCCATTGCTCGAAGTTCACGATTCGTGGCGGCGACGCCTTCCGGGTACGAGACATCAAGACCCTGCATCGTGACAAGGGCACTGGAGACGCCCTCCAACTGCCACGAGATGTTCTCATCGATGACACGCGACGTGGTGGCTAGGCGCTGCTTCTGTTCCTCGACCAGCCGACTGCGCTCAAACAGGAGGCTGAAAAGCACCACCAATCCAAGCGCAAGCATGCAGCCAGCCAGCAGGCACCATTGGGAACGTCTCGAGATGAGATAACGACGTTGCGGCATGTCTTGATTCACTCGTTGTATCTGTTCAGCGGATGGAGCTCACACGCATCAAGAGCGCCTCTTCGGTCATTGGCCGACCGAACAAATAGCCTTGGTACAGGACGCAACCACTTCGCTGCAAGAACGCATGCTGCTCCTCGGTTTCCACGCCTTCCGCCATCACGCTCAAGCGTAAGCTTTTGCCCAGCGCGATCACCGTGCGGATTATGGCTTCATCATTCCTGTTATTGAGCACATCGCGCACGAAAGACTTGTCGATCTTGAGTTGATCGAGTGGGAGCTTTTTCAGGTATGCCAAGGATGAGTACCCCGTACCGAAGTCATCAAGAGAAAAGCGTATGCCTCTTGCCTTGAGCGCGCTCATCTTGGTCACGATCTCATCCAGATCACCCGCGAAGATACTTTCAGTCAGCTCCAGTTTGAGCTTGGCCGGGTCAGCACTCGTTCGCTTTATCACCTCCAGCACCTGCCGAACAAAGTCAGGGTGGTGAAATTGCCGCGCACTCACGTTCACCGATAACGTGACACCCTCCATTCCCGGCAAGGCACACCAATTCGCGAGCGAGTTGCACGCGGTTTCAAGCACCCACGGGCCCAGCTCCTGTATGAAGCCAGTACTTTCTGCGAGCGAAATAAACTCGGCTGGCGAAACCTCGCCCCGTGAAGGGTTGCGCCATCGGCATAGGGCCTCGGCGCCGATGATCCGCCCACCCCCTTCTATTTGGGGCTGGTAGAGCAGGAACAGTTCTTTGTGCTCAATACTTTGGCGCAGATCGGCTTCGAGCTCAACGCGCTCGGATATGCGTTTTTGCAGGCGACTATCAAAGAAGCGGAAGGTGTTACGACCGCTATCCTTGGCGTAGTACATGGCCGAGTCAGCCTGGCTGAGCAGGTCTTCGACCGACATGGGGTGGTGGCCAAAAAGAACCGCCCCCAGGCTCGCCGACGAAAAATACTCCTGCCCTTCGATAACGATAGGCCGGGAAATAGTGGCGAGCAACCTTGCAGAAAGAGCCTCCACACGTTGCGTGGCCAAGGTTTTGTCCGAGCCAAGGTCTTCGATCAACACAATGAATTCGTCTCCGCCAAGCCGCGCCAGCATGTCTCCAGGCTGCAACTCTCGCGAGATGCGCTGCGCAATCTGCACAAGCAGCTGATCGCCTCGATGATGCCCCCAGTGGTCATTGACCGCCTTGAAGTTATCCAAGTCCACCAAGAGGGCGACCCCGAACACCTGCCCAAGCTTGCGCTCAGTCAGGACCTTGCTCGCGGTGAGCATGAATTGACTTCGGTTGGGTTGCCCGGTCAAGTGATCAAAAAAGCGAGCTCACGCACCTTCTCTTCAGCAGCGCGCCGCGCGGTGATGTCGCGCGCAAGCATCACGAAACGTGACGGTGCGCCCACTTCAATAGACTTTCGGGCAACGGAAAGTTCGTACCACCGACGCTCTCCTCGAACCCGCACTTCTACTAGCTGACCTGAGGACGTGCCATCACGATGAGCCGCCTCGATAGCCTTCATGCAGACTTCTGCCGCCTCGACCGGCAAGACCTCGAATACACTTTTCCCGACCACCTCATGCTTTGGGAAGGCAAGGAATCGGTCGGTAGCGGTACGTAATGCAAGAAAACGACCCTCTGCATTGAACTCGAACAACAGATCGGGCACGGCGTTCAGGGTTCCTTCGAGGTCTGAGGAGATCGCCCTTAATTCGGCATTCATACCGACTGCAAGCTGCTGCGCTCTGTCCCGGGATGTCATCAGCAACCAGACAATGAAGCCAGCCGCCAAACTGAGCAGGATACCCAACGAGGCTAGCCAATGATGCACGCGGTCCGTGTGACCGCTCTGGTAAGACGCAGTCGGCGTCACGGTATAGGTCCAGCGCCGTCCTCCATAATCAAACGCGCCTCTTGCCTCATGTGGGTTGGCGCCTACGGAGTGGAAAGGCTCTGAACGGTCATCCAGCATGCCAAAGAGAAAGCCGCTTTCCGCCTCGCGCTCACCATCGAAAACCTGCAGACGCAGACCCGGGTGAAGCCCTGGTCCATGCGACTCCAGGACGTCTTTTAGCCGAAAACGTGCAGCAGCCCAGCCCACGAAACTCCGATGAGACGGCACACCGGTGTCGCCCACTGCATCGCTTTTGTAAATGGGCTGATACATGACAAAGGCGGAATCCGAATCATCCTCGCCCACACCATACTCGGCCAAGCTGATGCGGCCGGACAGACTACCGCCAGCACGGTCACGCGCGCGTAACGCAGCTTCCCGTGTCGCCGGTATCGTCAGAATGTCGCGCCCCCGGAGCCTGGTGTTCCCGGCAGTTGGTGGCTCGATGAAGAGCACGGGGGCGTAAGCATCACGCTGCCCGGATGGTCGCAACTTGAAAAGCTCAGTGCTGATTTCTTGCTCAACTCTGCTGGAGAAGCGTCCCAGATGGTCGGCCGTCACATACGGCACGAAAGCCACACTAAGAACATCAGGAGCGCTCGATTCGATTCGGAGGGACGCGACGTAATCGTGAAACTCACTGGCATTTATGGCGTCCGAGCCTTCTACAAATCCCTTCACCCCTCGCAACATAAGTTCAATGGTCTGAAGCCGCTGCTTCATGTGCGCTGCGATGGCTTCTGCAGTGTGCTCAATCTGATGCGAAGTGTCCCGATTAACCTGATCAGCCCGCGAAAACCAGTAGCTAGCCGGCAGAATCGATAACACCAACGCTGTCAGCACTGAAAACAAGGCGGCGCGCAGGCGAAAAGGGCCGATGCGAGAAAAGAACGCCACTCCAGCGCTAGAAAGTGGAGACATTGATGCTCGCTTGATATTGCCGCGGTACCAAGTCATCAGGAAATCGCACCCCGACTTCCCGCCATGACCGCCCGATTCCGCCCGCTGGACTTGGCCGTGTAGAGCGCTGAATCAGCGAGTTCCACGAGATACTCGGGAGCATAGTCATTCGTGGGTACTAAAACAGCGACCCCGATGCTGACCGTCACAAAGGGAACCACCGATGAATGTTCGTTAGGAATTCGCATGGCCTCAATCGCCTGTACGACTTGAGTGGCCGTATGAAACGCGCCGGCTTCGTCGGTATCGCTCAGCAGCGCCACAAATTCCTCGCCACCGTAACGTGCGACAAGGTCCCTAGGTCTTTTGAAGCGAGATCTCAACTCGTGGGCAATTGATTTCAGGCACTCGTCACCTTGCTGATGCCCGTAGGTGTCGTTATAAATCTTGAAGTGATCGACATCGATCATGAGGGCAGCAAGCCGCTTGCCCTCTCTCAGGCACGCTCGCCACTCCGAAACAAGGACTTCGTCAAAGTACCGTCGGTTGTAGACGTCCGTTAGACCATCGTGGAACGCCATCTCCTGCAATTGCATCCTTTGTTCTTCGAGATGCTTATTGATACGCTGGATCTCCCGCTTGCGCTCCTGCTCTGCCGTGACGTCGCGCCCACTCAGAAATATTTGATCGCCAGACTGCAACGCGCGCCACTCGACCTCGAGATAGTGCCCCTCTGCATGGCGAATACGTGTAACCAGGCCGGCTGCAGGTGCTCCATCAACGAGTTTTTGAAAATAATCTTCAGTTTTGGATTTATCTTCAGGATGAAGTATGAGCCCCACCGCTTGCCCCACAAAAAAATCAGCCGGGTACCCTAGTGTGGCAGACCATGCTTCGTTAACCCTTTTATATTTTCCTTCGTCGCTCAGTATGGCAAAAAGATCAACATTCAATGAAAAAAATCGGCGCAAGGCATCGTCCCGCTCTTCAATGTCTTTTCTTGCCCGCCAAGCGGAACGCGCCGCATCCATTCGAATGGATTGATTCAACGCGAGCGACCCAGCGCCACCCAGAAGCATAAACAAAAAAATCAGGAGAAAGTTCTGCCTTAAATCATTCGATGACCTGAATATCTCCATCGGATCACGACTGACCGCAAGTACAAGAGGTACTGCCAATTTCACATCCGGCAAGATAATGGTTCTAATGACAGCCAATCGTTCTTGCCCAGTACTGGTGGAAATTCCCTTCATGACATTCTGCCTTTCGCCACTCGCCATGTGCTTGGCGAAAAGAGAATCAGGTCGGTTGAGCTGAAGTCCGGCCTGGCCCTCTCTGTCTGGTTCCATCATGAACTGAATACCGCTGCCATGTGCAATGGAAACCCACATATCCTTGGCATAGAGTGTCGAATTCAAAAGCGTTCTGTACTGCTGAGCTTCGAGCCCTGCCACTACAATTCCATTGAATTCACCGTTGGCTCCCACTATCGCACGCGACACACTCATTGTGTAATCACCACTTATGGCAACGAGTGGTTCACTGATGAACAGCAGATCAGACGAAGCGCTTTCATTGAAAGCCTTGAAGTAGGGTCGATCAGATAGGCTCCGCCCCAGGTACTGCCTCCAACTGGAGGTTGCCGCACGCATGACCCCCTCTTTATCAGCATAGAACAGAATGTCGACGCCCAACATAGCCTCGGTGACCGAGTCAAAGTAATTATTAGCCTCGACCAACCCATCCGAGGATTTTTTCCATTGACTGAATCGTGCAATAAAACCCAGTAGTGCATTGTTAATGGATTCGAGCTGTTCAATGGCATTTCGCTCGATGATGGTGGCGGTCGTGGTCAAACGCTCCTTTTCTCGCTCTTCAACGTTGTCGCGATCGATCTTCCACATCCAGCCCATGACAATGGCGATTCCCAGCAGCGCCAGTGACCGTCACCACCCACTCGAGCACGAAGCGGCGGCACATGCCTCGCAGGTCGAATGGGGAAAGCTTGGGCAAGGCGTTGTTCACAGATCCATACTCCTCTTACATCTTCAGTGTAATGAAGCTCGGGTCATGTGTCCCCCCTCCAGGCCGCAAGTTGCGCCCCACGTGAGCACTCCCTCACACAAGCTGCTTTTTCGCCACATCTACGGGGCGCGCTGACTCCGCACAAAAAGAGTCACCAGCGTCTGCGGACCCACTTGGCGACTGCGGTGGCCGTGAACCTGCGGGTCAAACGTCGCACCTGCCGGCAGGATGTCGTTGGAGTAAAAGTATTCTCCGGGCCCGAAGAGGCGAGTGCTGCCGTCCTGAAGACCGATCTCCATGCTGCCCTGAAGCACCACCAGCCATTGCGGTGTGGTGGTGCAATGAAAATCACTCTTGAAACCCACAGGACTGCAGCGCCACTGCACGCCCCCAGACTCAGCCAGTGCTGAAAGACGCGCTGCCGGCGAGCCTTCGGACAGCGGCAACTCCTCATCGCGCCAGCGGGCTCGGCCATCAGTATCGGTATAGAGCACGGGTTGGGTGAGCGTGGACATGCGGGCCTTCCTTTTACAAATCATGGCGGTGAACCTGGATTTTGCTTCACCTCCCGACAGATGCTTGGTGCGGAAGATCGCATCTGGATGCACCTATTTTTGTGAAGGAATTCTCAATCCGAGCATCACGATGCTGTCTTGGCGACACAAAATGGAGTCGCTGTAGGTAAATTGACGATGCTGCCTGCTTTTGCAGGTGAATACATACCTCGTTTTCCTGCCTTGACTACCCAACCAATCACGGCCTGCTCCGGTGCGTACTACTGCCTTCAATGCTGATCGCCCACGTTACTGATCCGCACCTTGGGCTGGACACTACGGTGCTACCGGGGCACCCCGGCCCTGCAACGGCTTTGCGCCGCGCGCTGGCGCATGTGCGCCAGATAGACCCGATGCCTGACGTGCTGCTACTGACCGGTGATTTGACCGAAGCCGGGAAGGCGCGCGACTACGAAGCGCTTAAATGCATGCTGCAGGAAGAGTTGCCGGCGCCTTCGGCGGGTGGGCCTTTGGTTCTTGCGGTTCCTGGCAATCACGACTCACCATCCGTGGCCAGACAGATTCTGAGCGAATTGATGCCCGTGGCAGCCGATGCACCCGAGGGCCGCACGTGCCTTCATATGAAGCACGGGTTGATGCACTTCATTGGGCTGGATACCGTGGTGCCCGGCCAATCTTACGGCCTTCTGGATGACATGCAGCTCGATTGGCTCGAGGCACAACTGAAAGCTTGCATGGCCCAGCCCACGGTCATTTTTATGCACCACCCGCCGATTGTTTCCGGCATTGAAGCCATGGATTCCTGCGGACTGCTGCGTGACCGAGCCAGGCTGGGCCGCCTGGTGGCTGCTCACGGCGACGTGCAACTGATTGCCGCAGGCCACCTGCATCGCCCGTTGGTCGGTTCCCTGGGCGGCGCGCCTGTGATGGTCGCGCCCTCCTCTTCTCACCAAATCGATTTGAATCTACTGCCCGGTGCCCCGTTGGCCTGTCGACTGGAGCCACCCGTGGTTGGCCTGTATCGACACACGCCAGGAGAAGGCATCGCCTGCCACTTCAGTTACGTGGATCAGTTTTCAGGCCCCTTTCCGATCTGACATGGATGAAGTCAGAGTTTCCCTAGCCGCACATTGAGGGGCCAGCGAACCTCTCGGTACTGCAACGAATTGCCCCACAACTCAATCAAGTCGGCGGCGAAGCTCTGCGAAATGTCCTCGCGCCCAGCTTCACACGCGCGGTGTACCGCAGACCAGGTGGAGATGTAGCCGAGCAGTTCCTCCAGATTCCAAGACTTGCGAATTTCCAGGCAGGGGGTGGACTGCTCCGCAAAAGGAAACGGCAGGTTGGCGTAGCCGGAATCGACAAACTTGCGCTCCTCAGGCCAGTAGGGGCCGATTTCGTCCCGATAGAAGCGGCTGAACCGGGGCTCCAGATGCTCATCAAGATGCATGACGCCGTAGCTGACCAGCGCCAGCATTCCATGCGGGACGCATACGCGACGCACTTCTTCATAAAAACGCGGAAGATCGAACCAATGAGCGGCTTGCGCGGCTGCCATGAGTTGCGCGCAGTGATCCGCCACAGGTAGCTGCTCCGCAGCAGCGCGAAGGTACTCCACACGCGGATGCTCCGTCGCGTTGGCGATTTGCTCGGCGCTGGGATCAACTCCCAGCACTGAATCGAAATGTTTGGCCAGTTGAGTCGTCAACTGGCCATTGCCACAACCCACGTCTACCGCCTGCGTGGTTCCTGGTGCCAGCGATGCAAGAAACTGCGCCAGCTCTGGCGGATATTCAGGGCGAAAACGCAAGTATGCATTGCCCCCTGATCAAACCAGTTCCGGGAACCACGAGTCGCCCGCGGCATGGGTGCACCTCCCTCTGCAGATGAAGGGCGCTGGCACCCTTCTTCAAACTGGTTACTTGGGCTCGTACTTTTTGAGCAGTGCCTTAGCCTCCTCAATCAGCTTCTTGCCGTCGCCGCCTTTGGCCGCAACGTCTTTCAGCCAGATGTCGTCCACCCCAGCTGTGGCCTTTTCCCAGCGAGCCAGTTCTTCCTTGGAAATGACGGAGATGGTGTTGCCGCGGTCTCGCGCCATTTTCGAATAGGGTTCGACGATGTTGTCAAAGCCTTCTTCGCCCGCCCAGGCTGAAGCAGCCAAGCCGGAGTTATCGTCGATCACCTTCTTGAGTTTCGGGCTCAGACTGTCGTACTTGCCCTGGTTCATGCCGAAAATGAAAATGGTGTTGGCAAAACGCGGCGACCCTTTTGGCGCGTCCAAGTGGTATTTGACGATCTCATGCAGCTTGGTGGCTGGAATGGCCTCCCAAGGCACGAGCACACCATCGACCACCCCTTTGGACAAGGCATCGGCCACCTGCGGCAGAGGCATTTGAACAGGGGTGCCACCCATGGCAGCCATCATGCGGGCGCTGATCCGCGTGGCGGTACGCACTTTCTTGCCCTTCATATCTTCCAGGGTATGAATAGGCTTGCTGGAGTGCATGACATAGCCCTCCGTCGTGTGCATGAACAATGGCTTAATGCCCTTGAACTCGTCGAGCGCGTTCTTCTGTGTGTACTCCCACAAGGCTTGCGAGCCCTGTTTCGCGCTGACCGCCATGAAGGGCAGCTCGAATACTTCGGTCTTGGTGTAACGCCCTGCCGAATAAGTGGGTACGGACCACACAATGTCTGCGACGCCATCGCGCACCTGATCCAGCAATTGAGGCGGGGTACCACCCAATTGCATGGCCGGATAAATTTGGCATTTCAGCTCACCGCCAGACTCCTTCTCAATCTTGGCGCACCATGGCGCGATGATTTTCTGATGCGAACTGGAGCCCGAGGGCAGGAAGTGATGAACCTTGAGGACGGTCTGCGCCGAAATGCCGCCAGCCGTGAATGCCAGCGCGGCAGCCAGGCCGATTTTGCTGAACATGGAACCCATAACACTGTCTCCTTGAAAAAACCAGACCTAGGGATGTCCTGCATAACCCTCGCGAGTCGGTGGTAGTACGGATCGGGATGAGGCGCAAGGCGTCTTTTTGCAGCCAATAGCCCAGCTATTGGCAAGAAAAGCAACGCAGCGGATCGCCCGAGGCCGTGCTGCCACCGACCGCAGGGAGTTATGCAGGGCATCCCTAGTTCAACAAACGCACCAACCATAGCGTGATGCCGGGGAAAAGGATCAAGAGCGCCAGGCGGATGAAATCCCATGTCAGGAATACCATCACGCCCTTGTAGGTTTCGATCATGGGAACGTCCTTGGCAAGTCCGTTCATGATGTAGACGTTCAGCCCCACCGGAGGAAAAATCATGCCGATGGCGCACACGGTGAGAATGAGGATGCCGAACCACAACGCCTTCTCAGAGGCTTCGAGGCCAAAGAAATCAAGCCCCATGATGACCGGAAATATGACAGGCACCGTGAGCAGGATCATGGACATCTCGTCCATGACGCACCCCAGGATCACGTAAAACAGCATAATCACAGCCATGACCACGACCGGCGCAATGTTCGCGTGCGCGATGGTGTCCGCCAGCTGATTGGGCAATTGCGAAAGCGCCAATGATGCATTGATCATGTCAGCGCCAATGAAGATCATGAAGATCATGCCGCTGGTCACTGCTGCAGTGCGGATCGATTCGACAGCCTTCGCAAGCGTGAGCTGCCCCTTGATCAGCGAGATGACGAAGGTGAGCGTGGAGCCAATGGCAGCCCCTTCTGTGGGGGTGAAAATGCCCCCGTAGATACCGCCGAACACGGCCACGAAGATCAGGGCGATAGGCCACACGCCGCTTGCGGCTTGCATGACTTCAGCACCCGACGCAGCCCGCGCTTCGGGGGCATGCTGGGGCTTGATACGCACATAAATGGCAATCGCCAGGATGTACCCCACGGCGGCCAGAATAGCGGGCACGTAGGCTGCGAGAAACGTTTTGGTAATGTTTTGCTCGGTCAGAATGGCGTAGACCATCAACGTTACCGAGGGCGGCAACAGCACGCCCATGGTGCCCCCGGTGGCCAGGGCCGCCGTAGCCAGGCGGCCTGAGTAGTGGATGCGGCGCATCTCCGGGTAGGCCACCTGCGCAATGGTGGCCGTGGTGGCCACGGTGGAGCCAGAAATGGCGCCGAAAGCCGCGCAGGCCAGAATGCCCGCCATGGCCATGCCCCCCTTGAATCGGCCCAGCAAGGCGTTGGCAAAATCAAACAATGCCTTGGAGAGTCCGCCGTTGACGGCGAACGCTCCCATCAGCATGAAAAGGGGAATGACCGAGAGGTCATACACCGACACCCGCCCGTAGACCGCACCGCGCAAATGCGCCATGAGCGGGTCCCACCCGGACAGCGCGATATAGCCCGCGGCGCCAGGAACGAACATGGCCACGGCAATGGGCACCCGAATCGCCATAAGGAGGAGCATGGCAACGAAAAGCGAGATACCGATCATTGAGGGGCTCATGCCGCGTCTCCTTCAAAGTCTTCAGGAGGCGTGGTCCAGTAGATGAATGCCTGGTACAAGCCCACCAGCGTACAAAGTACCAGGCCCGGAACCATCAGCATGTAGGGGATCCACAGTGGCAAGTTCATCAACATGGAGGCTTCTTCATTTTCCTGACTCATACGGCCGCCCGCGAAAACCCGCCAGGCGATCAGCGCTGTCATGCAGGAGTAGAGAAATGCCCCCAGGCCATCCATCCAGCGCTGCTTGCGCAGAGATGCCTTGGTGGTGAAGAAGTCAACAATGATGTTGGCACTTCTGAACTGGGTGTAAGGTAGAAAAGTAGCCACGCAAACCGCCAGGCCCAGTTGCACAAGCTCCACGTCTCCCAAGATCGGAGAAGCGAAAAAAGTGCGTCCTATGACGCTTACGACGGTCATGGCCGCCATGCAAATCAACACCAAACCACCGATGATGGCGCAGATGTCGCACAGTACATGCAACAAACGGCCGATCGGTCCTTCTTGACCACGTTTCATTCAGAGCCTCGCTCAACGTCCCACACTCGGCGATTAGAGCCATGCTCGGATTAGGAAATAAGCCGCAAAAACCGTCAAGCCGGTATTTACCCACATCTGTCATGAGGCCACAACGGATCTGGCCCAGAATAGACAGACGTATGACGCTTATTCAAAGTATGCTGCGCCCGATTAAAGTGGTGGCAAAGGCTGCGTACATGGCCCAGAAAGGCGGCACATGACTTACAACAAAGAGGCACACGCCAAGGACAAGGCGCCAGCCGAGATTGAGCTGAAGCTCGCCTTACCCTGGGCAGATCATCGTCTCATTTCCGCTCAGGTGTCCGAGATACCGCCATTGAACGGCATTGTTTCGGAGCAACAGCACCTGCGCAACATCTATTTCGACACGCCAGAGCAATACCTGCGCCAGCAGCGCGCGGCCTTGCGACTGCGTAGCGTACGCCAAGGTAAAAAGCGCACGCACTGGAGGCAGACCTTCAAAACTGCTGGCAGCGGAGCTTCTGGCCTGAGTCAGCGGGGCGAATGGGAGTCCACGGTGAGCAGGGGCGAGTTGGACCCCAACGCACTGGAGGGCACGCCATGGCATGCCATCGAAGGTCACGAGCAGTTGTTCACACAGTTGACACCCTGCTTTGAAACGATCAGTACCCGCACGTTGTGGCAAGTGAGCGCCGGTGATGATGGCCTGATTGAAGTCGCTCTTGATGTGGGCAGCGTCCAGGCAGGGGGCCGTACTCTGCCAATTTGCGAACTGGAGCTTGAGTTGGTTCATGGCCCTGTGGATTCACTCTTTGTGCTGGCCGGGCAGATCGCGGCCCACGTGGCGGTGCTGCCGACAGAAACCAGCAAAGCCGAGCGCGGCTGGCGCCTGCTGGACGACAGTTCGGCCACGGCTTTGCGAGCGCGCCCGCCCGACCTGGACCCCCACCTGCCAGCCGAGCGAGCCGCCCAGACGGTGCTCGGCGAAATGCTGAGCCAGTTCACTGAGAACCTTGCACGGTTTGTTCAGTTCGATGACGCAGAATTGGTGCATCAGGCGCGCGTGGGCTGGCGCCGATGGAATAGCGGACTATGGCTGTTCAAGCCCCTGTTGAAGGATATACCCGTACCCGACACCACCGGCCTGGCTCCGCTTCGGCGTGCTCTGGGGCGCTTGCGCGATCTGGACGTTGCCGCGCTTGAAACACTGCCACCATGGAAAGAGCCTTTCATATCCGGCAACGCGGACCGAGAGGCGCAATGGCACAGCCTGGAAAAGACACTCACCGCCGAGCGTCAGGTTCTTCGCAGCGCCTTGTGCGAGATACTGTCCACTCCCGAAACGGGTGCCGCTCTGCTGGGCATTGGCCGGTGGCTACACGCCCTGCCCCAATACGAGACCAAATCCGAAGACATAGGGCCTTGGGCCGAGAAGCGAACTGGCCGCCTGCACACACGCTTGAAAAATGAAATAAAAGTGACCAAAGAAGCCAAGGATCGTGGCGATGAGGATGCCCTGGAACAGGAGCACCGCACCCGGCTACTGGCGAAGCGTTCACGCTATTGTCTGGAAGCGATGCAGTCTCTCCTGCCCAATGCACGCACACGCCGCTGGATAGAAAAGGCGACGGAGGTTCAAACGCAGATCGGCGCCGCACGTGACCTGATGCTGATCACCTTCATGCTTGAACCTTTGGGCGCAGACCGCGCCATTCTCGGATTCCTTCGCGGTGTCGCTGCTGCGCGGATGGCATAAAAGATGTTTCCTGGTTCTCCAAGCGCCTCTAAACATAAGGCGAGCGCAGCCGGCACACCTGGCGAAGTTTTCTGGGCCTTCCTTAAACTGGGCCTGACCTCTTTCGGCGGCCCGATCGCACACCTTGGGTATTTTCGATCCGAGTTCGTCGAGCGGCGGCGGTGGCTGGATGACCGCAGCTATTCCGATCTGGTCGCTCTCTGCCAGTTTCTACCCGGCCCTTCCAGTAGCCAGGTGGGCATGGCGTTGGGGTTGGGCCGCGCGGGCTGGCCAGGACTGCTGCTGGCTTGGGCGGGCTTTACTCTGCCCTCGGCGATCGCGCTGATCCTGTTTGCTCTGGGCGTCGCGCACTACCAGGAACTGGCCCATTCTGGCTGGGTGCATGGGCTGAAGGTGGTAGCGGTGGCCATCGTGGCGCAGGCGGTTTGGGGCATGGCCAAGTCGCTCTGCCCCGATCGTCCGCGTGCCGGCCTGGCAATTGTGGCAGCGCTGCTGACTCTGCTGCTGCCGTCGGCCACAGGGCAGGTTGCCGCAATCGTCTTGTCAGGCCTGCTAGGCTTCTGGGGACTGAAGATTGCGCAGCCCGGCGGTGGCCATGCCCACACTTACCCCGTGTCGCGCAAGGCCGGTGTCTGCGCGCTTTTGCTTTTGCACTGCCGCTCGCTGGTTTGCCGCTGTGGGCTGCTGCCACCGCCTCGTCGACCGTGGCCCTGCTTGAAGGCGTTTACCGCGCGGGGGCACTGGTTTTTGGCGGGGGCCATGTCGTGCTGCCGCTGCTGCAGACAACGGTCGTGCCTGGCGGACTTGTGAGCAACGCCGATTTTCTGGCCGGCTACGGTGCGGCGCAAGCCGTGCCCGGGCCGCTTTTTACGTTCGCAGCGTATTTGGGAGGTGTGGCCAACGGACCGCTGCAGGGCTGGCTTGGCGGCATGGTGTTGCTCGCAGTTATTTTTCTGCCGGCTTTTCTGGTGCTTGTTGGTGCCCTTCCATTTTGGGAAAGCTTGCGTCACCGCGCCGGAATACAGACGGCCATGTCAGGCATCAATGCCGGAGTGGTCGGCATCCTGATGTCAGCGCTTTATGACCCTGTGTGGACCAGCGCGATTCACAGCAGAACCGACTTCGGTCTGGCGTTGGTTGCGTTCGGGATGCTGACCGTAGGCCGGGTGCCACCTGCGCTGGTGGTTCTAATGGCCGGCTTGGCGGGCTGGATACTGCACTGAAAACGACGCGGCTTATTGCAGACTCACCTCCACCCGGGGCCCTTCAGGGCTGTCGTCTTTGCCGACGGCAATAGCTTCGGGTGAACGCAATTGAAGTTTATCCTCGCCAATACCGAGTGAAATCAAGGCATCGCGCACGGCCATGGCGCGTTGCTGGGCAAGCGCCTGGGTTTGCGCGGCTTCGCCGGAATCATCATGAAAACTGCTGACAACTGCGGATTGGCCAGCCGCCACGCCCTTGACGATGGCGCCCAAGGCTTCGCGGGCGCCTTGGGCCAGTTCCGACTTGCCGACAGCAAAGAAGAACTTGACTATGCCGTTTTCCAACCGAACGCTGGGCGCATCTGTGGTCATGCCCGCGGTGCTGGCCGCGCCACCGCGCAAGATGGCATTGCTGCGGTCGGGCACGGTCAGCATGGTGGCCCCTGCTGCCGCATTCGGCAATGAGTTTTGCGGTACATCGCGGCTTATGCTCAGGCCGACGGCCACGCCGACTGCCAGCAAAATAACACTGATCACGGCACCCCATGTCAAGGCGCGGGTGTTGTCTTGAGAATTCATTGATGATTTTCCCTGAGAGCCTATAGATAAGCTGGGTGAAGGATGCGCAAATAGATGCAGATACACGTCTGCTTCACGCACACCGATGACGGACAAGTCATTGACGCAACTTGGGCCTTGCGCCTTGAGTCTCAGTGCCATGCGCTGGACCGACAGACCAAGCCTGCACCGAACTGCACCGAAAGCCAACTCTAAGAACGTGCTTACGATCTAGTGTCCTGAGTTGTAAGTTCGTTGAAGACACAAATCTGCCGAAATCGGTGTCAGGCAAGGAACAAAACGCAGTGATACCAAGTGGTATCGCGAGGCTTTGTGACGCAGCATGGCGGCGATTGTCGGTCGATTTGTTCAACGAATTTGCAATTCAGGACACTAGGCGCCTATTCAAGGAATTATAAAGTTGAGCCATGCACACGCTTGAAAAGCACCCCACCGGATCCCCCGACCCCTATCAGCACCTCTGCGTGCCGGGCCGAGACCCGGGCAAAATGCTTGAAGTCGTTCGGCAGCAGTGGCGCAAGAGGGGCGCAGGGGAAGATCTTTGGGTGTTCGGATATGCATCACTCATTTGGCGACCTGATTTTGATCATACCGAGCGGCATTCCACGCACGTGCATGGCTGGCACCGCGCCCTGGCCATGTGGAGCCGGGTGAATCGGGGTACACCTGAGTTGCCCGGGCTGGTGTTTGCGCTGTTGGCAGGGGGCAGTTGCAGAGGTGTGGTTTACCGCGTGCCGCACCGCCATGCGAATGAGGTACTCGACGTGCTGTGGGCGCGGGAAATGCCCACCGCAGTCTATGACGCACGGTGGCTCACCTGCAGCACGCCGAATGGGCCCGTGCCGGCGCTGGCCTTCACGCTGTCACGTCGGAGCCCCTCTTTCACCGGGGAACTGCCGCCTGAAGAGTACCGACGCATCTTCAGGCAAGCGCGGGGACGATACGGGAGCACGCTGGATTACGCACGCCAGACGGCCGAGAGCCTGCGCGAGCATGGCATACAGGATCGCTCGCTCATCCGGTTGCTCGGTCACGCGGCGCCGGACGAATCGTGACAGCCGAGACACAGCAGGAGGACAGAAAACTGCTCAAGCAGCGACAGGCCAGCGGGTTGAACATGAGGCCAGAGCGTAGCATGCAGTTGCAGCGATGCAGGCGCGCAACGGCCAGCGCCGTTGCGGTGGCGTCCTACATGCGCCGGCCCTGCGCATCTCTAGAATCTGCCTGGCACAGGCGGGGAAACCGGGGTCGCTACTGCGCCTTTGTCCAACAGCCCCGGATTTGGGAGATATGCCATGAATGCACTACGTCTGACCGGAGTGATCTTGATCGTGTTGGGGCTAGCCGGGTTTTTTACCGGCGGTTTCAGCTTCACCAAAGAAACAACGCAGGCCAAATTGGGCCCGCTGGAACTTACCGTGAAAGACAAGGAAACCGTAAATGTGCCCCAGTGGCTGAGCCTGGGCGCCATCGCGCTGGGTGCCGTGGTGCTGGTGCTGGGTTTTCGCAAGAATTGAGTTGCTTGGGCAGGCAGCGTGAATAGGCGGTGCGCGCTGCCTGCCGTCTGCCGTCTGCCGTTTGCCAGCGGCTGATCGGCCCCCTGGGCCCCAACGTCAGTGGCGCTGGAGGCTCATGAGAAACAAAACTTTGAAAGCCCGAAACGGCCTCCATCATCCCTGCCTTTGTAGGAGCGGCTTCAGAGTGTGTCGCAAAACGGCCTCGTTCTTCTTCCCTCTCCCTCCGGGAGAGGGTCAGGGTGAGGGCAGCGGCGCATGATCTGAGACTGTCTTTGGGCGCGCTCCCTCACCCCAACCCTCTCCCGAAAGGAGAGGGGGCAATCGCCACTGCTGCACTAACCACTTTAACGACAGCCTCTGAAGCCGCGATTGGTTTCCTTCCGAGCACAAGACGCCAGTGATGACGGTGACCCTTCGCGGCTGAAGAGGGTGTCGCAAAACGGCCTCGTTCTTCTCCCCTCTCCCTCCGGGAGAGGGCCAGGGTGAGGGCAGCGGCGCATGATCTGAGACTGTCTTTGGGCGCGCTCCCTCACCCCAACCCTCTCCCGAAAGGAGAGGGGGCAATCGCCACTGCTGCACCAACCACTTTAACGACAGCCTCTGAAGCCGCTCCTACAAGCAAACCCTCTTTGTTTCTCCTCAAAACGCCGGGCGCCGAAAGGTGCCTGGGAAGCTCTGTAGCCGTGAAATCATGAGAGCCTGCGGGATCGTGGCATACAGGATCGCTCGCTCATCCGGTTGCTCGATCGTGCGGCGCCGGACGAATCGGGACAGCCGAGACACAGCAGCAGGGTGGCGATTGGACAGTGAGTGGACAGCGAGGCGGGGCTGAATATACTGCTCACATGAGCGACATTGCACACCTGCGCAAGAGTTACGAGCGCGCCGAACTTTCCGAAGATGCTTCCCACTCAGACCCGCTGCGCCAGTTTGCACGGTGGTTCGACGAGGCACGCCAGAGCGAAATTCTCGAACCCAACGCCATGACAGTGGCAACCGTGGGTAGCGACCTGCGTCCCAGCACGCGCATTGTGCTAATCAAGGATTTCGACGAGCGCGGCATCGTCTGGTACACCAACTACGACAGCCGCAAAGGGCGCGAACTGGCCGGCAACCCTTACGCAGCCCTGCAGTTCCATTGGGTCGAGCTGGAGCGCGTGGTCCGCATTGAAGGGCTGGTGGAAAGAGTAAGCGACTCCGAAAGCGATGCTTACTTTGCCAGCCGCCCACTGGACAGCCGCATAGGCGCCTGGGCCAGCCCACAAAGCCAGGTCATTGAAGACCGCACCGTGCTGGTGACTCGCGCCGCCAAGTTTGGCGCCAAGTTCCTGTTGAATCCGCCACGTCCACCACACTGGGGCGGTTTCAGGCTGGTACCCGAACGCTGGGAGTTCTGGCAGGGCCGAAAGAGCAGGCTACACGATCGGCTGAGCTACCGCCAAGGTAGTGGCGGCTGGGTCCGGGAGCGTCTGGCCCCCTGAAGAGGCCTCGATACCCGCACCCGCGCCGGATCCCGGACTCACAAACCCAGCTTGGCCTTCATTGCATTCCACGCAACCGCGTTCAAGCGATCTGTTCCGGACAGGCGCGAGTTGAAGTCGGCCTTAAGCTCGTGCGCACGGTACACCCACTGAGAGTCGGGATTGTTGGCTTCCCAGCGAATCTGCGTATAGACCACGTTGAAGTTGATGGCCGGCGTGGGCGGTTGGCCCGTGAAACGCAACAAGCGCTCGCCATTCACGATGCCGATGCTGTAGCCCCCGTGGTCGATGCTGCACAGTTGGAAACAACTGTTTGCTCAGGGTTCAGGTCGCACTCGTAGTACTGCGCCACCCCTTGGGTTGGACTGGCAGGAGCAAATGAGACCCGCAGATTTCTCGAAGCGCTGGTGGTCACTGCCAGACTCAAGGTGTTGCCGCCGGCGGGCGCTGCAGCTCCTGAAGTAGGGAATGCAGCGATGACTGCTTCGAGCGTTCGCCGACTCGCTGGCTGAGCACGGGTGAAGAAGTTGTCTATCTGGACCTCTGGCGCCAGCACCACGCTGCTGCCCAGACGTTCCTCGGACCCAGTCGGAAAAGCGGTACTACCGAGGGCTGCCGCCGGGTCGGTCACGTTGAAGGTCGCGGATCGGGTCGAGACGAATCCGGCCATATCCTGCCCTGCAATATCCACCCCGAGGCTCCAGCCGATTTGTACGCGCGAACCGCACACCAGCGCCCGATTGGGGTTACCCACCGTGATTTCAACGGCTTCAGCGGGACCACACCATTTCCACCCGTCCGGAGACAGCATGGCCCAGCGATGCAGCGCGTTGGGATCATTGCCAATTGGCCGATTCACCCCACCAGTCTTACCTACCCGGGTATCAAGGAGCGTCGCCCCTCCCGTTCCTGCGGCCTTGGCCTGAGTTTCCAGCGTCTGCACATAGAAATTACCGGCATCCTGGTAGAACAGATTGTTCAGCAAAGTGTCGGCACTGACAGCGCCATTGTGGTCGCCCACTTCCAGCGGCGCGCCGGTGCGCAACATGGTGGAGATCAGTGCGGCAGCTGTGCGTGCGTTGTCGCGCACTTGAGCATCGTCCCAGGGGGATCGTCCTGGTACCCGTCGATCTTGGCAGGATCAATAGCCAGTTGCAGTGCCACGTTGGCACGAGCGGCGGCCTCGGTCATGCCTGCAGCCACGCCCGCCTCCACGAGGGTCGTCAGCGGATTGATGGCACCGCCGGAACCAGCCGACCGCTTGAGCACGTAGTCGGTTGTCGTGGCGGCAACGGCGGGGTTGTAGGAGTCAATGGCTGTCGTGGACGCGGCTGGATCACCGGTCTTGACGGGTGCGATGAGGCGTGACGAAGCCGCGTTCGGAACAGCAGTCGGGTCGTAGCTTACGGTGTACTTTCCATCGGCATCTGTGGCAGCAGAGGCGGGTTCGCCGCTGTCGCAAGCGTCATTTGAATTCAGGTCAAGACACACAACGACGTTCTTGAGTGTGCCGTTGCGGGCAACTTCGCCGCTGAGCGAGACAGACGGGGGCGGAGCCGGGGGTGGCGGAGGCGGAGCTGGAGGGTCGCTGCTGTCATCGCCTCCGCCGCAGGCTGCGAGCGACAGGGCAGCCGTCAGCGCGAAGGCATGTAGCAGAGTTCTTTTGCCGGGGGTTCTCATCCCTTGTCTCCTTGATGTTTGCAATTCAGATTTGGGTACTAGCAACACTAAATGAAGCACACCCCCGGCACATCACCCAATTGGGTGATGCCGCCCCGCGAAAACCTCAAAAAACTGTGGACTGAGGTTTAGGAGGAACTTCTTCAAGCACCAGGCCCATACGATTCGCAGCGACGATGGCCTGCGTTCGGGTGGTGACAGCCAGCGCACGCAACACTGCACTGACATGGGTTTTTGCCGTGTTATGGGTAAGCCCGAGTTCGCGTGCAATCAGCTTCATCGGCTTGCCCTCCAGGATCAATCGCAGCACCTGGGTCTGACGCGGTGTGAGCCCCAGTTCAGCGGTTGTAGTGCGTGATCTGCTGGGCATCTGCAACGGCGAGGCAATGTCCGCCAAGCTGAGCGGGGGCACATAGATGCCATGCCCCAGAACGATACGCAGTGCGTCAAACATCTGCCCTGATGAGGAAGACTTGGGAATGAAACCCATCGCTCCGAGCTGGATCGAGCGCAGCACGGTGACCTGATCCTCCTGCGACGACATCATGACGATCGGCACGCCTGGGTGCTGAGCGCGCATGGCCTCCAGAGCCTCCAGGCCGCTGGTGCCAGGCAGGAAAAAGTCAAGCAAAATCAAGTCGATGTCCACGCCACCTTCCATGGCAGCCAGCGCCTCGTCAACATTCGACGCATGCCAGACCTGCACCGCCGGATCAAGCTCCTTGAGCAGCAGCGCGACGCCGTCCCGAAACAGCGCGTGATCATCGATCAGCAGGATCCTCATCTTTGTAGTCTGAATCGTTTCCCTGAAATTCACCTCCCCCGATTGGGTGAGCTGCGAGCACGGCCTCAATGGCCTCCAGAAGCCGATCAGCGCCTACAGGTTTGTGCAACAGCGGCAGGCCGGCGTCTGCAACTCTCCTCAAATCTGAGGCAGCTGTATCGCCTGTGATGATGATTGCGGGCACCGCCTGGCCGATGCGCGCGCGCATCCATTGAACCGCGGCCAACCCGTCGCGGCGTTGGCGCAATCGGTAATCGCACAGAATCAGATCGGGGTTGCGCAGATGCTCTTCGAGTAGCTCCATGCACTGCTCTGCCGATGCAGCAGCAATTGCGTGCGCCCCCCAGCTGTGGCAGAGAGCCAGCATGGCCTGGCGGGTGTCGCCCTCGTCATCGATCACGACGATAAACGCGCCCGTGACACGCAGCCGACCGGCGAGAGCCTCCGAGCGAGGCGGCATCAAGGGCGGCGCCCGTGCATCGGATAAAGGCAACCGGATCGAAAAACAGGTTCCGCGACCGCACTCCGAGCGGAGTGTGAACGGATGCCCCAACAACTCAAGTGTCCGCTTGACAATGGCCAGGCCCAGTCCAAGCCCTTTGCTGCGGTCGCGCTCAGGATTGTCGATCTGGAAGAATTCGTCGAAAACATGCGGCAAGTGCGATGGAGCAATACCAATACCGGTATCCCAAACCTGCAGCTCCACCGCTCCCGAGCGACGCCGGCATCCGACGAGTATCTTCCCACGCTCTGTGTAGCGGATCGCATTCGACACCAGATTGTTGAGAACCCTCTCCAGCAAGGCGGCGTCGGTTCGAACAGTACAACCTGAGGGCACGACAATGAGCCTAAGCCGCTTGCGCGCGGCTTCCGGCGCGTAGTTGAACTCTACCCGGCGCAGCAACTCCGACAGCGCATGGTCGCCCGGAACCGACGTGGAAATACCGGCATCCAGCTTGGAAATATCGAGAAGGCTGTTGAATAGCGCGTCCATCGCCGAGACCGAGGCCTGAATGCTCGCGACCAGCTTGCCCACCTCCGGTGTCACAACCTGCCGGCGCAACACGCCCACCAAGAGGTTGAGGGTGTGCATCGGCTGGCGCAAATCATGACTGGCGGCAGCCAGGAAACGAGTCTTGGCCTGGCTCGACCTTTCGGCCTCCTCCCGCTTGGCAAGCAACTCCGCGTTGACTCCGACGAGATCCTGTGTGCGCTCAGCCACCCGTGTCTCCAGCAGACGATAGGAGTCACTTAAACGCTCTGCCATCTGGTTGAAGCGCTCAGCAAGATGGCCCAACTCGTCACTACGCACAAGCTTGATCCGGTGATCAAGCCGGCCCTCACCGATGCTGTCGGCGCCTTCAGCCAACTGCCGGATCGGCCGCACCACCCGACGGGCCATCACCACGCCTAGGGCCGAACCAGCCAATACAGCGAGAACGAGTATCAGTAGTGTGGTGGCCAACGCTCGGCGGACGGGAGCAAACGCCTCGTCGCGCGGTTGCTCGGTGATCAGCCACCAGCCCGTGCCACTCAGCTCTGCGGCGCGAGCAACGAGCGGACGGCCTGCGGGTGTATCAAGCGCCAGCAATGCTCCGGGTTCGACCGCTTCATCGGCTGAAGTTACCGAGACAGAGGCCAGCACCGGACGGCGGGAGCTACCATCAGCGCGCCGCAAAACCTCATTGAGATCCGGATGTGCCAGCAAATTACCCCTGCGATCAAGGATGTAGGTGTAGCCTTCGCTGCCAAATCTGGCCCCCTCCACAATCTCATTCAGTGGTGCCAGATCGACTTGAGCGGCAAGCACGCCACTCTGCGGACGCCGCCCCCGCTGCGCCATGATCACGCGGGGCCGGTTGACAACATAAAGAACCTCCCCGATCCACAGCTCGCTGGCACGAGCATTGACAAACTCCGGCGCCTGACTAAGGTCATCGCCAGAACCCAGTCGATCCGCACCTAAGCGCGAGGCGCGCACGCGCTCTCGGCCATGCTGGTCGATCCAGTAGAGCTCCTGAATCGCGTGCGACTGCTTCATCAACCGATAAAGCTCAAGTTGCAGATCACCATCTGCGTCGCCGAGGTGATTGGAGTCCAGCAGCGACAGGCTGGCGCGCAGAAGCGCTTCAACCTCTCCAACGAAGCCGTCAACCTGAGATGAGACCTTGGTCGCTCCCAGGGCCTGCTGTGCATCGACCGCCACCCTGGTCTCACGCAAAATCAGCCAGATCAGTGCAGATCCGCTGGCTACCAGCACCACCGCGACCAGCAGGGCAACCCATACCGCATAAGTCAGCCACAAGCGGTGTCGGGGCGGCTCCATCAGGGGGCACTCCCTGCGCCGACTTTCACCGTCGGTTGACCTGCTACAGATTTGTTCAAGCGTTCCGCACGAGCGATTAACGCGGCTGGAAGACTCACGCCTAGTCGCTCTGCCGTTGCCAGATTGATGCTGAGACCTGCTTCGTACAACTCTTCTGCAGGCAGCCCAGCCACCGGACTGCCGCGCAACACCCGATCGACATAGCGGGCCCCACGACCGCACACGTTGATGCGTCCGATGACCCCGTAGCTCAAAAGCCCACCGTACCTTTCAGAGAACCAGGAGTGGTGTGAAATAGCCGGCATTCGCAGCCGAAGCGCATGACGGGCATGCTCGGCAAGCAGCGGAGGAGAGTCTGGCCGGATCATCACGGCATCCACTTTCAGGCGCGCCAACTCTTCCCAGGCACCTGCTATGCCTGCCTCCCCGGAAAAGTGCACTCGGTGGAGTTCGGCGCCTACCTTCCTGACCATATCGGGGATGGGCCCCAGAAGACCCTCTCCCCTGTGCGAGGGATTGCCGTGGTTTTCAATCATTCCAACGCGGCGCGCCTGCGGAAATGCCTGCAACAGCACCTCCATCGGCTTGATCGCGTGCTGCCCGCTCAGGCTCAACGTGACGCCCGTGACATTGGCCAGCGGCCGCGCATGTTCATCCACAACACGGCGAAGATTGGAAGCGCCCAGGACAACAATCGGCAAGCTCTGAGTTGCCTTCATCAGCGCCTCCGCCGGGGCAACCTCCGTGGTCAGCAGCACATCCGGTTTGCGTGCAACCAGCGCCTGCGCCATGGAAGCCAGCCTTGATGGATCGTGCCCCGCGTCGTTCCATTCGATCGTGAGCTGTTGGTCAAGAGACCAGCCGGCAGCCTCCAATGCCGAGCGCAGCTCTGCCATACACGTTCTTTCCGAATCACTGGGACCATTGCCCAGATAGGCGACAAGCCGGGGACCGCCGGGGACTTGGGCCGATGCACTGCGATTGGGCGTTGCAGCAGAAGCTGACTGAGCGTGCAAGGGCCGACTCAGCACCAGCGAGACAGCAAAGACCAGCGCCACAATGACGCACGGCAAATGGCGCGAACGAGTTGCAAGCATGGTTGACCCGGGGCGAAACAGCGTTTATCGCGGTTAACCTATTATGCTGAGACGTGACGAAATGTCACGTGTTCGCCGTGAAACTGTCTAGGCCAGCAAAGCCAGCGCGACGGGCACCGTGATCAACGCGATCACGGCCGATACCGCCACGCTGGCGGTGACGAGATCCTCGGCCTTGTGATAACGCTGTGAGAACAGGAAAACGTTCGCGCCTACGGGCAGGGAGGCGGCGACGACCATCACGGCCAGTGGCAGCCCCCGCACACCAAAGGCCCAACCCGCCAACGCCATAAGGATTGGGTGGAGCACGGTCTTCAAAACAGAAATGAGCAGTGCGCCACGCCAATGAGCGCCAATTGCGGTGCCCGCAAGGGTGACACCCACCAATACGAGAGCCACCGGCCCGAAGGCGTCACCCAGGAGCTTGAGGGGGCGCTCAACAATCGGGTGCAGGCCAAGCCCGGTCAGTGCGTACAGAAAGCCCGCGATGATGGGTAACGGGACGGGGTGAAAGATCGCGTTTTTCACGGCCTGTGCGACCGTGGCACCAATGTGACGGCGTGGCCTGCCACCAGCGGCTTCCTGCTCACGCGCCACCAGCAATTCAATGACGACAGTGGCCAGTGTCAGCAGCACCAGCGCGTGCATGGAAATCAGCGTAAACAAATGTACCAGGCCGTCCTCGCCGTAGGCCAGCTGAACCAGGGGTACGCCAATCATGAGCGTATTGCTGAAAATCGCCGCCAGCGCCAACACGGCCGAGCGGCTATTGAGCCCCTGCACGAACAGAAGCGCCAAGAACATCAGGCCGGCGACCACGTAATAGAGAGCCACCGAGCGCAAATCAAGGCGATCCAGCTGCGCGGTGGCCATGCTGCGAAACAGGAGCGCCTGCACCAGCACCAGAAACACAAGATTGGACAAATCTCGTACGGCCTCTCCTCGGATCAGCTTCATCCGCCCGACCAGAAAGCCGATGCCTATCAACACTACGACCGGCAGCAGCGCAGAGAGTACGGGATGATCAAACGACAAAGCCATGCGGAAAACCGTGGGTTGTTAGAGTAGGGCGAAAGACAGTTTGACCGAGGCAATGGGCACAAAGCGCCGATAATGTCACCTTTCCGCTCCAGATCGGCCGGCAAAAGCCCCTGGAGCCTGTCGGACTTGGAGCGCCGCAAGCGAAAATGGGACCCAGCGAGGACAGTTTTTGCAGGATTCGCAGGCTCATAGCCAAGCTATGAGTCAAGAAGAATGTGAAAAATGGACCGCTGCGGCCCATTTGCGGCCGGCGATTTCCAAGTCCGACAGGCTCCTAGAGCCCAGCCAATTGGCAACATCATGAACGCTCCTCTGTCCTACCCCACCCCAGCCGCTCCAACAACCATCGCCCCGGTGGAAGAAATTGTCGCCGAACTCCGCGCTGGCCGCATGGTCATTCTGGTTGATGAAGAAGACCGCGAAAACGAAGGCGATCTGGTGCTCGCCGCCGATCACGTCACCCCTGAGGCGATCAATTTCATGGCGCGCTTCGGCCGCGGGCTCATCTGCCTCACGCTGACGCGCGAGCGTTGTGAGCACATGCAATTGCGCCCCATGGCCACTCGCAATGGCACCAAGTATTCCACCGCATTCACGGTCTCGATCGAGGCTGCCGAAGGCGTGACCACCGGCATCTCGGCCGCCGACCGGGCGCGCACCGTTCAGGCCGCCGTGGCAGCCAATGCACAACCGGACGACCTGGTCCAGCCGGGCCACATCTTCCCCTTGCAAGCAGTGGATGGCGGCGTGCTCATGCGCGCCGGCCACACCGAAGCTGGGTGCGACCTTGCCGCCATGGCCGGATGCTCACCCTCGGCGGTGATCTGCGAGATCATGAAGGATGACGGCACCATGGCTCGCCTGCCCGACCTGCAGGAGTTTGCCGCCACGCATGGCCTGAAAATCGGCACCATTGCCGACCTGATCGAGCACCGCAGCCGCCATGAAACGCTGGTGCAGAAGATCGCCTCCCGCCCGTTGCACACAGCCCAAGGCGAGTTCATGGCTCACGTCTACCGGGACAAACCCAGTGGCGAAGTGCACATGGCGCTGGTGCTGGGAAACTGGTCGCCGGAAGACGCTGTACCCGTGCGCGTACACGAGCCGCTATCGGTGCTCGATGCGCTGGAAGTTGATAGCGGCCTGCACTCCTGGGGCGTGCATGCCAGCTTGCGCCACATCCAGGCAGAAGGCAAGGGCGTGGCCGTGCTGCTGAATTGCGGCGAGGGCTCCGAACAGTTCCTGGCGCACTTCGAAGGCACGGCGCGCGCCGCCCATGCGCCAGAGCGTGGCCGTATGGATCTGCGCAGCTACGGCGTTGGCGCGCAAATCCTGCGGGATTGCGGCGTGCACCGCATGCACCTCATGGGCACCCCTCGGCGCCTGCCCAGCATGTCGGGCGGTTTTGGCCTTGAGGTGGTGGGCTACATCACGAACGACTGAGCATTGAATATGAAAAACGCTAATCAAGGCGCGCTGCCCACACTCGACGGGGAAAATCTCCGCATCGGCATCGTGCAGGCTCGCTTCAACGAAGACGTGACCAACAGCCTTCTGGAGGCTTGCACCGCCGAACTGGCGGCTCTGGGCGTAGCCGACGAGAACATTGAACATGTCACCGTGCCCGGAGCGCTGGAAGTACCGATTGCGCTACAGACGCTGGCACAGTCCGGAAAATTCGACGCACTGGTCGCGCTGGGTTGCATCATCCGGGGTGAAACCTATCACTTCGAACTGGTCGCCAACGAATCAGGCGCTGGCGTTACCCGCGTCACGCTGGAGCAGCGCATTCCAATCGCCAACGCCATTCTGACCACTGAAAACATGGAACAGGCCGTGGCACGCCAAGTCGACAAAGGGCGCGATGCCGCGCGCGTCGCGGTGGAAATGGCCCAGTTGCTGGAGCGCGTTGCATGAACACGGAAGAACCCAGGAACACCGAGAAAAAACCGTCCACTCCTGCCAAGAGCAGTGGCACGCGCAAGTCTTCGACCAAATCGCCGCGTTCTCGCGCGCGCGAGTTCGCCCTGCAGGCGCTCTACCAGCATCTGGTGGGCGGCAGCGATGTGGCCGTGATTGACGTCTTTACACGCGAGTTGCAAGGATTTTCCAAGGCTGACTCCGTTCACTACGACGCACTGCTGCACGGATGCATTGAACTCAAGGACGACCTGGACGCCCTGATCGTGCCCAAGCTGGACCGCAAACTGGCGGAGATCTCGCCCGTTGAGCGCGCTTGCATGTGGATCGGCGCCTACGAGCTCCTGCGCTGCCCCGACGTTCCGTGGAGAGTAGCGCTGAACGAGTGCATCGAACTGGCCAAAGATTTCGGTGGCACCGACGGACACAAATACGTCAACGCGGTGCTCAATGGCATTGCGCCCCAATTGCGCCCGGCCGAAGTACAGGCCGACCGAGCGGCCGTGACGAAGCCGTGAAGATCTGAAGAACCGACCAAGCAGCAATGAAGATTTCAGCGCGAGCCCAGCGCATTGAGCCTTTTTATGTCATGGAAATGGCCAAATCGGCCGCCGCGATTGCCCGCGAGGCCGCCGGCACCGATCAGCCCATGATCTACCTGAACATTGGCGAACCGGACTTCACGGCGCCCGCTCTGGTTCAGGAAGCCGCTGAAAAAGCCATTCGAGAAGGCCGCACCCAATACACCCAGGCCACAGGCCTGCCCCAGTTGCGCGAGCGGATCAGCGACTGGTATGCCCAGCGCTTTGGCGTACAGGTGCCGGCACGGCGGATCATCATCACACCCGGTGCTTCGGGCGCGTTGCAGCTGGCTTGTCTGGCCCTGCTGGACGCCGGCGACGAAATGCTCATGCCGGACCCGAGTTACCCCTGCAACCGACAGTTCGTGAGTGCTGCCGAGGGCCGGGCGGTGTTGCTGCCTGCGTCCGCCGCTGAGCGCTTCCAGCTGAGTGCGAACAAGGTAGAAGAAGCCTGGGGAGCCCGCACGCGCGGCGTGCTGCTGGCCTCGCCTTCCAACCCTACTGGCACCTCCATTCACCCTGACGAATTGCGCCGCATTCATGGCGTGGTGGCCGAGCGCGGCGGCGTCACGATGATCGACGAGATCTACCTCGGCCTCAGCTACGAAGACACCTACAGCCGCAGCGCCTTGGAGCTGGACGACCAGATCATCAGCATCAACAGTTTCAGCAAGTATTTCAACATGACGGGCTGGCGCCTGGGGTGGCTCGTGGTACCCGATGCCCTGGTCGACGTGGTGGAACAGATTGCCCAGCACCTGTTCATTTGCCCAAGCACCATTGCACAGCATGCTGCGCTGGCCTGCTTCGAACCTGAGAGCCTGGCCATTTATGAGAGCCGGCGTGCCGAGTTCAAAGCTCGGCGTGACTGGTTCGTACCTCAACTCGACGCGCTTGGCCTCCGCGTGCCTGTAACACCTGATGGCGCCTTTTACGCTTGGGCCGACTGTACCTCCGCTTGTGACAAGCTGTTCGCGGGTCGCTCCGAATACAATAGCGGCATGCAGATCGCCGGCAGTTGGGAATTAGCCTTCGAACTGATGAAGCACGCACACTTGGCGGTTACGCCTGGGCGCGACTTTGGCCGCGCAGACACGGCGCGGTACATCCGGTTCTCCACTGCCAACTCCATGGCGCAATTGGAGTCCGCCATCGGGCGCCTGCGCACCCTGCTCTCCTGAACTTCGCTACCAGACAGCCTATGGCATTCGAGTTTCCCATCCGCATCTACTGGGAAGACACCGACGCTGGTGGCATCGTTTTCTACGCCAACTATTTGAAGTTCTTCGAGCGCGCGCGCACCGAATGGCTGCGAGCGTTGGGTGTCAGCCAACATTCGCTGCGCGAGACCGAAGGAGGCATGTTTGTCGTCAGTGAAACCAGTGTGAAGTATCACCAACCGGCGCGCCTTGATGATGAACTTATCGTCACTGCCGCGCTCCAAGAAGCGGGCCGCGCAGCGCTGGTCATTGAGCAGCAAGCCACTCACAAGCTGAGCGGCGCGCTGCTTTGCAAGGGCAGCATTCGCATCGGCTGGGTGGACGCGCAAACACTCAAACCGGCGCGCATTCCAGCCGCCATCATCGAACGAATAAAAGCATGAACCAGGATCTCTCCATCATCCAACTCGTGCTGCACGCGAGTTTTGTCGTGCAGCTCGTCATGTTGCTGTTGCTGGCTGTTTCCATAGCCAGCTGGGCCGCGATTTTTCGCAAGATTCGCTCGCTTAAACAGGTCAAGCAGCTCAATGATGATTTTGAACGTGAGTTCTGGTCAGGCACCAGCTTGAACGACCTGTTCGCCGCCGCCGCCCAAAACGCCAGAAACACGGGGCCGATGGAGCGTATTTTTGCCAGCGGCATGCGCGAATACCAGAAGCTTCGCGAGCGTCGCATTCAGGATGCTGGCACGCTACTCGACGGCGCACGCCGGGCCATGCGAGCAAGCTTTCAGCGCGAGATGGACGCCGTGGAATCCAACCTGTCCTTTTTGGCTTCGGTCGGCTCAGTGAGCCCCTATGTCGGACTGTTCGGCACCGTGTGGGGCATCATGCACGCTTTCACAGGACTCGCCAGTCTGCAGCAGGTGACCCTGGCCACCGTGGCACCGGGTATTGCCGAGGCGCTGGTGGCCACCGCCCTGGGCCTTTTCGCCGCCATTCCAGCCGTGATCGCCTACAACCGCTTCGCACGCGACATTGACCGCATTGCCAACAAGCAAGAGACCTTCATAGAAGAGTTCTCCAACATTTTGCAGCGGAACCTGGGCGTGCACATGCAGACCACTTCACCTTCGGGTCACTAAGAGCATGCCCGCCGTCAGCTCACGCGGCCGCGGACGCCGCACGATCAACGAGATCAACATGGTGCCCTTCATCGACGTGATGCTGGTGCTGCTGATCATTTTCATGGTCACGGCACCACTGATCACGCCGGGGGTCATTAATGTTCCCAGTGCGGGGCAGTCGACGAAAGCGCCGGACAAACGCATAGACGTTCAGATTGACGCCGAAGGTCAACTCTCGCTTGGCGGCGAAGTGAAGCTGGAGAAAACCAGCGAGAAAGAAGCCATAGCAGCCATCAAACAGGCACTGAATGAGAACCCTGAAATGCCAGTCATGATTGCCGCCGATAGCGAACTGCGCTACCAGCAGGTTATCAGCATGATGAAGCAATTAAAAGAAGCCGGTGTGCAACGTGTTGGCCTCGCAGTGAAGTAAGCGGCCGCCCTATTCCCGTACCTTGCCAGCCATGAACGCCGTCACCAACGAACGCACTGAGTTCGCCCCGCCACCGCAGGGAGGAATGACGCGCGCCATGGTGCTGGCCCTGATCGCCCACCTGTTGCTGATTCTGGCCCTGACCTGGGGAGTTCAATGGCGGAATGATCCCCAGGACGATGCGGTAGAAGCAGAGCTGTGGGCACCCACGGTGCAGCGCGCTGCCCCAAAGGCCGCGCCTAAACCCCCGGAAACCATTCCAGAACCTCCCCCCGCACCGCCACCCAAGCCTGCACCTAGACCCGAGCCCGCAGTCAAGACTCCCCCGCCTCCGCCAGCCAAACCGGCGGTGGACGAAGAGCGAGAGGCCGAGATCGCCTTGGCGCAGAAGAAGAAAAAGAAGAGGAAGCGCGTCGAAAGGCTGCCGAAGCGCGTGAAGAAAAGCGCCGCGAGGAAGAACGTGAGCGCAAGGAACTGGCGCAGAAAAAAGCGGTAGAAGAAAAACGCCGCAAGGAACTGGCGGCCAAGGAAGCTGCCGAGGAAAGAGCCGCAGAGAAGAAAGCTGCTGAAAAGAAAGAGGCGGAAGAAGCGCGCCGCAAGGAAGTCGCGGCCAAGGCAGCAGCGGAGAAGAAGGCAGCGGAGAAAAAGGCCGCCGAGGCCAAAGCTCAGGCGGCACGTGAGGCGAAGGAATCTGACGCTCGCCGCAAAGCGGAGCTGACACGCCTGGCCAAACTCGCTGGCAGTGCTGACAGCGAAGGAGGCACCTCTGCGAGCGGACGCGGCAACGGCAAAGGAAAAGAGGGTGGCAATGACGAGCGGGATGCGGGCCCGTCATCCACCTATGCCGGGCGGATTCGCGCTGCGGTACGGCCCAACATTGTGTTCTCTGACAATGTACCGGGGAATCCCACAGCCGAAGTCGAGGTTCGCACCGGACCGACTGGCCTCATCATCAGCAAGCGCATCATTAAATCCAGCGGCGTGGCGAGTTGGGACAATGCCGTGCTGCGGGCGCTTGACCGGACTGAGAAGCTCCCTTCGGACAATGGGCGGTATTGGAACCCGATGGTGATGGAGTTCAAGCTGAGGGACTGAGGCCTGGTCACCCTAAAAACGGCTGCATTGCCAAGCTGGAGCTTGGCGGTCCCAGGATCAGTGCAGCCCGGAAAAGGCTGCGGCGCCTCTCCAGCCGACGCGCAGGGCCGAGATCAGGACTCGTACACAATCGTCGCTCGGCCCTCATCCGCCTGCGCCATCCAACTAGCTAACGCGGCGTCGCTTGGGAAAAAGCGTGCTTCCGCCCCAAGTTCCAGTTGCGCCATGACGCCTTTGATGCCGCTCTGCCCTTCCTGGCGTCGCTCCAGCAGCAAACGCACCGGAAGGCCCTGAAGCAGTTCACCATGCTCGGTCACTTCAACTTTGGGCGGATACTCAGCCAGCAAACGCTTCACGTCAGGCGCCTGGCCGTTCACCGCCACCCGCAAAAACTTGCCAAAGCGGCAACGCGCAGTGGGCAGGTCCCACACTTGCGTGATCGTGACCTGCACGCCACCTGAAAAACGATCCGGCTGAACTTTACCCATGGCAATGATGAGCTCGTCGTCCTTGAACAGGTTTCTATGCTGGTTGATGAGCGACTCTTCGGCGCGGGCTTCGATCACGCCGGATTTGTCGTCGAGCTTGAACAAGGCGAGCTTGCCACGGTGGCCGTTGATGACTCGAAAATCGCCCACGATGCCGGTCATGAGCTGGGGCTCGCGGCTGTCGGTCAGGTCGTCAATGCGACGCCGCACGAACTGCCGCACTTCGCGCTCAACCTCATCGAACAAGTGCCCCGAGAGATAAAAGCCGATAGCGGTTTTTTCCAGCGAGAGACGTTCTTTCACGCCCCAAGGGGTGACCTGCACCAGATCGGGCTCCTGACTCACCGATCCATGGCCGTCGTCGAGCATGTCGAACAGGCCGCCCTGGTTGGCATTGGCTGCGCAGGCCGCACCGTATTCGAAAGCGAGATCGAGCGAGGCGGAGAGCGCTGCACGGTTCATTTGCAGTGAGTCGAAGGCGCCGGCCCGAATGAGAGCTTCCACCGTGCGCTTGTTGACACGCGTACGATCCACCCTATTGCAGAAATCAAAGAGGCTCTTGAACGGGCCAGACTCGCCACCGGCAAGTGCGGTACCCCGGCCTTCGCGCGCCGCAATAATGGCCTCGATCGCCTGTTCGCCTGTACCTTTAATGGCCCCCAAGCCGTAACGGATCAACTTGTCGCTGATGGGCTCGAACCGATAGGTGCCGCGATTGACGTCTGGCGGCTCGAAGGTGATGCCTTCGCGGAGCGCGTCTTCGTACAACACCTTGAGCTTGTCGGTGTTGTCCATTTCCACGGTCATGTTGGCGCAGTAGAACTCCGCCGTGTAATGCGCTTTGAGCCAGGCCGTGTGATAGGCCAGCAGCGAGTAAGCAGCAGCGTGCGATTTGTTGAAACCGTAGCCCGCAAACTTCTCCATCAAGTCGAAGATCTCGTCGGCCTTCGCTTCGCTGATGTCGTTCTTGGCGGCACCTTTGCGAAAGATCTCGCGGTGCTCGGCCATCTCCTCGGCTTTCTTCTTACCCATGGCGCGGCGCAGCAAGTCGGCGCCGCCCAGGCTGTAACCGCCCAGGATCTGCGCGGTCTGCATGACCTGCTCCTGATAGACCATGATGCCGTAGGTCTCGCTTAGCATGTCGGCCACCAGCGGGTGCGGATACTCCACGGTTTCGCGCCCGTGCTTTCGGGCCACGAAGCTGGGGATCAGGTCCATCGGGCCGGGGCGATACAGCGCGTTGAGGGCAATCAAGTCTTCCAGACGCGTCGGCTTGGCATCGCGCAACATGCCCTGCATGCCGCGACTTTCAAACTGGAACACAGCTTCCGTGCGGCCATCCTGGAAAAGTCTGTAGGTCTTGGCATCTTCCAGGGGAATATTCTCGAACGCGAAATTTTCCTGACCCGGATGACGGCGAATGATCAGCTCCTTGGCGATTTCGAGAATCGTCAGGGTGGCCAGACCCAAGAAGTCGAACTTGACGAGACCGACCGCCTCCACGTCGTCTTTGTCGTACTGGCTCACGGCCGACTCGCTGCCTGGCTGCTGGTAGAGAGGGCAGAAGTCTGTCAGCTTGCCCGGCGCGATCAGCACGCCCCCGGCGTGCATGCCGATGTTGCGGGTCATGCCCTCCAGCTTCTGAGCAAGATCCAGCAAGGTCTTGACTTCGTCCTCTTTCTCATAGCGCTCGGCGAGAATCGGCTCGACCTTCATCGCGCCGTCAATGGTGATGTGCTGGCCGGGTTTGTTGGGTATGAGTTTGCTGATGCCGTCGCAGAACATGTAGCTCATGTCGAGCACGCGGCCTACATCGCGAATGGCGGCGCGTGCGGCCATGGTGCCAAAGGTGGCAATCTGGCTCACCGCGTTCTTGCCGTACTTGTCCTTCACATAATCGATGACGCGGTCTCGGTTGGCCTGGCAGAAATCAATATCGAAGTCGGGCATGCTGACCCGCTCCGGGTTCAGGAAACGTTCAAACAGGAGCTTGTAGCGCAGCGGGTCGAGGTCGGTGATCTTCAGTGCATAGGCCACCAGGGAGCCAGCGCCGGAACCCCGCCCCGGCCCCACTGGGCAGCCATTCTTCTTGGCCCAGTTGATGAAGTCGCCCACAATAAGAAAGTAGCCCGGAAAGCCCATCTTCAAGATGGTCGCAATCTCGAAGTCCAGCCGCTCCACGTAACGCGGCGTGTGCTCCGCGCGTTCTGCCTCATTCGGGTAGAGGTGCGCCAGACGCTCCTGCAATCCCTCATGCGAAGCGACGCGGAAATACTCTCCGATCGGCATGCCGCCAGGCGTCGGAAAATCAGGCAACTGAGGTTTTCCCAACGTCAGCGTGAGGTTGCAGCGGCGCGCGATTTCTGCGGAGTTGGCTAGCGCAGAAGGCACATCGGCGAAGAGCGCCTGCATCTCTTGCTGCGTTTTGAAATATTGCTCCGGCGTGAAACGCCGCACACGCCGAGGGTTGCCAAGAATCTCGCCTTCAGCAATGCACACGCGCGCCTCATGCGCCTCGTAATCATGAGCATGCTGGAACTGGATGGGGTGCGTGGCCACCACGGGGAGCTGCAAACGCGCTGCCAGTTGCACGGCGGCGGCCACGTGGGCCTCGTCGTCAGGCCGGCCAGTCCGCTGCAGTTCCAGAAAAAAACGGTGCGGGAAAATCTCCGCCAACGTCAGCGCGGTCTCGCTGGCACCGGCAGCGTCATTTCGCATCAGGGCCTGCCCGACCGGCCCAGCTTGCGCGCCTGATAATGCCAGCAAACCGTCGGCCAACTCGCGCAGCCAGTCCCAAGTGACGACCGCCTGCGACTTGACCATGCCCTGCGTCCAGGCTCTTGCCAGTAACTCCGACAGATTCAAATACCCTTGGTGACTCTGCGCCAGCAGCAGCACGCGTGAAAGCACGCCCTTGTCGGCGCCCGCACCTTCCAGCAATACCTCGGTCCCTATGATCGGCTTGACGCCCGCTGAACGGGCTGCCTTGTAAAACTTGATGGCTCCAAAAAGATTGCCAAAGTCCGTGATGGCCAAGGCCGGCTGACCGTCGGAGGCCGCAGCCTTGACAACATCATCGACCCGATTGGTGCCATCAATGACCGAAAACTCGGTGTGCAAACGCAGGTGAACAAACATGGGAGCTTCAATAAAACAGACTGCGCCTTAGCAAAGGCGCATGAATCGACCTCGGGATGCCCTGCATAACTCCCTGCGGTCGGTGGCAGCACGGCCTCGGGCGATCCGCTGCGTTGCTTTTCTTGCCAATAGCTGGGCTATTGGCTGCAAAAAGACGCCTTGCGCCTCATCCCGATCCGCACTACCACCGACTCGCGAGGGTTATGCAAGGACATCCCTAGCATTGCGCGCATGGCCGCCCAGGGCGCGCCACATCGGGGAGACTTTGGACAGGCTCCTAGCGCAGACCCGATGGCGGAATCCAAAAATATACCCTGTTCCGCGGCTAAACGAACAGTTCTGACGGACATCCCTGTGACCTGTAGTGTCCTGCGGCCCCCCAGAAACGCGAAAACCGCGCCTCGGCGCGGTTTTCTTTGGAGGCTCAAGAGCCGCCATGGCTCCTGATCCAACGATTGCGTCAGTTTTTGTTCTGACCATCCAGGCTGAATGCGCCAGCGCCGAATGCCGCGAAAGCCAGCAGGCCGCCTACGATACCAAGGTTCTTGCCGAACATGAGGGACTGCATCATTTGCTGTTCAGCCGGCATAGCCCAGTAGTTGTGGAAGAAGAAGGCTGCCGCCGCGGTGAACAGGGCGAGAGCCAAAGCAGCCCAACGTGTCTTGAAGCCCACCAGCAGCAGCAAGCCGCAACCCAGTTCTACCAAGATGGCGATCACGACACCCACTTCAGGCATGGGCAACCCGACGGACGAAATATAGCCGGCGGTGCCTTTGAATCCGGCGATCTTGCTAAAGCCCGCAGGAATGAACAGATAGGCCAGCAGAATACGGCCGATGAGAGCCAAAGGGTTTTGTAGTGCAGTCACGAGAGTCTCCTAGGGAGTGGGTTAAAAAAGAAAAAACAGAAACTATTAGGGCGCTAAATCAAAGACCAGCACCTCTGCATCTTTGCCACTTTCCAGCGCGATCTGGCGCTCGCCTTCAAGTAAGGCAGCGTCTCCCGCAACCAGCGGTGTACCGTTGACGTTCAGCCTTCCGCGCACCAGATGCACATATGCCTTGCGCGCGGGATCCAGCGCGAGTATGGCGGTTTCGGTGCCATTGAACAAACCGGCGTACATGGACGCATCGGCGTGAATTTTTACCGCCCCCTCGGCGGGCTGATTTGATGCCACCAGCTTGAGTTGGCCGCGCTTGCTTGCGGCTGGCACGGTAATCTGCTCGTAGCCGGGTTCGATACCGGTCACATTGGGGAGAATCCAGATCTGCAGAAAATGCGTGGTCTGCCCTTCAGCGTGGTTGAACTCGCTGTGCATGACACCAGTGCCCGCGCTCATGCGCTGCACATCTCCTGGTGGAATGCCTTTGACGTTGCCCATGCTGTCTTTGTGCGCGAGGTTGCCCTCCAGCACATAGCTGATGATTTCCATGTCGCGGTGGCCGTGCGCACCGAAACCGGTGCCGGGTGCAATGCGGTCTTCATTGATCACGCGCAGGTTGCCCCAACCCATGTGCTCCGGGTCGTAATAGCCTGCGAAAGAAAAGCTGTGGAATGATTTCAGCCACCCGTGGTCAGCGAAACCCCGGTCTTGCGATTTGCGAACAGTGAGCATGTCATCTCTCCTTTGAGTAGGTACTTTAGGCAATTCAAGGCCTTCTGAAACCGCATCAAATTGATGGCATCATTCAAATATTCTGAATGCTTATGGACTGACCATGCAAAACCCAACCGATGTCCTGACGCCGGACGCGTTTCGCATTCTCAACGCCATCGCCGACGCAGGCAGCTTTGCAGGAGCAGCGCGCGTACTGGGGGTGGTGCCCAGCACCCTCACCTATCGGGTGCGCCAGATCGAGGATGCGCTGGATGTTCTGCTTTTCGACCGCAGCTCCCGTCAAGCCAAGCCCACCGCCGCCGGCAACGAGTTGTTGCGCCAAGGTCAGCGCCTGCGCGGAGAGGTAGAGGCCGTGGTGAACCGCGTCAAGCGCGTGGCTACCGGCTGGGAGCCTCAGTTGACGATTGCCATAGACGGACTGATCTCCCACCCAGCCGTGATGGAACTGGCTTGCGATTTCTTCAGCCTGAATCCGCCCACCCAACTGCGCCTGCGCGACGAAGTTCTTAGCGGCACCGTGGGCGCCCTGGCCTCCGGACGGGCAGACTTGGCGCTAGGCGCCATACTGGAGCCTTCCAGCGCTGCTGGCCTGAAGGCCAAACCGCTCGGTACCGTGCGCTTCGTTTATGCGGTGGCACCGCATCATCCCCTGGCCAGCTTGCCCGAACCCATCGGCGATGCTGAACTGCAAAAACACCGCGCCGTCGTGGTGTCCGACTCAACCCATAGCGCCATCACGCAATCGTTCGGCCTGCTCGAAGGCCAGGAAAGCTTCGTGGTCAGCAGTGTTGCCGCCAAGCTCGATGCGCAGTTGCGCGGATTGGGGGCTGGCTTCCTTTCAGAACCCATGGCACGCCCGTACCTCGAAACAGGTCGACTGGTCCGCCGTCAAGTGGAGCGCAGCACGCGCGAGATCAGCCTGTCTTATGCCTGGCGTGCAAGCGGCACGCCAGGCAAGGCTCTCGCGTGGTGGTTAACGCAACTGGAACGCCCCATTACGCGCCGCGCATTGCTGGAGCAGCATCGGGGCGTGTAGAGTGGAGGCTGGCACACCATCAACTCAGGCTAAGCGAAAGAACAACTGTGAAAAATCGCACTACTCCCGAACCGCGCCGCATAGCCATTGTTGGGGCCGGCATGGCCGGCTTGGCCTGCGCCCGCACACTGGCACAGGCCGGCGAACAGGTCACCGTATTCGAGGCGGCCAGCGTACCTGGCGGCCGCGTATCCACTTACGATTCGCCCTTTGGCGGGTTCGACACTGGAGCGCAGTACTTCACCGTACGCGATAAACGCTTTGCCAAGACACTGGAAACCACGGTCCCTGGCCTAGCCCGGCGCTGGAGCGCCAATGCCGTACGCGTTCTTGACGCCAGCGGCCGCTTGGTGGAAGCATCTCAGCCCCGCCGCGAGCCCCACTGGGTGCCATCGCCTGCAATGGCGGAGTTGCCTCGCCGCTGGGCTGCCCCATTGCTGGCTCAGGGCCAGGTGCTGACCGGCACCCGCGTCAAGCAGTTGCAACACGACGCTCTGGACGCCACGCGCTGGCAGCTTCACACCGAAAACACTGACGGCGGCCAGCAAGTGTTCGGCGGTTTCGATGCCGTCGTGCTGGCTTTGCCGACAGCGGATGTCCGGCGCTTGCTTTCCTCCGTCCCGACATCTGCTCCCTTGGCCAAGCGCATCGAATCCGTGCAAATGGCCCCGTGCTGGGCCCTGATGATCGCTTTCCCGAACGCCTCCCAGCCTGACCTGCAAACCCTTGGCCCGCAATGGAATGCCGCGCGCAGCACGCATCATCGCGTGGCGTGGCTGGCGCGCGAATCGTCCAAGCCGGGGCGCGAGCCCATTGAGCGCTGGACCGTGCATGCCAGTGCGCCGTGGTCAACGGAACACGAGCGTGATGATCCAGCACGCGCTGGCGCCAAGCTTCTGAAGGCGTTCACAGAAATCACGGGCATCCGTGCAACGCCTGCCTGGACGCAGGCTGTGCTCTGGCGCCAGGCGCGAACCATCGAACCGCTTGGTGAGGCATTCGTTTGGGACCCAGATCTTCGCCTGGGCCTGGCTGGCGACTGGTGCCAGGGACACCGCATGGAAGATGCCTTCATTTCCGGGCTGGAACTCGCACTTCATCTGGTAAAGCCCGGCAAGAAGCGCTGAGGGTCAGACTGCTCAATGTATGTCGGCCGCTTCGCTCCTTCGCCCACCGGACCACTGCATGCAGGCTCTCTGGTGGCCGCACTGGCGAGCTGGCTGGATGCACGCGCCCATGGCGGGCGCTGGCTGGTGCGCATCGAAGACGTGGATACCCCGCGTTGTGTGCCTGGGGCTGACACACTCATTCTGCAACAGCTCTCGGCCTGCTGCCTTTACCCGGACGAGCCACCACTTTGGCAATCGAACCGGGGCGGGTTGTATCAGCAAGCGCTTGATCAACTTATAGCGCAGGATCTTGCGTATTCGTGCTCCTGTTCACGCAAAGACATTGAAGCAACGCACACCGCGCGGGGTGTGTTGCGAGTGCGTGGCCGCGAGCTTCCCTACCCCGGAACCTGCCGGCCAGAGAACAACCCTACGCACAGACCCGACGGCCGCCCGGCGCGTGCATGGCGTTTTCACACGGCCCGTGCAGCCCTTAGAATGCCAGCCACGGCGGGGGCTTGCGCCCTGGAGAACGGCATCATCAAGTGGCACGACCGTCGCCTTGGCGCGCAGCAGCAGAACGTTGAATCAGCGGTAGGAGATTTCATTCTCAAGCGTGCAGACGGCTTATGGGCGTATCAGCTTGCCGTGGTGGTTGATGATGCCGCGCAAAGCATCACGCACGTAGTGCGTGGAGAGGATCTGGCAGACAACACCCCTCGGCAGATATTGCTACAGCACGCACTAGGAGTGCCGACACCAGCATACCTGCACACCCCGCTGGTGCTGGCCAAAGATGGCGAAAAACTCAGTAAGCAGAACGGAGCAGAAGCGCTTGACCTTACCGATCCGCTTCGCACCTTGGCGCAAGCTGCGAAGCACCTGAACCTAAGGCCGCCCGAAGATGAGGACAGTCTGCCGGATGCGCTTGCCAGGTGGGTTCGGGAGTGGGTTGAGGCGGGAATGGGCAGGTTGGGTTGAGCCTGTGCTGCCGCTCGCTCTACCTACGCCAGAACTGCGGCGTGAACAGCACCAGCACCGAGAGCAACTCGAGCCGCCCAAGCAGCATGGCCAGACTGCAAACCCAGATCTGAAAATCATTCATCCCACCATAATTTCCCGAAGGCCCCACCTGCCCCATGCCAGGCCCGATGTTGTTGAGGCAACCGATCACGGCGGTGAAGGCAGTCACCACGTCAAGACCTGAGGCCAGCATGAGCATGGTCAAGCCCACCATGACGCCCCCATAGATCAGCATGAAGGCCATCACGGCGCTAATGACGTCTTGCGGCACCGCCATACGACCAAGCGCTACCGGGTGAACCACTCGCGGATGAATGATGCGCAACAGCTCGCGTTGTGCCACCCTCACCAACACCAGCATGCGCACCAGCTTGATGCCCCCGCCCGTGGAACCTGCGCACGACACGAAGCAGCCCAGAAACAACAACAGCACCGGCACGAAGGTCGGCCAAAGGAGATAGTCTGTGGTGGCGTAGCCCGTGGTCGTGCTCACTGAAACCACCTGAAAGGCAGCTTGCCTCAGGGAAGTCTCCAGATCCGGATAAAACTCTCCACCCAGCAGCATCAAGGTAATCAGGACTGTCGCCAGCAACATGATGCTGAAATAGGCACGCACCTCGGTGTCGCGCACCACGGGCGCCAGTGAGCGCTGCTGCCACAGTACAAAGTAGCGGGCAAAGCTGATGCCTGAGAGTGCCATGAACACAATGGCTGTCCACTCCAACTGCGGCGAGTTCCAGAATCCGAAGCTCTTGTCGTGAGAAGACAGCCCCCCCAACCCCACCGTGGTGCACATGTGCATGAAGGCGTCCGGCCAGCTCATGCCCCCGGCACGGTAGGCCAACATGCACGCGGCGGAAAGAACAAAGTACACCCCCCAAAGCCCTCGCGCGGTTTCCGCCAGGCGAGGTGTCAGGCGCTGCTCCTTCATGGGGCCGGGCATCTCTGCCTTATAGAGTTGCATGCCGCCCAAGCCCAGAAATGGCAAGATCGCGACGGCCAGCAGCATGATGCCCAGGCCACCCACCAACTGGAGAAAACAGCGCCAGATATTGACTGAGGTTGCCAGCAAGTCCACACCCGCCAGCGTGGTAGCCCCCGTGGCGCTCAAACCGCTCATGGCCTCGAAATAGGCATCGGTCCAGCTGATGCCGTTCACAACGAACATCAGCGGCAGGGCGGCATAGGCCGGCAACACCACCCACACCAGGGTCACCAGCAGAAAGCCGTCGCGTACGGTCAGCTCATCCCGATTTTCCCGGTTGCGCACCCACAACCATGCGCCGGTGGCGAGCGTGAACATAAAGCACCAGGCCCACACCTTCCAGTTGCGCCCGTCCTCCAGGAACCAGTCCCAGGCCATCGGCACCAGAAAGGCGAACGAAAAGCCCATGACCACCCACGAGAGAACCAAAAAGGTTGCGGCAAAACGCTTCATTCTGAAAAACCCATTTCTCAGAAGAAGGTTGCCCGCACCTGAAACAGCTTTTCCACCTCGCGCACCATGCGCTTATGCGGCAGGAAGATGATGACGTGGTCATCTGTTTCGATGACCAGATCGTCACTGGGCATCAACACACGCGCGTCACCTTCCTGACCTCGGACGATCGCTCCTATGCGCGCGCCCTCCGGAAGCTTGATGTCGCCCACATGACGCCCCACCAGCCGAGAAGTTTTTGAATCGCCGTGCGCGATGCCCTCCAGCGCCTCGGCCGTCCCGCTTCTGAGGCTGTGAACCGCTGCCACCGCTCCGCGGCGCACATGCATCAGCAATTCGCCAATCACGGCATGCGAGGGTGATATGGCGATATCAATGGTGCTGCCCTGCATCATGTCGGCGTAAGCACGTCGGTTGATCAGCGCCATGACCCGCCGTGCGCCCATGCGCTTGGCAAGCATGGCAGACATGATGTTGTCCTCATCGTCGCTGGTCAGGGCGATGAAGAGATCCATCTCGCCCACATTTTCTTGCTGGAGCAAGTCTTCATCAGCGCCGTCACCTTCCAGCACCAGCATGTCACGCGGCAATTCTCCGGCCAGATACTCTGCTCGCTTGCGGTTGGATTCGATGATTTTTACCTCGCAGGTGCCAGCCAGGCCTCGCGCCAACCTCAGCCCGACCTTGCCGCCACCCACAATGATCACGCGGCGCACCGGCCGATCAGGGTTGCCAATGGCGTGAAGCACCTGTCTCACCTTTTCCTGCGCGACCAGCACGTAGATCTCGTCGCCCGCTACGACGCGGGTGTCGCCTTCCACCGGCAACTCGACATCTTGCCGGTAGATGGCGACGATCCGCAGGGGCACGTCAGGATTTTCGGCGCGGAAATCAGCAATGGAATGGTCAGCCAACCGGCTGCCTGGAGCCACACGCAACGCCACCAGGTGAGCCTTGCCCTGCGAAAACCGCACGACCTGCAATGCACCTGGGTACTCGATCAGCAACTGTACGTAGTTCGTGACCGACGCCTCGGGGCAAAGGACCTTGTCTACCGAGAACCCGTCTTTGTCGAGCAATTTGTCGCCCTGAGGGAACTCAGGTGAGCGCAGGCGCGCGATGGTGGTCGGGATACTGAACACATCGTGTGCGATCTTGCAGGCCACCAAGTTGGTTTCATCCAGCGCCGTGCAGGCAATGAACAGATCGCAATCTTCGGCGCCCGCCCCGCGCAGCACCGATGGCTGAATGCCGTTGCCGGCAACTCCGCGCAGCTCCAGGCGCTCTTCCAGGTTCCGCAGGCGCTCAGGCTCGGTATCGACCACGGTAATATCGTTGGCCTCGGACACCAAGGTCTCGGCCACGCTTTCCCCGACACGGCCAGCGCCCAGAATGATGATTCTCATGGGTAAAACCCTCTTGTGGCACTGCCCGGCCCCATGGGACGCACTCTTACCGCAGAAAAAACCTCAAGAGAAACTGCCGTCCACATAAAACCACCGAAGCAAGCCATTTTCGCCATTCTCGCGCACGAAACGACTTCTTTCATGCAACCGTATGGCGCGGCCCTGCAAACGGGAGCGGGCAACGAACTCCACCTCTGCGTGCGTATCATCTACGCCACGTTGTGCGCGCACTTCGAGGCCCAGCCATTTGATGCCGGCATCAAAATCCAGCGTCGTGGGCCTGGTTGAGTGGTGCCAGGTGGCCAGCAAATAGGTTGCGTCCTCACGGACGAACGCCGTGTACCGGGAACGCATCAGCGCCGCAGCATCAGGTGCCGGAGCCGTGGCGAAATGGTCGATCCAGCGTCCGCAGCATTCCGCGTACCCGGTACCCACTGGGTCGCCGCCACACGGACACGGCTCACGTAAGGTTATGGCTCGGCCCTTTTTACTGGGTGTATTCACAGCGCCCGCGATATGATGATTTTTTGCACGTCGCTGGTACCTTCGTAGATCTGGCACACGCGCACATCACGGTAGATGCGTTCCACTGGGAAATCGCTCACATAGCCGTAGCCACCCAATGTCTGTATGGCCGCTGAGCAGACCTGCTCGGCGGCCTCGCTGGCAAATAGTTTGGCCATGGCCGCCTCCTTCAGGCAGGGCCGGCCGGCATCGCGCAGAGCGGCGGCGTGCCATACGAGCTGCCGGGCTGCCTCCAGCCGCGAGGCGCATTCAGCCAGCCGGAAGCTCACGGCCTGATGGTTAAAAATGGCCGTTCCAAACGCCTCGCGCTCCTTGGCATACTGAATGGCCACTTCCAGCGCCGAGCGGGCCATGCCCACACTTTGCGCCGCGATGCCAATGCGCCCACCCTCCAGCGCACTCAGCGCGATCTTGTAGCCTTCACCCTCTTCGCCGATGAGATTCTCGGCGGGCACGCGACAGTTTTCCAGGTTGATCTGGGCTGTATCGCTGGAATGCTGGCCGAGCTTGTCTTCCAGGCGCGCCACCACCCAGCCCGCGTTGCCAAGCTGATGAGTGGGCACGATGAACGCGCTCAGGCCGCGTTTGCCCGCGGCCTTGTCAGTAACGGCAATGACAATGGCCACGTGGCCGTTCTTGCCACTGGTGATGAATTGCTTGGTGCCGTTCAGCACGTATTCACCCCCGTCCCTCACTGCGGTGGTGCGCAAACTGGACGCATCGCTACCGACATGAGGCTCAGTGAGCGCAAACGCACCCAGCATCTCTCCGCGCGCGGCAGGAGCAAGCCATTTTTGCTTCTGCGCTTCGCTGCCGTACATCATCAAAATAGCGTTATAGGGGCAGTTGGTGACGCTGATCGGTGTGCTGGTGCCGCCGTCGCCGGCAGCCACTTCCTCCAGCACCAAGGCTAGAGTAACGTAGTCAAGCCCCGCACCGCCATACTCTTCCGGAACGCAAATACCATAGGCGCCGAGTTGCGCGAGCCCCTGGTGGGCCTCCACCGGGAAGTCATGCTCCTTATCCCAGCGTGCTGCATGGGGCCAGAGTTGTTCCTGCGCGAAGGCGCGCACGGCATCGCGAATCATTTCCTGATCTTGGGTAAGCAGCATGTGGGGTTCTTTCGAGAATTATTGTCTTACCAACCTTCGATGGTGGAGCCGTCGTAACGCTTGAAGCTGCCACTGTCAGCTGGCGAAGCATGGGCCAGTGTGGAGCGGAGTCCGGCTGCACTGGCTTGCACTGTGACCGGTGCAGAGTCGCCCCCCATGGAGGTCTTCACCCAGCCGGGGTGAAACGCCACAAAAATGGCACCAGGGTAGCTGTGCCGCCCGGAAGCTATGGCCATGTTGAGTGCCGCCTTGCTCACGCGGTAAAGCCAGGCGCCAGAGCTGGCCACACCACTGATGTGCCCCATTTCACTGCTGACGAAACCGAAGCGCCCTCCGCCAGACGCCTTGCTGGCTTCGACCAGTGGGGCGACTTGCGGAATGACCTGCATGGCGCCCAGAACGTTGGCATGCATGACGCGATCAAATTCCTCTCGGGTAGGAGGTGTCTGGGCGTTCGCGCGGCTGCACATCACGCCCGCGACATACCAGGCTGTGTCAACTTTCTCGCCGTCGAGCCGCCATGCCAGGCCACTGACGCTGGCGGGGTCGGAGACATCCAGCTGGAGAGCCTCGCAGCCGAGCGCGCGCAACTTGGCGAGGCTCTCGGCATCCCGCGCGGTCGCGATGACACGATCGCCTGCAGCGGCATACTGACTCGCCATTTCATGGCCGATGCCGCGTGAGGCGCCAATGATCAGCGTAGTAGACATATAGATCCTCTGTGCATGGACACTAGAGCAACTCGAGTGCCACGGCAGTAGCCTCGCCACCGCCGATGCACAGCGTCGCCAGACCTTTCTTCAGTCCACGTGCCTTCAGCGCATACATCAAGGTCACCATGATGCGCGCGCCGCTGGCGCCAATAGGGTGCCCCAGGGCGCAGGCGCCTCCGTTGACATTGACCTTCTCGTGCGGAACCTTCAGATCGTGCATTAACGCCATGGGCACGACGGCGAAGGCTTCATTGATTTCCCACAGATCAACATCGCCCACCTGCCAGCCTGCCTTCTTCAGCGCCTTCTCGGTGGCACCAATGGGAGCCGTGGCAAACCATTCGGGCTCCTGGGCATGGGTGGCGTGGCTGACTATGCGGGCCAGCGGCCGGCAGCCCAGCGCTTTTGCCGTGGACTCGCGCATCAGCACCATGGCGGCCGCGCCGTCATTGATGCTGGAGCTGCTGGCTGCGGTGACGGTGCCGTCTTTCTTGAACGCAGGCTTGAGGCCCGCGATCTTCTCGACGTTGATGCGGCCAGGACCTTCGTCGATCTCGACCACGCGCTCGCCCTTGCGATCCTTGAGGGTCACGGATGCGATTTCTTCCTTGAATGCGCCGGAGCGAATGGCTTCCTGAGCACGCTGGACGCTGGCAATGGCAAAGGCGTCCTGCTGCTCGCGGCTGAAGTGGTACTTGGCCGCGCAGTCTTCACCAAAGGTGCCCATGCTTCGGCCCGGCTCATAGGCGTCTTCCAGGCCGTCAAGCATCATGTGATCGAACACTCGATCGTGGCCCATGCGGTAACCACCGCGGCCCTTCAGAAGAAGGTAGGGTGCTCCTGTCATGCTTTCCATGCCGCCAGCCACCAGTACGTCGTGCGATCCGGCGACAAGCATGTCGTGCGCAAACATGGCCGCGCGCATGCCGGAGCCACACATCTTGCTCAGTGTGACCGCCCCAGCACTCTTGGGCAGACCGCCCTTGAATGCCGCTTGCCTGGCCGGCGCCTGACCTTGGCCGGCCAGCAGACAGTTGCCGAACAGCACCTCTGTGACGAGATCCGGCTGAATACCCGCGCGCTCCACGGCAGCCTTGATGGCAACCCCGCCCAGATCATGGGCAGCCAGGCTGGAAAAATCGCCCTGAAAGCTGCCCATAGGGGTGCGAGCGGCAGAAACAATAACGACGGGGTCGGACATGATGGTCTCCTTCAAAGATATAAGAATAAAGAGTAACGAGTGAAAACCAGAATCCAAGAATATCGATCGCTCCGACTTCCGCGTACAGGAATAGAGAGATCGGAAGGCTGCTTATTCGGAGTGCTCCTCGTTGGCCAAGCCTGTCGACAACTCCGAATCATCGGGAGGGGCTTTATCGCCCACCGCCACCGCACTGGCCTGCGCTGAAGCGCCCCACGTGCCGCCCTGGACGTCGAAACGCCGATGCACGCCGTACGGGAAAAAATCTATGACTTCTCGGCGCTGAATGCGCTCTTTGTTGCGCTGCCAGAAATCGGCCTCCAGCAAGTCGGCGTGGTGCCGCATGAAGGCCTCTCGCACTCTCGGATTGCCCAGCAGGAAGGGAGCAAAGGTTTCAGGGAAGACATCCCCTTTGGCCACGCTGTACCAGACCTCGCCACTCATCTCGTCCTCCTCGCACCGCGCGGGAGGTACTCGGCGAAAGTTGCAGTCGGTCAGGTATTCGATCTCGTCGTAGTCGTAGAACACGACCTTGCCGTGCCGAGTTACGCCAAAATTTTTCCAGAGCATGTCTCCGGGGAAAATGTTGGCGGCGACCAAGTCCTTGATGGCGTTTCCGTATTCGATCACGGCATGCTGAAGCTGAGCGGCGGCCACCTCGTCTTCTTCACCGGCGTCTATCGCCTCTTGCAGATAGAGGTTAAGGGGAATCATGCGCCGCTCGATGTAGGCGTGTGCGATGACGACTTCGGTCTGGCCATCGCCGTCGCGATCAGCGATGTCGAGCTGGCTGGGAGCATGCTTTTCGATCTCGGCAATCAGGGCGTCTTCAAAGCGGTCGCGCGGAAAAGCCAGCAGCGAAAATTCCATGGTGTCGGCCATGCGGCCGACGCGGTCATGGTGCTTGACCAGCTGGTATTTTTTCGAACCTGCTCCCGCGTGGTCTCCTTGGGCGGCGGATAAAAATCCTTGATGATCTTGAACACATAGGGAAAGCTGGGCATGTCAAACACCAGCATGACCATGCCCTTGATGCCAGGCGCTACGCGAAACTTGTCTGTGCTGTGGCGCAGGTGCCAAAGCAGATCCCGATAGAAAAGATTCTTGCCCTGCTTGGCCAGGCCCAAGGCGTTGTAGATCTCGGCCCGGGGTTTGCGCGGCATGAGGCTGCGCAAGAACTGCACGTAGGCCGACGGGATCTCCATGTCCACCATGAAGTAAGCGCGCGAAAATGAAAACAGAAGCAGCAGGTCCTCTTCCCCGAACAAGGCGGCATCAACGAACACGGTACCTGGCTGACGGTGCAGAATCGGTAGCGCAAAAGGTACTTCGCGGTAGCCGTTGATCAGCTTGCCCACCAGGTAAGCACCCTTGTTACGGAAGAAGAGGCTCGAAAGCGCCTGGATCTGGAAATTGGTTCGCGGCCGGCCAGCCCCCAACGCATGGTGCATGGCGTCTGCTACATAGCGTGCGTCGCGCTGCATATCCTCGAACTTGCAGCGCAGTCCGAATGATTCGAGCATGGCCCGAACCGCGTCTTCCAGGCGGTTGAAATCCGGGTAGAAGACCTGATAAGTGGGCTTGGCTTTGGGGTCGTCTGTCTCCAGGTACTCGGTGCTGACGGCCGGGCGAACGAAAATGAAATCGTTCTGAAAATAGCTGCGGTGGAGAATCTTCGTGGTGACCGAGTTGAAGAAGGTCTCGGCCAGTTCCGGCTGCTTGTGTGCCACCAGCATGCCAATATAGTGGAGCTTGATCTGCTGCCAGACCTCCATGGGCTGCGCGCCTGCCTTGAATTCGCGCTCCAACCGGCGTTGGCACTCTCTCACGCGCAGGTCATAGAACTCGATGCGCTCACGCTGAGCGCGCTGCTGGCCATGCCAGTCGCAGGTTTCGAAACGGTGTCGGGCACGTGCCGATTCTGTACGGAAGAGACGGTAATGGCGGTTGAAGCCATCGACCATCGCCTGAGCGATGTCGCGTGCCATGGGTGAATCAAGCGCCTGAGGTGACATGGCTTCAGTACTTCCCCTCGACCCTGTGCGCTCGATCTGACTCAGTGTTTTTCGTGGACTAGATAACGAGATCGCTTGATGGCGCGTCTGCATTGGACGCGCGCGGATAGCGCTTGATAGCGGTGCGGAATACGTCAACCACCTCGCCCGGGTGCGTCATGGTGACACCCAGATCCTTGACCCGCCCATCCTTGAGGCCATAGCACCACCCATGCACCGACACGGATTGCCCACGAGCCCAGGCATCTTGCACCACGTTGGATTGGGCCACATTGCCGACCTGCTCGATCACGTTGACTTCGCAGAGCGCGTCTTCCTGCTCGTGATCGCACAAATGCATCAGGCGCCCGCGGTGACGCATTTTCACATCGTGTACATGACGCAGCCAGTGGTCAGCCAGCCCCACCCGCTGCTCGCGCAGCACCGCCAGCACGCCACCACAGCCGTAATGGCCGACCACCATGATGTGCTCGACCTTCAGCACATCGACGGCGAACTGTATGACCGAGAGCGCATTCAGATCGGTGTGCACCACGACGTTGGCAACGTTGCGGTGCACAAACACCTCACCGGGCGCCAGGCCAATGACCTGGTTTGCGGGGACACGGCTGTCGGAGCAGCCGATCCAAAGATACTTGGGCGATTGCTGAGCGGCCAGGCCTTTGAAAAAACCCGGGTTCTCGCGCTCGACCTGCTCGGACCATGCCCGGTTGTTGTCGATCAGATGCTGTAGCGGGGATGACATGATGGTATCTTGGCTGATTGAAGTGGGTTCAAGGTTAAATCACATGGTTTCAGAGAACAGCTCCCGGCCGATCAGCATGCGACGGATCTCACTGGTGCCCGCGCCAATTTCGTACAGCTTGGCGTCGCGCCAGAGGCGGCCGAGCGGATACTCGTTGATGTAGCCATTGCCGCCAAAGAGCTGAATACCGTCGCCGGCCATACGAGTGGCCTGCTCAGCCGTCCACAGGATCACTGAAGCGCAATCTTTGCGCACCTGCCGCACATGCTCGGCTCCCAAGGCGTCGAGGTTCTTGCCAATAGTGTAGAGGAACGCCCGGCCCGCCTGCAGCACGGTGTACATGTCGGCCACCTTGCCCTGCACAAGTTGGAACTCGCCAATGCTCTGGCCAAACTGCTTGCGATCGTGAATGTAAGGAACCACGTTGTCCATGACGGCCTGCATGATCCCGACGGGGCCACCGGCCAGCACGGCGCGCTCGTAATCCAGGCCGCTCATGAGCACTCTGGCACCCTGGTTCAATCCCCCCAGTATGTTCTGGGCGGGCACTTCAACGTTGTTGAACACCATTTCGCCGGTGTGGCTGCCCCGCATGCCGAGCTTGTCTAATTTTTGCGCCGTGGAAAACCCCTTCATGCCCTTCTCGACGATGAAGGCTGTGACGCCGCGCGCGCCCAACTCGGGCTCGGTTTTCGCATAAACCACCATGGTGTCGGCATCCGGGCCGTTGGTGATCCACATTTTGGTGCCGTTCAGCAGGTAGTAGCCGCCTTTGTCCTCGGCCTTGAGTTTCATGCTGATGACGTCGCTACCGGCACCCGGCTCGCTCATGGCCAGCGCGCCCACGTGCTCGCCGCTGATCAGCTTGGGCAGGTATTTCTTCTTTTGCTCCGCGCTGCCATTGCGCTTGATCTGATTCACACACAGGTTGCTGTGCGCTCCGTAGCTCAGCCCGATGGAGGCACTCGCGCGGCTGATTTCCTCCATGGCGATCATGTGCGCGAGGTAGCCCATGTTGGCGCCACCGTACTCTTCTGGCACCGTGATGCCCAGCACACCAAGCTCGCCCATCTTGGGCCAGAGATCCATGGGAAACTGGTCGCTGCGATCGACTTCCGCCGCGCGTGGTGCGATCTCGGCCTCGGCGAAAGAACGCACTGCGTCGCGCAATGCGTCGATTTCTTCGCCTAGCTGGAAATTCAGTCCGGGCAGGTTGCTCATGTCTTGTCTCCTTCAATTACGGGCTTGATAACGGGCTTGATAACGGGCGAGAGCCATCTCAATAGGTTTGCTGCACGGGCACGAGTGTTTGCTGCATCAGTGCGCAGGCCGATTCCTTGCCGTCGGCGCCGATATGATCGACTTCGGCGGTGGTCACAATCAGCCGCTTGCCCGATTTGACGACCTTGCCCACCACCCGCAGCGTACCGTCCGTGAAGTTGCTGAGGAAGTTGATCTTGTATTCCACGGTCACCACCTCCATGCCCTCGGGCGCGAGCGTCAGGCCCGCGTAGCCGCCAGCCACGTCGGCCACGGTTCCGATGGCGCCACCATGGAAACCGGCCTGCTGCTGCGTGAGAATTTCTGAATAGGGCAACCAGATTTCGACCCGCCCGGGCTCGACGCGCCGCAACTCGGCGCCGAGCAGGCGCATCATGCCCTGGCGCTCAAAACTGGCCGCCACGCGGTCGTAGGCAGAGGTAGGAGTGTTCATATCGTGGGGTTCCTGACTTTTATTCCAGTTTCAATTTGAGCTGCAACTCGAGCCTCTATTCCAGGTTCTATTCCGGCTTCTATTCCAGCGTGGGCTGAAGCCCCGCCAACAGAGCGCGCGCTTCGGTTTCGTGCTCGGCAACCTCGGCCAGCGTCGCCTGAAGTTCGGCCAGTTGCGCCTCCAGATGTGCACGGTGGCCGGCCAGAACGTGCAGGAACTGCTTCAACTGCGGGCCGGTGTCCCTGGGGCTGTCGTACATGTCGATCAGTTGCTTGGCCTCGGTCAGCGAAAGGCCCAGGCGCTTGGCTCGCAGAGTCAGTTTCAGGCGGGTACGATCGCGCGCGCTGTACATACGGGTTCTGCCGCCCGAGCCAGTGCGCTGTGGCTGCAGCAAGCCCATATCCTCATAAAAACGCATGGCGCGTGGCGTCAGGTCAAATTCGCGCGCCAGATCGCTGATGGTGAAGGTGTTCGTGGTCATGGCAGGCCAAAATAAAAGGGCGGGCAGCTGTCACCTGTGTGCGCTGCAACAACTGTGAACTCTGAGAGTCTGTTCATAATCTCCTCGCGGGACCGTTGCGCCCGAAAACCCGCGTCTGCGGCGTTGAAAATACTCGCGATACCACAAGGTATCCCTGCGTTTTTCGCCTTGCAGCCACAGTTTTTCGAACACAACAGCCCTCGCGCAGAGATGATGAACAGGCTCTTACTAAAATGGATCGACCGTTGACGTAAACGTCAACCACAGCCCCAATCGTACTTCACATTGAACATAAAACCATGAACGCCACCGAACTTGAACGCGCCCTGGACTACCCTTGGGGCGACGACCTGCCAGCTGCGGCTGGTACGCTGGAGGTGGCGCCCGGCGTGAAATGGCTGCGCATGACGCTGCCATTCGTGTTGAACCATATCAACCTGTGGCTATTGCGCGACCGCATAGATGGCCGAGACGGCTGGACGGTGGTGGATTGCTGCATTGACCGCCCCGAATCCCGCGCTGACTGGGAATCCGTGTTCGCCACGCAGTTGAACGGCCTGCCGGTGTTGCGTGTGATCGTCACCCACATGCACCCGGATCACATCGGGCTGGCGCATTGGCTGTGTGAGCGCTGGAACGCCCCGCTGTGGATCAGCGGCACCGACTACCAGACGGCCCGCTACGCCTGCGAGGTGGTCAACAGCTTCGGTGGCGACCGGCTGGCCCAGTATTTCGCCAGCCACGGCATGACAAATGCGGGCGATCTGGAGGAAATTCGCAACCGCAAGAGCTACTACCGCAATCTGGTTCCGACCGTGCCCGCCAGCTACACGCGTCTGCTGGACGGCGGCACGGTCACCATCGGCGGAAACGCCTGGCGCTGCATCGGCGGTTATGGTCACGCTCCGGAGCACATGGCGCTTTACTGCGAAGCGCTGGACGTACTGATCAGCGGAGACATGGTGCTGCCCCGCATTTCCACCAACGTCAGTGTGTACGAAATGGAACCGGAAGCAGACGCGCTGACCCTGTTTCTGGATTCGATCGACCGCTTCATGCCGCTGCCAGAAGACACCCTGGTTCTGCCCTCGCACGGCAAGCCCTTCAAAGGCCTGCACACCCGTATCCAGCAACTGCACGATCACCACCGGGACCGGCTGCAGGAAGTCATGGAAGCCGCACAAGCCAAGCCGGTGTCAGCCTATGATGTGCTCCCCGTGCTGTTCAAGCGACCACTCGACCTGCACCAGACCACTTTCGCTCTCGGCGAATCTGTGGCGCATCTTCACCGACTCTGGTACGCGGGCAAGCTAAAGCGCGTGCGCGATGCCGATGGAATCTTGAGATTCAGCCTACCAGGCTGACCCGACCCCTGATTGACGCCATCACCACCGCGGGACAGCTTCTTCCTTGAGCACCCCGCGCCGCACCTCGTAGTCGGGCAAGACACTTTCCACATGTGCCCAGAAGCGAGGACCATGGTTCATTTCGCGCAGGTGGGCCAATTCATGCACCACCACGTAGTCGATGATCGACTCGCTGAAGTGCACCAGGCGCCAGTTCAAGCGTATAGAGCCATCGGCACTGGCTGAGCCCCATCTGGTACCGGCCGAGGACAGGCTGAGCTTTTGCCACTGCACTTGCAGATTGGGGGCGTAGTGGTCCAGCCTGGTGGTGAACACTCGCCGCGCCTGGCGCATCAGCCACGCCTGCGTGGTGTCCCGCAGTTGCTCGGGCGTGGCGCTCTGGGGCAAACCCACGTGCAGGGTCAGGCGCGGAGCATCGGCCAGGGGCTGGCTACCGGTTTCCAGTACCGCGCCGCCACGGCCATGGCGCTGACGAGGGTCGAGCGCAAGAACGACCTGCTCGCCCAAAAATGGAAAGCTGGCGCCATCACGCCACTCGATGCGGGTGGATTCCATGCGGCGATGACGCTCGCGCGCTTCGCCCAGCTTGGAAACAATCCAGCGCTCCTTTTCGCGCAGCGCCGCTTCGACCTCGGCGACAGCGGTCAGGCGCGGTGCACTGACCACCAGCCCGTCGACCCCTACCGTGAAACCAATTGTGCGCCGCTTGCCACGGCGAAATTCGTAGGCCACGCGTGCTTGCGAAAAAAGATCTCCCGGTTGGCACGGGGGTGCTCGAATTGCGCAAGGCTGAGCACACTGGCCATGGGGAGCGCGGCAGACCCAAGGTGCGCTGACGGCGGCTTTTTCTCCGTGCTGAGTAGCGGCGGCTGGCGTGGCGGGCTCGCCTCTGGTTCAGCTTTAGTATCTTTGGTTTGTGAGTCAGTGCCCAAAAACCAATCGAACACCATTTGCAGCATCACGCCGCTCAGCCTCCTGGCTTGAGGTTGGAAACGCGTGCCTGCCCGCTCGGGTAGGCCTCTGGGTCCAGACGCAGCATCTCGGCCTCGATCCACGCCTCCACTTCGCGCATCAATTCATCGGGCTTGCGGCCCACGCTGGAAATTTGGGGGCCAATCGAAATGTCCACAATGCCGGGGCGTTTAATAAAAGCCTTGCGTGGCCAGCATTTGGCCGAGGTGACGGCAATCGGAATAACAGGCGCACCGCATTCGATGGCCAGCCGCGTGCCGCCGGTGCGGTAGGTTCCCTTTTCGCCACGAGGAATGCGCGTGCCTTCGGGGAACATGATGACCCACACGCCCTCGCCCATCAGCCGGCGGCCCTGCGCCACGACCTTGTTGAAGGCTTCCGCGCGCCTGCTGCGGTCAATATGAATCATGTCCATGCGCGACATGGCCCACCCAAAGAACGGCACCCGAAGCAATTCCTTCTTGAACACATAGGCCAGGGGGTGCGGCATGATCGCCGGCATGGTGAAAGTTTCCCACGTGGACTGATGCTTGACCAACAGTACCGCTCCGTCACTGGCTCCCGTCGGAAGGTTTTCCATGCCGCTGACGCGATTTTTGATGCCCAGGATGGCGGTGCCCCCGTTCACTGCCAGCTTCAGCCAGCCAGCACACATCCAGTAAATGCGGGTGCTAGTGAGAAACGGCGCAGCAATCACCACCGCCAGAGCCCACGGGATCACGGTAAGCACCATCCACAACTGGTGCAACACGGAACGGATCAGATTCATGACAGATGTACTCGAAGCATGTGCGCCAGCATTCAGGGCGCATTAGGTGGCTTGGGTGCCGATTGTGCGGCAGCTTCTGCCTCGGCAATGAAAGTAGTGGCGAACTCCGCCAGGTCAGTGTGAACACGCGTGCCGCGGGGAAACTCAGGCGGCAGCGGGTTGGTAGATGCGGGCGCACCCATGCCGGTCAGCACCAGATGCGGTACGCAACCGGCTGCAGCGGCGGCCTGCACGTCGCGGATGCTGTCGCCCACGGCGTGCACATTCTTCAAGTCGACTTTGTAGCGCTCTCCAATCTGCAGGAACAACCCGGGCAGCGGTTTGCGGCAGTTGCAGCCCTCGTCTGGCGCGTGGGGGCAGAAAAACACCGCTTCCACCCGCCCGCCTACGGCGGACAACTGCTTGTTCATGCGGGCATGAATGGCGTTCAGCGCACTCACATCGAACAGGCCCCGGCCGAGGCCAGGCATGTTGGCCGCGATCACGACGTGAAAACCGGCATGATTCAATCGAGCGATGGCGTCCAGGGAACCGGGCAGCGGCTCCCACTCCTCAGGCGTCTGGATATAGCCCTCGCGCTCGACGTTGATGGTGCCGTCGCGGTCTACGATGACAATTTTCATGATCCTGGATTATCTCTGCGGCGCTTCAATTTTCCAGCCCGTCACGTAGATGCTGCCAAAACGACCGCGAGCCAGTGAGAGGGTGACCGGCGTTCCCGCCGGGAGTCGCGCGGCGTCCGCCTCTTCAAGCAGTACACGCTGCGGCACCTCAAGCCCCGACACACGCAGCAGCGCTTGTGCGCCGCCAACGCCCCGTGGCGAGGCCTCCTGGGCACGGGCATTGAGCACAGTGGCCATACGTTCAGGCAATGCCTGGCGGTTCGTGCGATCGATATGTCGATACCCGACTGCCAGCGCTGCACCTGCCCACATCATCAGCCATAGCACCGCAGCCACAGGAATCACCCTTGCACCGCCAAAGCGGCGCCAAGACCATCGGGCAACCAGCACGAGCAGCGCCAGCAGCAGCAGAACGGTCAGGAACGGTAAACTCGCTTGCCACAGCAAACTGCCTGCGCCGCCAGTCGGCGCGGCCGCCGCAGTCAGGGGCTGCAGAGGCGTGGGGTCTTTCTCTGCAAGAGTGATAAGCCACCACTGCAAGGCCGCCACCACGAAGGGCGGCGCAAAGAGCCACCAGGCGACGCGCGAGACACGACGATCGGGCGCCTGTGACGCGCCGCCTTGCACCATCAGGCCGCCAGGCGCGACAGATCAGCCACGCGGTTCATGGACTGGTGGAGCATCTTGAGCAGGCCTTGCCGATTCATGCGCAAATCCAATTGCTCGGCGTTGACCATCACCCCGTCAAAGAAGGCATCAACCGGTTCGCGCAGGGCGGCCAGTATTCGCAGCGAAGCTGTGTAGTCGCCCGCCTCGAACTGGGCGTCGGCCTGAGGCACGATAGTCTGCATGGCCGCATGAAGGGCTTTCTCAGCGGGCTCTTGCAGCAGCAACTCGCTCACGTGAGCGTCCACCACGGTGTCGGCATCACCGGCCTTCTTCAAGATGTTGCCAATACGCTTGTTGGCTGCGGCCAGCGCAGGAGCCTCGGGGAGGCCGGCGAACACGCGCACAGCATCAAGGCGCTCGGGCATCTCGCCCCACAGAGGCCGCACGGCAATGACGGCATCGGCCTCCTGGGTGCTGTAGCCCAGCTCGCGCAGGTAGCCGGCCACGCGCTCGTAGAAAAAGTTGAGCAATTGCGCGTTGCTCTTTTCCGCGTCGCTTAGCAAACTGCCAAAAGCCCCGGCTGCTTGCAGCACGATATTCGCCATGTCCAGGGGAAGCTTTTTCTCAACAAGCATGCGAACAATACCCAGCGCATGTCGCCGCAACGCGAAAGGGTCTTTGTCGCCCGTGGGCAGGTTGCCAATGCCGAACATGCCGACCAGCGTCTCCAGCTTGTCGGCCAGTGCGACGACCGTGCCCACCTGGCCGCGCGGCAGTTCATCGCCGGCGAAGCGGGGCTTGTAATGGTCTTCGATGGCAAAGGCGATGTCTTCGGAAAGCCCATCGTGGCGCGCATAGTAGCCCCCCATGATGCCTTGCAGTTCGGGAAACTCGCCCACCATGTCGGTCGGCAGATCAGCCTTGGCCAGCATGGCGGCCTGATCGGCGGCCTTGGCAAGCACTTCGCCTCCCAGTTGCAGCCCGATCAGACGCGCAATGGCGCGCACCCGGTCGGTGCGCTCGCCCTGGGTGCCCAGCTTGTTGTGGTACACCACTTTGGCCAGCGACGGCACGCGCTCGGCGAGGCTCTTTTTCCGGTCCTGGTCAAAGAAGAACTTGGCGTCGGCAAGGCGGGGGCGCACCACGCGCTCGTTGCCGCCGATCACGGCGCTTGCATCATCGGGCGTGATGTTGCTTACCACCAGGAACTTGTTCGTCAGGCGGCTGTTCGCGTCCAGCAGCGGAAAGTATTTCTGATTGGCCTTCATGGTGAGGATCAGGCATTCCTGGGGGACATCCAGGAACTGCGACTCAAACTCGCACACCAGCACGTTGGGGCGCTCGACCAGGCCTGTCACCTCGTCCAGCAAGGCTTCGTCGTCGATCGGGGCCAAGCCCTCACCTGCGCGGGCGGCCGCTGCCTTGAGCTGAGCCTGTATGGCGGCACGGCGCTCTTCGAAGCTGGCGATCACGGCACCCTGCTCTCGCAGCGCGTCGGCATAGGTGTCGGCGGTTGCAATCACGATGGGATCGCGCTGCGCCTCGAAGCGGTGGCCATGGGTGGCGTTGCCCGCGGTCAGGCCAAGGGCGGTGACCGGCACCACGGTACTTCCGTGCAGAGCAACCAGGCCGTGCGCAGGCCGCACGAACTGCACGCTGCTCCAGCCGGGTAGCTCGCAGCCCGATTCAAGCTGGTAAGTCATGACCTTGGGAATGGGCAGCTTGGCGATTGCCTCGGTCAGTGCCTTTTGCAGGCCGGCTTCAAGCGTGGCACCCGGCGCGACACTATCAAAAAACAAGGCTTCGGCTTTGCCGTCCATGGCGCGCCGCAGCTGCGGCACCACGCTGGCGTCTGCGCCGGCAGCTTGCAGGCGCTTGAGCAACGCTGGTGTGGGGTTGCCGTCTGCGTCCAGGCCCACGCTCACGGGCATCAGCTTTTGCTGCACGGGCCTGTCCGCAGCCTTGGCGGCCACCTGCGTGACATGAGTGGCCAGACGGCGGGGGCTTGCGAACGCGGTGACGGCTGAACTCTCGGTCGCCAGTCCCTGCGCCTTCAACTGTTCATGCAGGACGGAGGCAAAGGCATCACCAAGCTTTTTCAGGGCCTTGGGCGGCAGTTCTTCAACGAAAAGTTCTATCAGGAGGTTTTGCACGGTCATGGGAGTCAATTCGAGTCAGCCTGTTTCACGCTCAAGCGGCTTTTCGGGGTGCCATTTGTGCAACCCACTCACGCGGAGCCAACGGGAAGTTCAGGCGTTCGCGGGATTCGTAGTAACTTTGTGCCACCGCACGCGCCAGGTTGCGAATGCGGCCGATATAGGCGGCGCGCTCGGTCACTGAAATGGCGCCGCGCGCATCCAGCAGGTTGAAGGTATGCGCTGCCTTCAGCACCTGCTCGTAGGCTGGTAGAGCCAGTTGCTGCTCCATGAGGTGCTTGGCTTGCTTCTCGTGTGCGTTGAACGCAGTGAAGAGAAAGTCTGCATCCGAATGCTCAAAGTTATAAGCCGACTGCTCCTGCTCGTTTTGCAGGTAGACATCGCCATAGCTGAGGTTGTCGGTCCAGGCGAGGTTGAAGACGTTGTCGACGCCCTGGAGGTACATGGCCAGGCGCTCCAGGCCGTAGGTGATTTCGCCCGTGGCAGGCCGGCAGTCGATACCGCCCACCTGCTGAAAATAGGTGAACTGCGTGACTTCCATGCCGTTGAGCCACACTTCCCAGCCGAGACCCCAGGCGCCGAGCGTGGGGTTTTCCCAGTCGTCTTCCACGAAGCGGATATCGTTCTTCTTGAGATCGAAGCCAAGCGCTTCGAGCGAACCCAGATACAGCTCCAGAATGTTGGCGGGCGCGGGCTTAAGCACCACCTGAAACTGGTAGTAGTGCTGCATGCGGTTGGGGTTCTCGCCGTAGCGGCCATCTTTGGGGCGGCGGCTGGGCTGCACGTAGGCAGCTTTCCACGGTTCGGGGCCAATGGCCCTCAGGAACGTGGCTGTATGCGAGGTACCAGCGCCCACCTCCATGTCGTAGGGCTGCAGGAGCGCGCAGCCTTGCGCGTCCCAGTATTGCTGGAGCTTGAGGATGATCTGCTGAAAGGTGAGCATGGCGGCTGAAAGCGCGGCAAGAAAAGAGGAAATCGCGGCATTTGAATAGCCGCGCAAAGTGTTGATTCTACGGATAGGGAATCGCCGAAGGAGAAAATGGGCCCCGGCAGGGCGCTCTTCTCCCGCTATTGCCTGCGTGAAGACCGGGATCGTACGACAAGCTGCCCCAGCACCAGCCCCAGGCATAGCCCCCACAGAGGCCACAGGCCCAGGCGCGAAGCCCACCACGCGAATGGCGTCAGGTGGGTGCGCCCCTCGAACTCTGCCTGCAACGCACCCCGCGTCAGGCGCGGCAGCTCGTGCGTCACTTGCGCCCGGTGGTCAATCACAGCGGTGGCTCCTGTGTTGGTGGCCCGCAGCATGGGACGCTCGAATTCCAGGGCGCGCATGCGGCTGATCTGCAAGTGCTGGTCAATTGCCACGCTGTCACCAAACCAGGCAATGTTGCTCACATTGACAAATGCCGTGGGCGCATCCGCCGGAACGGCAAAGCGCGCTGCCAGCTCTTCACCAAACAAATCTTCATAGCAAACGTTGGGCGCCAAGCGCTGGCCTTGCCACTCGAACGAAGGCTGGCCGACAGCGCCTCGCGCAAAGTCGCCCAGCGGAATGTTCATCATTTGCGTGAACCACCTGAAGAACGGTGGAATGAATTCGCCAAAAGGCACCAAATGGTGCTTGTCGTACCGGTACGGCTGAGGCTGGCCGGGTTTGAAACCGACCACCGAGTTGGTGTAACCGGCCTCCATGTCGCCTAATGGAACCCCCATCAATGCCGCCTGCGTGTCGCTGCCATAGCGCTCTTCCAGCGCCTCCCAGTAACCCGAGGGCAGCTGGCTGGGCAGCACTGGCAGGGCGGTTTCGGGCGCCACCACCAAGGTGGCCTCGGCGTCGCGCAATTGTTCGCCGTACCAGCGCAGCGAATCGATCACGCCGGTGCCTGCTACGAATTTCTCGTCTTGTGGAATGTTTCCCTGCAGCAGCTCCACGCTCATTACTGCAGGTCGCACCTCGGCGGATGCGTCTGCGCACAGATTAACGGCGCAGTGCCGAGCCGTCCAGCCCGCTCCAGCCAAGACCAGCAGCAGTGCTGCTCCGGCATAGACACGCCAGCCCCTCCAATCAAATTGCGGAGCCCGCACAAGCAACGCGGCCAATGCCGCCGCCACGAAGCCGATACCGTACACGCCCGCGTAGCGAGCCAGGAAAGCAAGTGGCCCATCTACGTGCGCATAGCCGCCGGCGCCCCATGGAAAGCCTGTGAACCAGTTGCCGCGAGCCAGTTCAGCCAGGGTCCATAACGCAGCGAACAACAGCGCGGAGCGCATGCCCCCGGGTCGCTTTCCAGGCGGCAGCAACGCCATGAATGCGGCGCAGGCGAGCCCGTAGTAAAGTGCCAGCAGCCCGGCCAACCCGAGGACCGCAGCCGCCGCCAGCATGGCGTTCAATCCGCCGTAGGTGTGCATGGAGATGAACAGCCACCAGAAGGTGCCGGCCAGCCAACCAAGCGCAAAAACCCAGCCCAGCCGGAAACCACGCCAGCTAGCGCCAACGGCAGGCGACTCGGCCTGTCGCAGCAGCGGCCACGCCAAAAAGGCCAGACTGAGAATCTGAAGCCACCAGTGCGGCCGCCCAGTCCACGGATCGGCCATGGAAAGCGCCTGCGCAAAGCCGGCCGCCAGAGCCATCAGGGATGGGCCTAGCCCTTGGACAAGTCGCATGCAGACCGGTTCAGGATTTACTCAAAGGCGCCAGCCGGGCTCACCTTGAACCAGCGTACGGCCCCGCCTTTGGTGTGCAGCACATAGAAATCAAGGCCACCCAATTGCAGGCGCTCGCCACGCTTGGGCACATGGCCCATCTCGTGCGCGATCAAGCCCCCGATGGTGTCGAAATCGACATCCAGGTCGCTGTCGGTGGGCGTCCCCAACTGCACGTTGAAGGATTCGTTGACGCGCTCCAGCGGCGTATCTCCGGCCACGCGCCAAGTGTTGTCCGCCAGGGCAAAAATGTCGCCCTCGTCGGCATCGATGTCAAACTCGTCTTCGATCTCGCCAACGATCTGCTCCAGCACGTCCTCGATGGTGATGAGCCCTGCCGTTCGGCCAAACTCGTCGACGACAATGGCCAGGTGGTTGCGGTTGATCCGGAACGTCCTGAGCAGGTCGTTCAGCCCTTTGCTCTCGGGCACGAACACCACTGGGCGCAATAAAGTGCGAATATTCAGGTCGGGCGCGCGCTGCAGCTTCAGCAAATCCTTGGCCAGCAGGATGCCAATTACGTTCTCGCGCTCTCCCTGGAAGACGGGGAAGCGCGAATGCGCCGTGGTAATGACTTCGCGCAGCAACTCCTCGTAAGGAGCATCAATATCCAGAAGATCCATGCGCGGAGCCGCCACCATGGCGTCGCCAGCGGTCATGTCGGCCAAACGAAGAACGCCTTCCAGCATGATCCGGCTCTCGGCGTTGATCACCTCGTTGTCCTCGGCCTCTGCCAGAGTTTCGATCAACTCGTCTGTGGAATCAGGGCCAGGGTTGATAAATTCAACCAGCTTCTGGAACAGGCTGCGCTTATCTTCACGCTCGGCGTGAGAGCGAGACGCTCGCTCGGGGTGGGGGTCAGCCACGGTCTGGGAGTGCAGGACGTGCAGTAGTTTCGAAGCGCCTTAGCATAGCGGAAAAATAAAACGCCCCGTCGATTGGGGCGTCATTGCGCAGCTCGATGGTCCGTTTTCAGGCTTAACTGCCCGCCTTGTGACGCGCATCTTGCACGCCCGAGCGCACCTGCTGCATGAAGCCCAGCAGATCACGCATTTGCGAAAACTCGGACTTGAGCCAGTAATCGATTTGGCCGAACTGCCCTGAAACCAGCTCGTTCAGCCTTGTCTCCAGGCTTGCCACTGGAAGTTTCAAGTAGCACTCGCTTTCGCTGCCTTCTCGCTCCACCGTGGCGCCAGCTTTGCGCGCGATCCGGATCATGGGGGCATTTTCGGACAACGCATGAACGTAAAGCATTCTTACGCCGTCGTTGACCGCATGTATGGCCGCCCGCTCAAACAGGCGCGAGCCGTAGCCACGACCGCGCGCATGCTTGGACACCGAAACTCCAAACTCCGAATAGCCGCAGCGCTGAAAATCTTCAGGGTTAGCCAAATGAGCCACAGCTATGAGCTCCAGCCTGCGGTTGAAAATACCGAAAACTTGGTCACGTTCGAAATCGACCCCCTCGACGTACTTGGCAATTTGCCGATCGGTCGCGGTGTAGCCAAAGCGCAGGTAGCGATCATGCTCATCCAGCGCGAGCAAGTGGCGCAAGAATTGCTCGCGATAACGAGGGCCAATTTCACGAATCGGCACGAGAGCGGGAGAGTTACCCGCCAGAGAGCGGTTTTTGGTTTCCATGACCACCATATTAGGGTTTATATCTAGAACCAAAACTCCAAACACGCATTTTTTGTTGCAATGCAACATAACGTGCACTTCTACCGGAAAATTCTCACGAAACTCTGCGGCGGCTGCCAGAGTGCTCCTCGATTCGCGTGATCAAACCGGGTACGCTGTGGTGGTCTTGACCCGGTCCATGACAAAGCTGGTCTTGCAGTCCTGCACGGAAGGGTGCCGCAACAGCGTATCCATCATGAAGCGGGAGTAAGCCGCCATGTCCGCCACGACCAGGCGCAGCAAATAGTCCATTTCCCCGGTCAGCGCCACGCATTCCACCACCTCGGGCCAGCCCTGCACGCTGGCCCGAAACACATCCATGGGGTTGCGCTTGACGCCCTCAGCCTGTTTCTCCAGGCGCACATTGACGTAAGCCACCAGCCCCAGCCCCAGCGACTCGGGCCTGAGCAGGGCGACGTAACGCGCAATAACCCCCGTGTCTTCCATTCGTTTGATGCGCCGCAGGACGGCCGAGGCCGACAGACCGATGCGCTCACCGATGGCCTCGCAGGTTTCGCGGCCGTTGGCCTGAAGGCTGGAGAGGATGGAGCGGTCCAGTTTGTCGAGGGAGGGAGCATTCATGCCAATGAGTTTCCTGAGAGGAACCAGCTTCAATTCTGACACATGCGCACAATTTCAGCGCTATTCGCTAAATCAACGCACTATTTCATCTTTAAAAACAGAAATCTCCCTCAGGTACGCAGGAATACTGAAGCCTGCGCAAACTACAGTATTGGGCTTTGACACCGATCAATCAGGAGACAGCGCCATGAGCCAATCATCCGCAGCCGCGACACCCGACACTTGGGACAACCCTATGGGCACCGATGGCTTCGAATTCATCGAATACGCGGCCCCTGATCCCCAGGCAATGGGCGCCTTGTTCGAGCGGATGGGCTTCACGGCCGTGGCCAGACACCGGCACAAGAACGTACTGCTCTACCGTCAGGGTGAGATCAACTTCATCATCAATGCAGAGCCTGACAGCTTTGCTCAGCGCTTCGCCCGCCTGCACGGCCCAAGCATCTGCGCGATCGCGTTTCGCGTGCAGGATGCCAAGAAGGCCTACGAACGCGCGCTAAGCCTGGGTGCATGGGGTTATGCAGGCCATGCAGGACCGGGGGAGCTGAACATTCCCGCTATCAAAGGCATCGGCGACTCGATCATCTATTTGATCGACCGCTGGCGTGGCAAAAATGGGGCTAACGAGGGCGATATCGGTAATATCGGCTTCTACGACGTCGACTTCGAGCCCCTGCCCGGCGTGAAGGGCTCAGCGGCCATCAGCCCAGAGGGCTACGGTATGACCGTGATCGACCACCTGACGCATAACGTGCACAAAGGCCGCATGGCGGAGTGGTCAAGCTTCTACGAACGCCTGTTCAACTTCCGCGAAGTCCGCTACTTTGACATTGAGGGGCAGGCCACCGGCGTCAAGAGCAAGGCCATGACCAGCCCTTGCGGCAAGATCCGCATACCGATTAATGAAGAGGGTAACGAGAACAAGGGCCAGATCCAGGAATACCTTGACACCTACCAGGGCGAGGGGGTGCAACACATCGCCCTGGCCACCCGGAACCTATACGACACGGTCGATGCACTGCAAATGGCGGGCATCAAACTGCTTAACACCAGCGAAACCTACTACGAACTGCTGCCCAAGCGCATTCCGGGTCTGCGGGAGCCAATCGGCGAATTGCAGGCGCGCAACATCCTGGTAGACGGCCAGCCGGATGAGCTGCTGCTGCAAATATTCAGTGAAAACCAGCTGGGCCCGATCTTCTTCGAGTTCATCCAGCGCAAAGGCAATGAAGGCTTCGGAGAGGGCAACTTCAAGGCCCTGTTCGAGACCATGGAGCTGGATCAGATGCGTCGGGGTGTGGTGGCAGCGCCCCCTCGTCTGCGATCTAAGCATTCGCGCCATCCGCCCTTGCCAGGAAAGGGCGTCGGCTAGGGGAAAGGCGCGCTTTCGGAAGACTGGGACGACGGCAAGCCAAATGCCAACGCCCCCAGGGCGCCTTGCAGCAGCCCGTAGAGGCCATAGATCATGGCGGCACCCACGGCAGCCGCCGGGGCGACGCCAAACGGCGCCAGGGACGCCACCGCTGCCGCCTCGCGGGTACCCCAGCCTCCAACGCTGACAGGCAGCGCTGCCATCAAGAAAATGGGCGCCACCGCGAAAGCCCAGACCGCGGGTGACAAACGCACGCCCAAGGCCAACGCGCCTGCCGCCAGCGCCGTGGCCGACAAGATCTGGACCACCGCCGACATCAGCGCCTGTGTCGCAACCTGCGCTGCAAAATCCGGCCGATCGGCAACGGCGCGGAGCGGATCAAACCAGCCCCCGCGTCGCCCCGGAAAGAGACGCAGCACCCGCGGCAGTAGCCAGGGCAACACCAACCAGGCCAAGGTAGCTGCCAGCGCCAGCGCGGCCAGCCAGGCAGGCGCCAAGTGCGTCACAGCCCCCAGAACGCCCGCACAAAGCACCACGCCAAACCCTCCAATGACGCACAGCATCCACAGGCCACTGGCCCGGTCCAGAATGACCGACCAGGTGGATGCCAAAGCGTTCTGGCCGGCTTTTCGCAGCATCACAGCGCGGTAGACGTCGCCGCCCACCACTGCCCCAGGCAGCAGCGCATTCAGCCCCATAGACTGAAAATACCAGCGCTGCGCATCGCGCGGGCTGAGTTCAGTGCCTAGCCAACGCGCCAGCGCCCGCCAGCGCAACGCCGAGATGGCGTTGGAAGCGATGCCCGCCGCCAGCCCGAAGAGCAACCAGCCCGGATTCGCCTGACGAAATGTGGTCATTACACGCGCCGGATCTGCCAGCGCCAGCACAATACCCAGCAGGGCCAACCCCAGCAGGCCGCGCAGCAGCGCTTTGCGTGGCCGCTTCACACCGAGCGCACGGGTGCAGGCGAAGATGCTGGCGACGTTGCCACCGGCTCCGCCTGGCCACCGCTGTATTCCTTTGCGTGGTACTGCGGCGCGCCACCTGCCTCGTGATAGATGCGCATGAGCAACTCCCCCATCAAACCAGCCGCAATGAACTGCATGCCCATCAGCACCAGCATCACGCCAAGCAGCAGCAGGGGCCGCCCGCCGATATCCTCGCCTGTAAGCTTGAGGGCGAGCAGCCAGGTCAGGATCGCTGTTCCAGGTGCAGCCAGCCATAGCCCCACACCACCAAAGGCATGCAAGGGGCGCTGGCGGTAGCGCATGAAAAACACTATCAGGATCAAGTCGAGAATGACGCGGAACGTGCGATCAATGCCGTACTTGGAAACACCGCGCGTGCGCGCATGATGACGGACCGGCACTTCGGTGATGCGTGCACCAGCCTCCCGTGCCAGCGAGGGAATGAAGCGATGCAATTCCCCATACAGCCGGATGCGGTCGATGATCGGCCGCCGATAGGCTTTCAGGGCGCAGCCGTAATCGTGCAGGTGCACGCCTGTGGAGCGGGAGATCAGCCGGTTGGCAATTCGCGAGGGCAGTTTGCGTGAGATCTCAGCATCCTGACGGTCCTTTCGCCAGCCGCTCACCATGTCGACCGTGGAATCCGCCTCCAGCCGCTCGAGCAGCAGCGGAATGTCCGCCGGTTCATTCTGCAGGTCGGCATCCAGCGTCACCACGTAGCGGCCACGCACGCGGTCAAAACCGGCCTGCAGCGCACTCGATTGCCCATAGTTTCGCACCAGGCAAATGGCGCGCAACCAGGGGTATTCCGCGCTCAGCTGGCGCAGCAATTCGGGACTTCCGTCGGTGGAACCGTCATCCACGGCCAGCAGTTCAAACGACAGCGTCTGGCTGGCCATGGCCTTGAAAATCCGCTCGGCCAGCTCGCGCAGGTTGTCAACTTCGTTGTAGATCGGCACCACGATGGAAACATCTGGCACCGCTTCGAGGTCATAAATCATGAGTGAATTGTGCCTTGCACCGAAGGAGGCGTAGCACGCGGTACGATCCGCGCTTGTCTTTTTTGCCTGTCATGAACACATTTCACCCGCGGACGGCGCCAGCTGCCAGCACTCTCATTGCCCAACCGCTCCTCTGGCTGATGCTTCTTGCGGCAGCCCATGTGGTCGTGCGCGTGGCGATTTCCCCATCCCTCAAATGGGATGAGGCCGAGCAAATGCTCTGGTCACAGCACCTCGCCCTGGGTTACGGATCCCAACCTCCCCTCTACACCTGGCTTCAATGGGCCGCCAATGCAGTGCTGGGGCCGAGTGTGCTTTCCCTGTCGGTGCTCAAGCATGCCGCACTGGCACTAACCTACGTGTTCATGTGGGGCGCTGCGCGCGAGCTGCTCGGCCCGCGAGGCGCCTGGTGGGCGTCGGCCAGCATGTTGCTACTGCCCCCCTGGGATGGTATTCGGTGCGCGACCAGACGCATTCAGTCCTGGTCACCGCGATGACCTGCGCTTCCTGGTGGTTGCTGATCCGGCTGGTAAAGCGGCCGCGACCGCTGGATTTTGCACTGCTGGGGCTGGTGTTCGCCCTGGGCATGCTCTCCAAGTACAGCTTTGCCATGGTGGCCGGCACGATGGTTTTAGCCGCTTTGACAGTGCCCGAGGCACGACGCGCATTGCTCTCGCGCGGCTGGTGGTGGACGCCGCTCGTGGCCACCCTGATCCTGTTGCCACATGCCACCTGGCTGGCGACCCACTTGCAGGAAGCCACGACAGAAACCCTGAACAAAATGCAGATACAGCCCGATGCCTCTATGGGTAAGGGCCTGCTCAGCCTGCTGACCGTGCTACTGGGTGTGGCTTTGCTTTGGGTGCTGGCGGCTTTGTGGGCATTCCGGTCCGCCTGGTGGCAGCGCCCCCTTGCACCCGCCGCACCGTGGCTGACGCTGGTGTTCAAGCGATATTTCGCCTTGATCCTGCTGACGCTGCTGGGAATGGTGCTGTTGGGTGATGTCAGTAACTTCAGAGAACGCTGGATCCTGCCGCTGCTGTGCTCGCTGCCGCTGATGGCCTTTACCGCTCGACCCGAATTGCAGGGGCATCCGAGAGCCAGCCGCTACACCGCTGCCGTGGCAGCGTTTGCCGTGCTGCTACTGGCAGCTGCGGGCGGCAGACTGTGGTTCGGCCTCATGCGCGGCGATGCCGACGAGCTAAACCACCCAGTGGTCGAACTGGCCGCCAGGCTGCAGGAAGCAGGGTACGACGGGCGCAGCCCCATCATTGCCGCTGATCACATGCTCGCCGGCTCTCTGCGCACCCGCTTTCCTGCAGCGTCCACGCAAGCCTGCGCCGCGCGCGAGGGTGACGATGTTCCCGCCTGCGTCGCCGCCGTGGCTGAGCGCGCGCGCAAAACCGGCCAGGGTTGGCTGCTGGTGTCGCGTGCTGACCGCCTGGAGCCGGAATGGTGGAGCCTTGCGCAAAGCCGAGTCGAGTCCGTGGCGGTGCTAGGGGTCAAACTACCCTTTATCCAGCTAGGCAAGCTGCCTCCGGCGTACTATCAGTTTGCTTGGCATCCGGCCAAGGAGCAACCATGAGCGAAATTCTGGTCACCGGCGCAGCCGGCTTCATAGGCATGCATGCGTGCGAGCGACTGCTTGCGCGTGGGGAAACGGTGTTCGGCATCGACAACCTGAACGCCTATTACGACGTGGCGCTGAAGGAAGCACGCCTGGCCCAACTGGCAGCGCACCCCCGCTTCAAATTCGAACGCATGGACGTCGCCGACCGGGAGGGCATGGTCGCGCTATTCGAGCGCACTCGGCCGCGGCGCGTTCTGCACCTGGCCGCACAGGCCGGCGTGCGCTACTCGATTCAGGCGCCTCACGCCTACGTGGATTCGAACCTGGCCGGCTTCGTCAACGTACTGGAAGGCTGCCGGGCGCACCCTGTCGAGCACCTGGTATACGCAAGCAGCTCCAGTGTGTACGGTGGCAATGCGAAACTGCCGTTCTCAGAGCGCGACGCAGTGGACCACCCGATCAGCCTATATGCCGCCACCAAGCGAGCCAACGAGCTGATGGCGCACACGTACAGCCACTTGTTCGGCATGCCGGCCACAGGGCTGCGATTCTTTACCGTTTATGGGCCATGGGGGCGCCCCGACATGGCTCTGTTCAAGTTCACCAAGGCGATACTCGCCGGTGAGACGATAGATGTCTACGGCCATGGCAAGCTGCTGCGCGATTACACTTACGTAGACGATATCGTTGAAGGGGTGTTACGTGTTCTCGACAGACCCGCCACCCCCGATCCGGGCTACGATCCGCTGGCACCCAACCCCGCCACGAGTGCCGCGCCACATAGGGTCTTCAACATTGGCAACAGCACGCCCACGATTTTGACGGACTACATTGCGGCTCTCGAATCCGCGCTGGGCATGAAAGCCGTTCAGCGCATGCTGCCAGAGCAGCCGGGCGATATGCACAGCACGGCAGCAGACACCACCGCCCTCGCCCAATGGGTGGGCTTTGCGCCCGCAACGCCGGTGCGCGAGGGCGTGGCGCGTTTCATCAATTGGTATCGGAATTTTTACTCATCATGAAAGTAACCGTTTTTGGCACCGGCTATGTCGGCCTGGTTCAGGGGGCCGTACTGGCTGACGTGGGGCATGACGTTACCTGCGTCGACATCGACGCAGACAAGATCGCCCGTCTGCAAGCCGGTGAAATTCCCATTCACGAGCCCGGCCTGGCCCCTCTGGTGCAAGAAAACTACGCCGCAGGTCGGCTGCACTTCACCACAGACGCGACAGAAGGCGTGGCTCATGGGGAGGTGATTTTCCTGGCCGTAGGCACGCCCCCCGACGAAGACGGCAGCGCCGATCTGAAGCACGTGCTGGCGGTGGCACGCACCATTGCCCAACACATGGATGGCCCGCGCACGTTGGTCAATAAATCCACAGTGCCTGTGGGCACCGCCGACCGCGTCGCAGAAGCGGTGCGCGAGGTGTTGCAAGAGCGTGGTGTGGATATTGCGTTCGACGTCGTCTCCAATCCCGAATTCCTGAAGGAAGGCGCGGCCGTGGCTGACTGCAAGCGACCCGACCGGATCGTGATCGGCACGCAAAACCCGGATTCAGAAGCTCGCCTGCGCGAACTGTACGCACCCTTCAACCGCAATCATGACAAGATCGTGGTCATGGATGTGCGCAGCGCCGAGCTGACCAAATACGCCGCCAACGCCATGCTGGCCACCAAGATCAGCTTCATGAACGAAATCGCCAACCTGGCCGAGCGCCTGGGAGCGGACGTGGAGGCCGTGCGCAGGGGCATCGGCAGCGACCCTCGTATCGGCTACCACTTCATCTACCCCGGCCTGGGCTACGGTGGCAGTTGTTTTCCGAAAGACGTCAAAGCGCTGATCCATACAGCGCGCAGCGCGGGCTTCACGCCTGAAGTCATGCTGGCGGTGGAGCGGCGCAATGAAGCGCAGCGGAAGGTGCTGTTCGATCGAATCCATGCCTTCTATGGCGGCAACCTGAAAGGCAAGGTGGTTGCATTGTGGGGACTGGCGTTCAAGCCGAACACCGACGACATGCGCGAAGCCCCCAGCCGCACGCTGATGGAGGCGCTCTGGAACGCCGGCGCACGCGTGCAGGCGCACGACCCGGTGGCCATGCAGGAAGCTCTTCGTGTGTACGGTGAGCGCGCCGACTTGACGCTGGCCGCCTCACCCATGGCCGCGCTGGAAGGCGCAGACTGCCTGGCCATCGTCACCGAATGGCAAATCTTCCGCGCGCCAGACTTCGATCAGATGGCTCGCCTGCTCAAGGACCGCATGGTATTCGACGGCCGCAACCTCTACGCCCCGGACCTGGTCGCCCGACATGGGCTGGGTTACTCCTCGATCGGCCGCGCGGCCCAAGGGCCTGCATCGGGCAACCAAAGTTAAGGCTGAAGGCGGCGCTGAAAAAGCCTTCCTGCCAAGCGGGCTGAGCCTTGCTCGCTCAAGCATCGGCTCTCAGGGGCCTGCATTTACAGCGCGTGCGATACGAGCCTGAAATCCGGGTCTTCGGGGTAAGCCTTGATGGTAAAACCCAGACTTTGCATGAGCTTGAGCATGGCGCCGTTGCGAGTCAGCACGAGGCCGATGATTTCCTGCAAACCCTTGTCGCGCGCCGCCTCCATGATGCTGTGCATCATGCGTGTACCCAAGCCCTGACCGGCAAACGCGTCATCCACCACCAGAGAAAATTCACAACTGGTGTGGTCTGGATTGGTGACGTAGCGCGAAACGGCAATAAATCGCTCACTCATCACCGGATCACCGTCCTCACCCGGTATTTCCTCCTTGATGACGGCGCAAAGCGCCATCTCGCGGTCGTAGTCGATCAGGGTGAAGCGCGAGAGCATGCCGGAAGGTAGCTCCGCCATGCTGGAGACGAAGCGGAAGTAACGGCTCTCTGGCGAGAGGCGCTTGGTCATATCCTGGAGCATCTGCGCATCCCCGGGTCGGATCGGTCGCACCGTGTACTCGCCACCCCGCGCAGCGGCCAGATTTGCTCGTAGCGCGCCGGGTACGGCAGGATCGCCAGATGACCGTAGTTGCGCCCATGCGTGCTGGAGCTGGTGCCAATGGCCGGAGCCGCATGGCCGACGACAATACGCGCATCCACTGCCACCGCGCCATGCTCATCGACAATGATGGGGTTGATGTCCATCTCGCGCAGCTGCGGCAACTCGCACACCATTTCGGACACACGCAGCAGTACTTGTTCCAGCGCCTGCATGTTGATGGCCGGTGCGCCGCGCCACTCTCCCAGCGTCTCGGCCACACGCGCACGCTCGATCAGCCGATGCGCCAGAAACTGGTTGAGCGGGGGCAACTCCATGGCACTGCCCCCCATCAGCTCAATCATGGTGCCACCGGACCCAAACGCAATCACCGGGCCGAACGGGTCGTCAGTGACGACACCGATATAAAGCTCACGGCCTCGCTGCATCTTCGCCATGGCCTGCACGGTGACGCCGTTGATGCGCGCCTCGGGTCGGGAGCGGGCAACGGCGGCCGTCATGTCCTGATAGACATCACGCACTGCGGTGGCATTCATCACGTTCAGCGCCACACCGCCCACGTCGCTCTTGTGGCTGATGTCGGGAGAATCGATTTTCAGCGCCACCGGAAAGCCCTGCTGGGCAGCGATCATCATGGCTTCACCAGGCGTGCGTGCCAAGATGGTGGTCGTGACTGGAATATGAAAAGCAGCCAGCAGCGACTTTGACTCCATTTCCGTCAGTGTCTGGCGCCGCTCTGCCAGCACGCTCTCGATCAGAAGCCGAGCCCCCTCCACATCGGGAGCCGCCAACTGAGTCAGCGGAGGCGGGGTTTGCTGCAGAAGCTGCTGATTCTGGTAGAAACTGGCGATATTGCCGAAGGCGCCGACCGCAGCCTCGGGAGTGCGGTAAGTTGGAATCTGCGCTTCGGCCATCTGCGCCCGTGCGGGGCCCACCGATGCATCCCCCATCCAGCAGCTGACCAGTGGCTTGGACAACTTGGGCCTTGCCTGAATCAAGACATCGGCAATGGCCTGCGCATCACCTCCGAACTTGGGTGAATAAATCACCAGCACGCCATCAATCCCCTTGTCGCTAGCTGCCGCCTCCAGGGCAGCGCGATAGTGCTCGGGCAGCGCGTCTTCGGAGACGTCGATCAAATCGGCCAGCGATGCATGGGCTGGCAGCTTGGGAACCAGCGCCCGCGCCTTTTCCGCAGAGAGCACGCCCAACTCCAAACCGATCTCGCTCACCCAATCGGCCGCCAATACGCCAGGCCCGCCGCCGTTGGTGACAATGGCCAGCCGCTTTCCCACCGGCCGATAGCGCGAAGCCAGGCATTTGGCTGCCGAGAAAAGCTCGACAAACGAGCGTACCCGCACAGCGCCCGCGCGGCGCAGCGCCGCGTCGAACACCGCGTCGCTGCCGACGATGGACCCGGAGTGCGTTTGCGCTGCCGCGTTGCCAGCCAACTTTCGCCCGGACTTGAGAATCACCACCGGTTTACTGATGGCTGCGGCGCGCAAAGCGCTCATGAAACGGCGAGCATTGGTGATGCCCTCCAAGTAAACCACGATGGCGTGAGTGTGCCGATCACTCGCCAGGAAATCCAGCACATCAGCTATGCGCAGCACACTGTGCGGCCCTACCGACACCACGCTGGAAAAACCAACCTTGTTCTGGCGAGCCCAATCGAGAATGGAAGCGGTCAGCGCGCCAGATTGGGACACCAGCGCCAGCGGACCCGACTTTGCGAGTGGCCCGAGGGTGCTGGCATTCAGAAGCTGCGCGGGGCGCTGAAAGCCTTGGCTATTGGGGCCAAGCAACATCACCCCGTGGCGCCTCGCGGTACGCGCCATCTCGGCAGCCTGAGCTGCGCCTATTCCAGCCGACAGCACCAACGCTGCCTTGCACTTGATGCGGCCAGCCAGTTCCAACGCGGCCATGACCTCCTCGGGCGGCAGAGCGATGATCGCCAGATCCGCACGCGCCTGCGCCAGTTCGCCGAGTGTGCCGGTCGTGTGCGTGCTGAGTTCAGTGACGGTTCCCTTGAACGCCTGCGCCCTGAATCCCTCCAGCAAGGCTCGTGCATGCAAGGACAAGGACGCATTTGCTGCATCCCCCGCCTGCTCCGCGAACACAACCACCGACTCGGGATCGAAAAGTGGACTGAGGTAATGCTGTTCCATGGTGGCGTTCAAAGATTCCGGGATGAATATCTAATTGTGCGCCCTCAACACGTCAACACGTCAGGACGCATCGTCATCCGACGAGGGCAGGTACAGGCGCAGTCGTGCGCCCCCCATGGGAGAGGCCAGGGCCTGTACGCTGCCGCCGTAGGTCTGCACCAGCGCACGCACGATGTCCAGCCCCAGCCCGAAACCCGGGCGTTGCTCATCCAGCCTGATCCCGCGCTCGAACATGCGCCCGCGCAACGCCTCTGGAATACCAGGGCCATCGTCGTCCACGTCAATGCATAGCTGCCCCGCCTCGCGTTGCACATTCACCACAACACGGGAACGCGCCCACTTCCCGGCGTTGTCGATCAGGTTGCCCAGGAGCTCGTATAGATCCTGCTCTTCACCGCGAAACCCACCTTCCTGCGCCTGGGGCGCAAGCTCGAACTCGATCGACCGGTCGACATGCAGGCGTTGCATGGTGCGCAGCAGCGCCTGAACCGGCGCCAGCACCGGTGTGCGCAGTCCGGTGGCGCGCACCGCAGCGGCTGCGCGGGCTCGCGCGAGGTGGTAGCCCACCTGACGGCGTGCGCTGCCCACCTGTTCTTGTACCAGCTGCGCCAAGGGACCACTGCCCTGCGCGGCGGCATTGGCTAGAACGGACAACGGCGTATTGACCGCGTGCGCCAGGTTGCCTGCTTCGGTGCGGGCACGCTGAACCATGTCGGCGTTTTCGGTCAGCAAGTGGTTGAACTCGCTGACCAGGGGCTGCAACTCCCGCGGAAAACTCCCTTCAATCTGCACAGCGTCACCACTGCGCACAGCCGCCAGACGCGCGCGTAGCAACCTGAACGGACGCAGGGCCAGTTGCAGCTGCACCGCCACCGCCACCGCCATGGCTGCGGCCAGCATGCCCAGCGCGATCAGCAACAAGCGAGTAAAGCGCTGCAGAGGCTCGGCCAACAGTTCCTTGTCACCTGCCACGGACAAGCGAAGCGGCGGTGCCGTGTCTTCAGGCAATTGCAGTGTGCGCGCCACAATCAGGAGCGTGTGATTCTGCGCGTCGCGTATTTGCAGCACGCGGTGACCACCCGCGGGGTAAGCGCCGGAATCGGGCGGAAGCGCCAGCACCTGATCCCATAGCGAACGTGATCGCGCGACGGCGGTCTCTGGCGCGGCGCCCAAACGGTCGATCTGCCAGTAAAGGCCCGACAACGGCTGCGCCAAACGCGGATCTGCCGGAGCGGGTGCCACGACGGGAGTGCTCTGCGGCGACCAGTCCACGACTGCACTGAGCTGATCCAATTGCGTTACCAGTTGCGCCTGCAACTGTTGGGTGATATGTTCCTGGAACAGCGTGCGCAGTGCCCAGCCAGCAAGCACGATGCTGAGCAGCATCCAGGCCAGCGTACCCGCCAGCAGGCGTAGTCTCAGCGAACCACCGTTCGCTTTTCCTGACCGCATGGCACCACCCCCGGAAGGAACGCGGGTTTCCTGGGACCCACCCTGCTCTGCGCTCATGCTGGCGTGCCGACCGCTGACGCACCCTCTTCCACCAGCCGGTAACCCAGACCACGCACGGTCTCTATGCAGCCCGGCGGCAGCTTCTTGCGCAGACGACCCACAAAAACTTCTATGGTGTTGGAGTCACGGTCACTGTCGTGTGGATAAATGTGCTCTGACAACTCCGTCCGCGAAAGCACCTGCCCCTTGCGCTGCATGAGGAGCGACAACAGCTTGAACTCGTGGCTGGTGAGAGTGAGCGGCAGCCCGTCGACCAGCACACGCGCCTGACGCGTGTCCAGCCAGATCGGGCCGCACTGCCACTGTGCGGTGGCGTGTTCACCCAGTCGGCGAAGCAATGCGCGCAGGCGGGCCAGCAACTCCTCCATGTGAAAGGGCTTGGCCAGGTAGTCATCGGCGCCCGCGTCCATGCCCGCCACTTTTTCGTGCCAGGCGCTGCGGGCAGTGAGAATGAGCACCGGCATGTTGCGCCCCGCTGCGCGCCAGCGTCGCAGCACCGACAGTCCGTCGAGCACTGGCAGACCAAGATCAAGCACCACGGCATCGAACTCTTCCACCTCGCCAAGGTAGTGCGCTTGTGCGCCGTCTGTGGCGGACTCCACGGTGTGGCCGGCCGCGGCAATGGCCTCTACCAACTGCGCACATAGCGTGGGTTCGTCTTCAACTACGAGTATGCGCATGCCTATTCTTGTCGCCTTATTTGCGTTTTACCTTCAGCACCCGACCGTCGGCGGCGTCGACCTCAAGTTTGGCCATGCGGCCGTCTTTCTGCAACAAGCGGATCTCATAGAAGAAACGCCCATCGTCTTCCTCGAACTCCACCTTGAGGACCTGGCCCTGATACTCGCGCTCTATTTTGTCAAGCACGGTGCGCAACGGCAACACCTGACCGCGTTCCAGCGCCTGGCGTGCCAGTTCATGGTCGCCACGGTCATCAGCATTCAGCAAACCGCCCGCAGCGACTCCCAAGGCCAAGAACAGTAGAGCAACAAAGCGACGGATTTTCCTCATGATGGAACGTTTATAGGCGCACACAGATGAACGGCAGATGAACGCCGCCTTCAGCATGAATTCATGTGGACTTTTACAAAATTGTGGTCAGCCCTGGAACATACATCAGCATGAACAAGCCGGGGCATCACATCACTCATGTTTGTCGTTCATCTTTGCATCTATCTCACCGGAGGAAATTTTCCATGAAACAAACTCCCTTCTTCCTCGCCCTGTGCGTGGCCCTGGCGTCCGCTCCTGCACTTGCAGACGATGACTGCGAAGTGCCAGCAAAACAATGGCAATCGCGCGACGCGGTTCTGCAGCACGCCAACCGTCAGGGCTGGCAGGTGCAACGGATCAAGATCGATGACGGCTGCTATGAAATACGCGGCCGCGACGACAAGGGCCGCGCCTTCAAAGCCAAGCTGGACCCTCAGACCCTGCAAGTGGTGAAGATGAAACTACGTGACGACGATGACGATCACGAGCGCAAACGCCGCCGTGAGTCCGACTCCACCAAGAGCCAAGGCACTACGCCCTCGATCACCCCGCCCCCGAACCCCGTGCTCACTCCCGGCACCACGCCGCGCGGTCAAGTCGAGTAGGTCCAATCATTCCCTGCACATCGGAGATCAACCATGTCCACAAAACCTCTATTGACCGCCATCGCTGCAGCTTGCGCACTGACTGTTCCGGCACTGGCGCACAGCCGTCAGGTCACGCTCACGACCCAACTCAAGAACTACGGGGGCGACGGCGCCTACCTTGCCATCTACGTCACCGATGCGAAAGGCGCCTACGCTGGCACGCTGTGGGTGGCGGGCGGCAAGGCCAAGTATTACAAGCATCTGGCAGACTGGAAACGCCTTTCGGCCAGCGACGCCAATCGCGTCCAGGGTGTGACAGGCGCCAGTGTGGGCGCTGGCCGCACCCTCAAAGTCACGGCTGATCTGGCAGACGCGCTGATCAACGCAGGCTACGAAATCCGCATCGACGCCGCTGCGGAAGACATGCGCGACAGCCCTTCCGAGATCCGCGTACCGCTATCTTCCACTCAGGCAGGCAAGCCGCAAGCCGGCAAGCAATACATCCAGTCATTCACCTATCAACTGCAGTAAGAGGTCCACATGATTTGGCGACTGGTTCATCGCTGGCTGGGTCTGGTGGCGGGCACGCTTGCCGTGGTGCTGGGCATCACGGGAACGTTGCTAGCCCTTGATCCGCTGCGCAATGCGTGGCAATCGACACCGGCTGCGCCGGATTTACCGGTTGCCACTTTGGTGGAGCGCGTGCAAGCCAGCACACCGGGGGCCGATGAGATACGCCGCCTGCCCTCGGGTGTTGTGGTGGTTCATGCCTTCAACGGCGATCAGGTGCAAGCGCTGCGCGTAGACCCGGCAGACGGCCATGTGCTGGGAATCTACGAACCGTCCGTGATGCCGCGTTGGATCAAGAACCTGCATCGCGCCCTGCTACTAGACGACCCGGGGCGCGTGACTGCTGCGGTGGTAGCCCTCTCCATGCTGGCACTCTCCGTGTCTGGTCTTGTGCTGATGCTGCGGCGCATGGGCGGCTGGCGACAGCTGGCCGGACCGGTGCGCGGCACGCTCATGCAACGCCTGCACGTCCTGGCCGGTCGAGTGGTGCTGCTGATTCTTGCCTTGTCCGCTGCGGCAGCGCTCTACATGAATGCTGCCACCTTCGGGTTCGTGCAGCTTGAGGCTGGAGCCGAGCCCGACGTGGCATCGGTTCAAAATAATGGACCAACCCTGGCCCCAAATCAACTTCCGCTGCTTCAAAACCTGAACCTCGGAGAACTACGCAAGCTCAATTTTCCCGCCGCCGACGATCCGCTTGACACCTGGCGCGTGACCACCACGCAGGGCCAGGGCTGGGTGGACCGCTACAGCGGCCAGACGCTGGCCTGGCAGGACGCCACGACTGCGCAGCGCGTGTACGACTGGGCGCGCCTTCTGCACACTGGCGAGGGCGCCTGGATCTGGGCGTTGGCGCTGGGCGCCATGGGCGCCAGCATTCCGCTGTTCTGGGCAACGGGCCTGATGATCTGGTGGCAAGCCCGCCGCAGCCGCCCCGTCATTGACAACAACAGCCCGCTGACGCAGGCCGACCACCTGATCTTCGTTGCCAGCGAGGGGGTAGCACCTGGGGCTTTGCGCAAGCCCTGCACAACGCACTGGTGGCGGCAGGCCATCGCGTGCACACCACGTCGCTGGAGCACTGGCGCGTGCCAGCAGACGCCACCCACGTCTTCGTGCTGGCCGCCACGTATGGCGAGGGTCAGGCGCCCGCCCACGCCACGCGAGCACTGGACGCTATCGCACGCCAACCCGTCACAGACGCCAAAGTGGCTGTCTTAGGCTTTGGTGATCGGCAGTTCCCCGCCTTCTGTGCCTTTGCCGAGGTACTGGAACAGGCACTGGGCCGCCAAGGCTGGCATTCGCTACTGCCACTGGAGCGCATCCACCAGCAATCAGCGCAAGAGTTCTCTCGCTGGGGACAGACACTTGCGCAAACACTGGGGCAGACCCTCGACTTGACCTACCAACCCCGCATACCGCGCACATCGGCTCTCACGCTGATCGCACGGCAGGACTTCCCCGGTGGCGCGGGCGAACCCGCCGTCATCCTGCGCTTCGCCTTGCCCGATCGTGGCCTGCAGCGATTTGTCGCGGGCGACCTGCTCGGCATCGTGCCACCCGGTGCGCACGCAGTGCCGCGCTATTACTCCCTGGCCTCGGGCTCCCGCGATGGCTTCGTGGAGATCTGCGTGCGCCACATGCCCGGCGGAGCGTGCTCTACCTACCTCCACGGCCTGCAGCCTGGCGACAGCGTTCAGGCCTTCATTCGCCCCAACCCCAGCTTTGTGCTTTCAGGATCACGAAAACCGGTCCTGCTGATTGGCGCCGGCACAGGCGTGGCACCACTGGCTGGGTTCATTAGGGGCAATGCGCACAGGCCAATGCACCTGTACTACGGTGCGCGCGACCCGGCACGAGACCTCTACTTCGGCCAGGAACTGCAAGCATGGCAATCGGAAGGCCGCCTGAGCGGTCTGCACACGACGTTCTCGCGCATCCCTGATGGCGGCGGCTATGTACAAGAAGCCCTGCGCCGCGACGGAGCCCGCGTGCGCGACCTGGTGGCAAATGGCGCCATCGTGCGGGTATGCGGCAGCCGTGCCATGGCCCAGGGGGTGGCACAGGCGCTGAACGACATCTTGGCCAGCGTCGGGCTGAGCGTGGACCAACTTAAAAAGCGGGAACGATATGCTGAAGACCTGTTCTGACACTCAGCGCTTGACGCTGCACGGTCCGACCATGGGCACGCGCTGGTCCGTCACCTGCGACGCCGCGCAGGTGACGGACGTCCAATCACTGCAACTGGTCCTGGCCTCTGCCGTGCAGGAGGTGGACACGCAAATGTCGCCATGGCTGCCTCAAAGCGACCTGAACCGCCTTAACCACGCTTCACCCGGCCCTTGGCTACCCCTGCCGCCTCAGATTCTGGAAGTATTGAAATGCGCCCTGGACATCTGCCGGCTGAGCCACGGCGCATTCGACCCCGCCATGGGCTCTCTGGTCGACGCCTGGGGATTTGGCCCGGTGCGCGACACACCTGATGCAACAGCGATTCGCGCCGCCACTGAGGTCGCACGACCGCCAACGTACGACGCCCTGGAACTCGACCTCACCGCAGGCCGAGCCCGCAAACATGCGCCGTTGCAGCTAGACCTATGCGGCATTGCCAAGGGCTATGCCGTCGATCGCATGACTTCTGTCCTGGAGCAACAGGGAGTTAGTAGCGCTCTGGTGGCACTGGACGGTGAACTGCGCGCCCTGGGTACCCAATCCAGCGGCCAGCCGTGGGCCGTGGCCCTGGAAAGGCCCGACGCAGGGCGCCGTGCCGTACACAGCGTGGTTGAGTTGCAGGACCTCGCGGTAGCCACATCAGGCGACTACCGGAGGTACCTGGAGGTGGGCAACGTGCGCCTGTCACACACCATGGATGCTCGCACCTTCGCGCCCGTGCGCAACGAGGTGGCGTCGGTCACGGTCCTGGCACGAACCTGCATGCACGCCGACGCCTGGGCCACGGCCCTCCTCGTCGCCGGCCCCGGTGAAGGCTTGGCGCTGGCCCAGCGGATGGGGCTGGAAGCACTGTGGCTGCTGCGCCGCGGCGGCGGACTGGTGACGCTCGGGCTTGGGCGGTTTGCTGGCAAATTCCCAAGCACCGATGTGCCCCAGGAACTAAACTGAATCAGAGTTAAGCCAGCGCACTGCGTGAACGCTCCATGAATTTCCCGTTCAGCAGGGGTTCACCACTCTCCGCGCAAACTGTCAGCACAGTCACTTCAGACTGCCATTACTGGAAAAGGAGATCATCATGCATTCAACCATCTCGCTCGCCGCGATCGGAATGTTGGCGGCTGTCCTGAGCGCACCGGTACTCGCCACAGATCGTGACCAAGGCAACGACCGCCAACGCGTACGTGAGCAAGCGCAAAGCACCCGCTGCATCCTCGGTCGCGGCCAGGGCATGCAGGAGATTACCAACAGTGCAAGCTCACCGCACCGTGCCTCCGGGTGGCGGTACTTCTCCGATCCTGTGGAATGCCGCGCCGTCGTCATCAGTCCGCAGGGGGATTATTACTACAGCCACGGCAAAGGCTTGCGCTGGGTAGCGGGTTCGCCATCGGAAATCTGACTCTTATTCGAGGCCGACAAGCCCCAGAATACCCCAGGGTCGCCAAGACTGAGACAATGTCGGCCCATGAGCTTCGCCCCTTTGCAAAACGACACCTTCTTGCGCGCCTGCCTTGGCCAGGACACCTCCCACACTCCCGTCTGGCTCATGCGCCAGGCGGGGCGCTATCTGCCTGAATACTGCGCCACGCGCGCCAAGGCGGGCAGCTTCATGGGGTTGGCCACCAATGTCGACTACGCCACCGAGGTCACACTCCAACCACTGGCACGTTATCCGCTGGATGCCGCCATTCTGTTCTCCGACATTCTCACGGTGCCAGACGCCATGGGCCTGGGCCTTTCCTTTGCACAGGGTGAAGGCCCAAAATTCCAGCATACGGTGCGCGACGAAGCGGCCGTAGCGCAGCTGGCGGTGCCCGACATGGACAAGCTCCGCTACGTATTCGACGCCGTCACCTCCATCCGCAAGGCCCTCAACGGCCGCGTACCTCTGATCGGTTTTTCAGGAAGCCCCTGGACGCTGGCCTGCTACATGGTTGAAGGCGGCGGCTCCCAGGATTACCGCGCCGTCAAAACGCTGATGTACGCCCGCCCGGACCTGATGCACAAGATCCTGGCCATCAACGCCGACGCCGTAGCGCAGTACCTGAACCTGCAGATCGACGCCGGCGCGCAGGCCGTGATGATCTTCGACAGTTGGGGCGGCGTTCTGGCCGATGGCGCGTTCCAGGCTTTCAGCCTCGCCTACACAACCCGCGTGCTCGCGCAACTCAAGCGCACCGGCCCCGACGGAGCGGTGGTGCCGCGCATCGTTTTCACCAAAGGCGGAGGCCTTTGGTTGCCCGAAATGCGTGCCCTCGATTGCGACGTGCTGGGCCTGGATTGGACGATGAACCTGAAGACAGCACGTGCCATTGTTTCGGAAGGCGACAGCGGCAAGGCGCTGCAAGGCAACATTGACCCCAATGTACTTTTTGCGCCGCCCGACAGCATTCGTGCGCAGGTAAGGAACGTACTGGACAGCTTCGGCGCCCCCCATACCGACCCAAGCACCCGTGGCTCCACTCATATCTTTAACCTGGGCCACGGCATCAGCCAGTTTACGCCTCCAGAGCACGTGTCTCACCTGGTAGACGAGGTTCACACCCACTCGCGTCGGATGCGCGCCGGCTAAGCACTCGTCGGACCAAGAGCGCTTCCAAAGAGCCTGCCGGATTTAACCTAGATCCGAATCTAGGTTAAAGGCTCATAGCCAGCCGATCCGGCCAAGTCAAGCATTTTTTGGCCTAAAGACAAAAAAAGGCACGTACATTCGCTTTACTTATGCACAAATATCGTGCTTGTTCCAGGGATGGTGACCAACTCTAGTACAAACGACTGTGTTATCGTAAGTTGTTGATCTATATAAAAAACATCGACTGCTTTTTTGATAGGCAAGCTAATGGAAGCGTTGATTCTCAAGGCTTTAGAGCCATAGTCCAGTAGTTTTCAACAAAGTTATCCACAGTTTTTGGGTATGACTCTCAAAACGTAGTTAAAACAAGGACTTAAGGCGCCAACTGCATGTTGAGTGGAGCGTCTTGACAAACTGGAGCACCTTGACAAACCCCGCACATTGGTTGGCTGTCGCAGTTGCAGCACCTGCGCACAGCGGCATCTATGCGCCGCTCACCTACCGCAGCCCCGTCCCACTGCCACCCGGCACGCTGGTACGCGTGCCCCTGGGCAAGCGAGAGGTGCTGGGCGTCGTCTGGGGAGCCGAACCAGAACCCGAGCCACCCATCTCTTCCACCGTTCGCGACATTGCCGGCTTGCTGGGAGACGCTCAAGCGGGAACCGCCAGCAACGCATCAGAAAGTTTGCCTCCACTGGACGAACATTGGCGCGCCTTGATCAGCTTTGCCGCACGCTATTACCAGCGAGCCCTGGGTGAAGTGGCGCTGGCAGCGTTGCCACCGCAGTTACGCACCCTGAACGCGACGCAAATGGCGCGCCGACTGAAGCGCCTGCATGCCGGCACCCACACCCCATCCGAGGCCAAGCAGGAACCAGCGGCCCAAGCTGAAGGCTCCGCCACCCAGAAAACCCTCTCCGCTGACCAAACCCTCGCCCTGACCCGAATCGAGCAGGAAAACGGCCCTTTCCTGCTGTTTGGCACCACCGGAAGCGGCAAGACCGAGATTTACATGAGGGCCGCCGAAAAGGCGTTGGCTCAGCACGAACGGGCGCAAGTACTGGTGTTGGTGCCGGAGATCAACCTCACGCCGCAGCTGGAGGCCCGATTCGTGGAACGCTTTGGCAAAGCCATGGTCGTTTCCATGCACAGCGGCCTGACCTCGGCACAGCGCCTGGCGGGGTGGCTGGCAGCGCACACCGGACATGCCCGCATCGTGCTCGGCACCCGCATGGCAGTGCTCGCCTCCATGCCTGATCTGGCACTCATCGTGGTAGATGAGGAGCACGACCCAAGCTACAAACAACAGGAAGGCGCCCGCTACTCAGCGCGTGATCTTGCTGTTTACCGCGGGAAACTGGTGGGCGCCAAGGTGATCCTGGGCTCTGCCACCCCCTCCCTGGAGAGCTGGCAGCAAAGCCGCCCGACTGCCGAGGGCGGCAACGGCCGCTATGTCAGACTGGCCATGCCCCGACGAATAGGTGCTGAAAACGCTGATCAAGGTTTGCCGCGTGTGCGCCGGGTCGACATGAGCCGTCAACCCCGGGGCGCCCTGATTTCACCGCCGCTGCTGACCGCCATTGGCGAGCGCGTGGCCCGTGGCGAACAAACACTGCTGCTGCTCAATCGCCGGGGCTACGCGCCCGTGCTTCACTGCGCAGACTGCGGCTGGAAAAGCGAATGCACGTACTGCAGCGCTTATCGGGTATTTCATAAAATCGACCGAACCCTGCGCTGCCACCACTGCGGCTTCACAGAGCGCGTGCCGCGTGCCTGCCCTTCCTGCGGCAACCTGGACATCGGCACCATCGGGCGAGGCACCGAGCAATTGGAGGAACACCTCGCAGAACTGCTGGCCTCGGCATTGCGTCCAGACGGCTCACCGGCCCGAATTGCCCGCATCGACGCAGACTCCACCCGCGGCAAGGGTAGCCTGGAAAGCCAGCTGGCTCAGGTACACGCCGGCGAGGTCGATGTGCTCGTAGGCACCCAAATGATCGCCAAGGGGCATGATTTTCGGCGCGTGACACTGGTGGCAGCCATTAACCCCGACGGGGCCTTATTTTCTAGCGATTTTCGAGCCCCTGAGCGCCTCTTTGCCTTGCTGCTGCAGGCGGCAGGCCGGGCCGGTCGAGATGCCACCGTGGCAGCCGCCAGCGAAATGTGGGTACAAACCCACCACCCCACGCATCCGCTGTATGAAGCGCTCAAGGTGCACGACTACCCCGCCTTTGCTGAAAGCCAGTTGAACGAACGCGCTCAAGCGGGGCTGCCTCCGTTTGCGCATCTGGCGCTTTTGCGGGCGGATGCTCGCAGCCAGGAGGCGGCCCAGGCCTTTCTGCGGGCCGCTGCTCACGAAGCGCAAACCACGCTGGCGACCGGCAGCGAAACGCAGGCTGCCTTCGAACACACCACCTGGTACCCGCCGGTGCCCATGGCTGTGCAGCGTGTAGCCAATGTAGAGCGCGCGCAAATGATGATAGAGAGTCCCTCACGTGCGGCATTGCAACGCGTTCTGGCGGCTTGCCAGCCCCTGCTGCACCGTTTGCGCACCACCCCCGAGCATCGGGGCATTGTGCGCTGGATCATGGACGTCGATCCGCTGGCGGTGTGACCAATTCCGTCACACCCGACTCATCGGGTTCGGCTTAGATCCTGTTCAACCTACTTCGAACGACGAAAGTCCCCTGATCAACTGCACCTTCCGGGCGGTTTTTCTACGGCCCCACAAGGTGGCGTCCGACAAAACACATGCCACACAGGGCCTACAGTGGTTGTGTCCTGGTACGCCAGAAAGAGACACCGAGAGACGCCGCACACACCGTGCCGCCCAACACAGAAAGGACTCATCATGTCTTGCAAGAAATATTTAACCGTTCTGGCTATGGCCTGCGCCGTGTCGATGCCAGCTATGGCGCAAACGCTCACACCCAGCCAGACCAATCTGGATCAGGCGGCAGCGGCCAAAGAGCGCCGGGCCGCCTCCGTCCGCAGTCAACTGGCGCCAGTTACGGCAGATCAGGCCCAGGCCAACGCGCTCATGCGTTGCGCCAACCTGCCGGCGTTCTACAAAGTAGATTGTGAAGCGCGCGTCAACGGCCAAGGGCAGACTTCTGGCAGCGTCATAGGTGGCGGCGTGATCAAGGAAAGCACGACACAGGTGACCCCGGCGGAGCTAGCCAACGCCCCCCGTATCGAACTTAAGCCTCAGCCGGAACCCGCAGCGCCGAAACGGAGCAGGTAACCCCGGAGAATTCAAACATCATGGGGTCTGATCAATAAGACGCAAACAACCCTGCAATCACTGAAAAAGTCAGAAAGGCCGCGCACGTAGACCAGAGAATGATGCGTGCAATCCGCCCATTGTCTGCACCAAACCGCTCCGCCAGCAACGACACGTTGCTGGCGCAAGGCAGGGCTGCGGTCAGAACGAGCGGAACGAGCGCACCCGGGCCAAGCCACCCCGCCCCCAGAGCCAGCAGGCCGCCCGCATAGATCAGCAAGGGGTGTATCAGCAGCTTGCAAACGACCAGCGTTCCGGCATCAGACGGCGGCTGAGCGGGCAGACCGTTCCCCGCAAGCATTTGCGAACGTGCGAGCACCGCGCCAATGGTGAACAAGGCCACAGGAGAGGCGGCATCCCCGAGCAACCCCACGGTTTTGGCAATCGGCGCCCAGAGGCTCAACCCCACCACGCCACTCAGGGCGCCGAGCAAAATCGCCCATGGCATGGGATTGCGCAACACCCCCTTGAGCGCCCTCCCCGCAGCCTTGAGGGCCCCATGCTCACCGGCAGCGCCCCACTGGGAAAGACCAATGCACAAGGACGTGGTTACCACCAGATCGACCAGCAGGGTCGACATCACCGGACCCAGTGCGCTTTCGCCCAAAAGCGCCAGAATCAGCGGCACCCCCATGAACCCGGAATTCGGAAACGCCGCCACCAGGGCGCCCATGGCCGCGTCTGGCCAATGACCACCCCGCCGCCGTGTGAACCAGGCGGAAAATGCGACGATCAGGAGGGCAGCGGAAAGCCACAACAGACAGATTACGGGATCAAGCAACTTGGTCAGTGGCGTCGAACTGCCAAATTGAAACAACATGCAAGGCAGCGCGAAGTACAGCACGAACATGTTGAGCCCGGGCACCGCATCGAGTGGCAGCAAGCGCGAGCGCGCCGCAAGGTAGCCACAAAGCACCAAGGCAAAGAACGGCAGTGTGACCGAGAATATTTGAGCAGATGCACCCATGTTGCTTTGGTTGAAAGTCCAATCGGTATGATCGGGCAAGATTCTCCACTGACTCCCGGCGCCCCATTTCAGGGCCATCTCTCTACGCATGCACGACCGCCTCAATCTCGCCCAACAAGATGCCGTAAACCATTTGCGCGGGCCTTGTTTGGTATTGGCTGGGGCCGGATCGGGAAAAACCCGCGTCATCACGCAGAAGATCGCCAGAATGATCCAAACCGGGCTGGAGCCCAAGCGTGTGGCCGCGATCACCTTCACCAACAAGGCCGCCAGCGAAATGCGCGAGCGCGCCCGAGATCTGATCGGCAAAGCAGCGGGCGAAGTACTGATCTGCACCTTCCATGCCCTTGGCGTGCGCCTGTTGCGTGAAGAGGGCTCCATCCTGGGACTCAAATCGCAGTTCAGCATTCTCGACAGCGACGAATGCCTCAGCCTCTTGAAAGACTGTGGCGCCACCACCGACGCGGCCACGGCTCGCCAGTGGCAATGGACCATCAGCCGCTGGAAGAACGAGGGGCTTTCTCCGGAGCAAGCGGCGGCTCAGGCTACAGATGAGGGCGAGCGTGAAATAGCGCGCCTCATGTCTCTCTACCATGAGCGTTTGATCGCCTACCAAGGCGTGGACTTCGACGACCTCATTGGCCTGCCACTGCGCATGCTGAAAAATCACCCGGAAGTGGCGCAAAGATGGCAAAAACGCCTTGGCCACGTCTTGGTAGATGAGTACCAGGACACCAACGCCACGCAGTACGAACTCATGAAGCTGCTGGTCGGCAGTGCCGGCAACTTCACCGCCGTGGGCGACGATGACCAGAGCATCTATGGCTGGCGTGGCGCGACCCTGGACAACCTCAAGCGGCTACCCATCGACTTTCCGCAACTGAAAGTCATCAAACTGGAGCAGAACTACCGCTCCACCAGCGCCATTTTGCGGGCCGCCAATAACGTCATCGGCCCCAATCCCAAGCTGTTTCCGAAACGGCTCTTCTCCGAACTGGGAGAGGGAGAGCCCGTGCGCGTGGTCGATTGCGACCATGAAGCCCACGAGGCCGACCGAGCGGTGGCCCGCATCCAGAGCTTGCGCAGCACGTCAGTCCAGAAAGAATGGCGGGACTTCGCCATTCTTTACCGAGCCAACCACCAGGCCAGGGTGTTTGAGCAGGCGTTGCGGCGGGCTCAGATACCGTACAAAGTATCCGGCGGGCAAAGCTTCTTCGATAAAGCGGAAATCAAGGACCTCTGCGCCTGGTTCCGACTATGGATCAACGAAGACGACGATCCTGCGTTCATGCGCGCAATCACAACGCCAAAACGCGGGATCGGACATCAGACTCTGGCTCAGCTTGGAGATCTTGCGAGCAAGTATCGTTTGAGCATGTTTGGCGGCTTGTTTTCAGGCTCGCTCGAAGGCATCGTTTCGGCGAAGGCTTTGGGTAGCCTGCGGGAGTTTGGCCGCTACGTTAACTACCTCCAGTATCGGGCCAAGCAGACCGAAGGTGAAGAGGCTGCCAAGGCTTTCCTGATGGAATGGCTCAAGGAAATCGAATACGAGAAGTTTCTCCAGGGTGCTGAAGAAAGTGACAAGGTCGCGGCAGCACGCTGGAGCAACGTCCTCGATTTTTGCGACTGGATGGCGGGGCGCTGCGGCGGGCGCATAGATGATGCGACCGGAGCCAATGGCGGATCTGAACGCAAGAACTTGCTGGAAGTGGCGCAAACCATTACTCTGATCTCCACTCTGGGCGAACGAGACCAAGATCCGAACATGGTCACGCTTTCCACGCTACACGCCTCCAAGGGTCTCGAATGGCCCCACGTGATACTGGCCGGTGTCAATGAAGGGCTCTTGCCGTTCCGTACAGACGAAGACGCCCCTGCCTCCGCCATCGCTGCGCGCATTGAAGAAGAGCGACGCCTGATGTATGTGGGTATTACCCGCGCACGGCAAACACTTGCGGTCAGTTGGACCCGTCGGCGCAAAAAGGGCCGTGAGATTGTTGCGGCACAACCCAGCAGGTTTATTGCAGAAATGGCGCTCGATCAAGCCACCGCGCGTGAAGACCCCCGTGAAAAACTGAAAGCCTTGCGTGCCGAATTTGCCAAGAAAGCAGCAGAACAGGCTGCATTGGCCGCCGCCAAGGCGTAACCCTAGAAACGGTTCTAGGATAACCCCATGAGAAAGACCATTCTCTTCATCGGTACTGGCATTATTGCCGCAACGGCGATGGCCCAGTCCCCACCACTGGACCCATTAAAGGCTCAATCAGCCAGCGCATGTCTGGCGCCTAAAGCCTTTCAATCCCACCACCTGTTTGGTGCATGGCGCTTTGAACTGCCCGGCACCAAACAGACAGGCCGAATGACTTTGCGCCGGCACCCCGAATTCAGCGAGAGCCTGCGCGGCGAGCTACGTTACGGAAGCACCGAGTCCATTGCGTCAGGCGACATCGAGGAAGGTGAACTCAACCTAGACGAATCCAGCAACCGCGTCAGCATCACAGCCACCTGGACCGGCAAAATAGTGGAAGGCTCCTGCGGCAAAGAGATCCGCGGTGAGTGGCACGACGTTGAAAAAGACGTTCGCAGTCCGTTCGTGCTGCGTCGTGAAGCGGGCTGGTAGGCACATCGCCACGACCCCGGACAATGCCGGGTCAGTGGCAGTCTGATTCAGCCTTCGGGTTCGGTGTCTGCTAAGAAGCTTCGCTTGTGAACACGCCGCCATACATCTGGCGAAGTTCGCTTTTCTTCACCTTGCCGGTACCGCCCACGGGCAAGGCATCAAGAAAGACGACTTCATTGGGCAGCCACCACTTGACCACGCGCTTCTCCAAAAACTCCAAAATCTCGTCCTTCTCCAGCGCCTGGTCGGGTTTGCGCACAATCAGCAGCAGCGGACGTTCGTCCCATTTCGGGTGTTTGACACCGATGACTGCGGCTGAAGCCACCGCTGGGTGCCCGACGGCGGCATTTTCCAGATCAATGGAGCTGATCCACTCACCGCCGCTCTTGATGACATCCTTGGTACGGTCGCGAATATTCATCACGCCGTTGGCGTCGATGGTGGCAATGTCCCCGGTCGGGAACCAGCCGTCCACCAGCGCGCTCTGCGTGGTCTTGAAGTAGCGCTCGATGATCCACTGACCGCGGACCATCAATTCCCCTTGAGAAGTGCCGTCGCGCGGCAACTCCTTGCCGTTCTCATCAACCACCTTGATCTCTATGCCCGACACCACCTTGCCCTGCCGTGCCACGATGGCGTACTGCTCTGCGGCTGGCAAACTGCGGTCGGCCGCGCTCAGATTACTCAAGGTGGCAATGGCGGTCGTCTCGGTCATACCCCAACCGTGCCTCACTTCAACGCCGTAATCATCATTGAAGCGCGCGATGATGGCCTGCGGCATGGCCGAGCCGCCCACGCTGGTGCGGCGCATGGTCGAGAATTTCAAACCCTGGGCGTCCACGTACTGCAGCAAGCCCAGCCAGATGGTTGGCACCCCGGCACTGATGGTAACTTTCTCGCTCTCCATCAGGCTGTGGAGGCTAGCGCCGTCGAGCTGCGGCCCCGGAAGCACCAAGCGCGCGCCTGACAGCATCGCGGAATACGGAATGCACCAAGCGTTGATGTGAAACATCGGTACGACTGGCAGAACGCATTCACGCGTTCCGAGAGAAAGCACATCGGGCAGGCAGGACGTGGTGGCGTTGAGCACAATGCCCCTGTGAGAATACAGAACCCCCTTGGGGTTCCCGGTAGTGCCTGAGGTGTAGCAAAGCACCGCGCCCGACTTTTCGTCAAACTCGGGCCAGGTGAAGTCATCAGGTTGCGCATTGAGCAACTCTTCGTAGCACAGCACAGTTTCAAGGCCGGACACGGATACGCAGTGCTCGCGGTCACTAAGGCAAACCCATGCGCGCACTTTTGGACAGTGCGGCGCAATGGCAGCAACAAGAGGCGCGAAAGTGGTATCGAACAGCACAACCTGATCCTCAGCGTGATTCAGGATGTAGATCAGCTGTTGCGGATGCAGGCGTGGATTGCAGGTGTGCATCACCATGCCGCTGCCGGAGACGGCGTAGTACGCCTCAAGGTGGCGGTGGTTGTTCCAGGCGATGGAGGCGACCACATCGCCTGAGTGCAGGCCAAGGGCCTTGAGTGCGTTGGCCAACTGACGCACGCGCCGTGCCGTGTCGCGGTAAGTTTGCCGCACCAGCGCACCGTGGGTGTCGCGTGAAACGATCTCCTGGCTGCCATGCTGGGCAGCGCCGTGTGTAAGGATGCCCGAGATCAGAAGCGGGCGATCCATCATCAAACCAGGTTGAGTCATACCAAAAGTTCCTAAGTCACGAGCGAGCCAATTTACGCAGCCCCCATTGTGCCAGCCTGATGCCGGGCGGCATCAGGCTGCCGTGAAACCTATGGACTTAACAATAGGACCCCAAAGCTTGGTGTCGCGCTCCAGCGCCGCATGCAACTGCTCTGGCGTGGTGGGAGCCGACTCCATGGCAAAGCTGTGCAGTGATTCGATCACGTCGGGCGCCTTCAGCGCCTGGTGCAAAGCGGCATTGGTGCGCATCACCAGATCGGAAGATGCTTTGGCAGGCAGGTAAAAGCCATACCATTCGTTGAACACGAGATCCTTGAAACCTTGCTCGGTCAGGGTGGCCACATTTGGCGTAAAGCTCGTTCGCTTGGCGCCTGATGTTGCCAGAAGCCGCACCTTGCTGCCCGGCGTCATCAAAGGGGTGAAGGTGCCCAGCGGCGCGCACAGAGCGGGCAAGGTGCCACCGATCAACTCCGTCACGGCTGGCGGCGAACCACGGTAGCCAATATGTTCAAGCGGAACTCCGGCTGCACGCCCCATCATCACCGCCGTGAAGTGCAGTGTAGATCCGGTAGCAGACGAGCCAATGTTGGCCTTACCCGGGTTGGCCTTGTACCATGCAATCAACCCAGGGATGTCCTTCACGCTCTCGGGCACGGCCGTACCCACGCCTACACCTTAATCAAAACTGGCCCCCATGGTGACGGGGGTCACGTCGGTCAGCGGCGCGTAGGGCAGCTTCTTGTACGTGAACGGATAAACGCCGAGCATCGACATAGGTGTCAGCAACAAGTTGGCGCCATCCGCAGGCAGCCCCTTCATGGCGCTGACAGCCAGCTGGCCGCCTGCACCTGTCTTGTTTTCCACAACGACGGAGCGGGCGTAGCCATTGGTCACCAACTTTTCGGCCACCTTGCGCGCCAGGATGTCTGGCGTAGTGCCTGCCGGAAACCCGACAAAGATGCGCACGGTGTCACTTGCCTGCGCCCAGCCTGCCAATGGGGTGCCGGCCATCAAGCCAACACCCGTAGATCCGATGAAATTCCGGCGGGAAATCGCCATGTCTTGCCTCCAGCTATTTTCAAAATTGTCAATTTAGGTTGACATCATGATTCTGGAGTTGACATGGCCGGTCTGTCAATGGAGCAAGCGACCTGATGGACTAGGATTTCCCCTAGTTCGAGTGCACTTTCCTGGAGTTGTGCCTTGCATTGGACGCCGCCGAAGGCCAAGGCAGCGACAGGATTCGCCGCAACTCCTCCACATTCTCCTTGCCAATGTGCCGGGCAAGCTCCTCTTCCATTTTCACAAAAGAGGCGGCAGCTGATTCAGACATGCGCCAGCCCTTTTGCGTGAAACGCAGCAGCATCACGCGTTTGTCGCTTTCGTCAGGCACGAACTCCACCAGCCCCAGCTTTTCAGCCTCGCTGGCCAACTTGTGCACGGCCTGGCGAGACACAGACAACCGACGTGCCAGCTCCGAAAGCCCTATGGGGCGCCCACCCAGATGAGCAAACAGCCGATTCATCGCCGTGGTGACATACGGATAACCATGCAGACTGGCAGCCGCAGTCACCTGCTCCTCCATCCAGCTGGAGCGCGCCATCAACAAATGTCGGAGAAGATTCTTGTGCGAAGTCATGAAAGCAGCCGCCGATGGGTAGTAAAAATGGCAGAAAACTTTCCCTGCACCGTATCATTCAGATTATATTTGTCAACCCTTGTTGATGAAAATACACCCATCATAAAGTCTACCCAGGAGACACCAGCATGTTGACACCATCGCGCCCCTTTTTCACCCCGGAGCATCACGCATTTCGCGAGCAGGTCCGCCGTTTTTGCGAACGCGAGATCGCCCCTGCGCATAGCCAGTGGGAATCCGCCCACCAGGTCCCTCGCGAGATCTGGCAACGCGCCGGGGAAAATGGTCTGCTCTGCTGCTGGTTACCAGAGGAGGTAGGCGGGGTCGGCGCCGACTTGCTGTGCGACCTGATTGTCTGCGAAGAACTCAGCCGCATTGGAGCCACCGGCCCTGGTTTCTCGCTGCATTCTGTGATCGTTGCGCCCTACATAGAGCATCATGGTCGTCAGAGCCTGAAGCAACGGGTTCTACCCGGCATGGTGTCCGGACATCACATTGGCGCCATCGCCATGACCGAGCCAGGCACCGGCTCCGACCTGGCAGCCGTTCGGACTCACGCTGTACGCGATGGCGACGGGTGGCGAATCAACGGCCAGAAGACCTTCATCACCAACGGACACAATGCCAGCGTGATTGTGGTGGCCTGCAAGACGGACCCCGACAAAGGCGCTCGCGGTGTATCGCTATTGGTGGTCACAGACGACATGCCGGGCTTTTCCCGCGGTCGCAATCTGCAGAAAATCGGCCAGCACGCCCAGGACACCGCAGAGCTGTTCTTCGACAATGTCTGGGTGCCGGACGATCACCTGTTGGGCGAAGAGAATCAGGGCTTTCGTTACCTGATGCAGGAGTTGGCGCAGGAGCGTCTGCTGGTATCGGTGCAATGCCAATCAAGAGCAGAAGCTGCCTTTGAGGGCACGCGCCGCTATGTCAACGAGCGGAAGGCTTTCGGCCAGCGCGTGGCCGACTTCCAGAACACCCGGTTCAAACTCGCGGGCCTATTCGCCGAGCTTCAGGCCGGACGCGCCTATTGCGACCAGTTGATCAGCCGGCACCTCGCCGGTGAGCTGGACGCCGTAGGCGCGTCCGCCGGCAAGCTGTGGCATTCAGAAATGCTGGGCCGGGTCGTCGATGAGTGCCTGCAGCTGCATGGCGGCTACGGCTACATGATGGAATACCCGATTGCCCGCGCCTATGTAGATGCGCGCATCGAGCGCATCTATGCGGGCACCTCAGAAATCATGAAGGAGATCATCGCCCGCAAAATCTGTGACGAGGCGCCAGAATGAGCAGCGCAGCGAATACGCCGAAGTCAGGTTTTGCCAACCCCGATCAGGTGCTGATCCATCGGTTCCTCGAACAAGGCGGCCACCCCCTCCCCATCGACAGCAACCCCATGGCCATCGCACTGGGCGCGACCTTGCTCGCAGTAGACCCGCAGGAGGGGCAGGTCGAAATCGGCTTTGATCCGCAGCCGCTGTTCATTCAGGGCACCGGGGTATTGCAAGGCGGTGCCATCTCGGCCATGCTGGACTTTGCCATGGCCTTTGCCACCATGGCTCGTCTGCCGGCCTCCGGGTCATGTGCCACGACCAACATCAGTACGTCCTTCTTGCGTCCCGCGCCGCAAGGCCACTACGTGGCAACAGGCGTAGTCGACCGCTGCGGCAAGGCGATGGCCTTCACGCAGGCTCGGCTGGTGGAAGCGGGTACAGGCAGACTGGTGGCGACTGCTGCCTCCACGCTGGTGGTGATGACGTAGGCCGCGTGGGCCAGAATTGCGCGAAGAGAATTTCGACTTGAGTTTCCAGCTATCAAGAAGGTGGCCTGTCCCCATACGGCCGGAAGCAGTCCTCACATCTATCCACGTAGGTCACAGCTTCAGGCTGAGCCGAGTCGTTCGCGACAGCGCTGACGGTCGGCAGCTATCGACTCTATTCTGTTGAAAAACTCCCAACCGTTGCCTTGAGCTGTGTCTTCAGAGGTGCCTCTCCACCACTTCCCGTATATGGGTTCGTCGAACATAGGACGATCTGATAGGTCGATTTCTCTGCTAGCGTTCGGCAATTGGGAGCTTCCGAGCTTCTCAACAGAATAGCCCCGAAAGCAGACATTCCTGGGATCGGGCAAGGCCGGCGGTGCTCAGAGGAAGCCAAACCGGCACCCAGCCCGAGGATCCTGGCGGCAAGCTGCGCCTGCTACCATGCTGCACTGCAACAAAGCTCGCGCCATTGCGATCATGGACCTCGACGACCCTTACCACGAACTTGGCCTGGCACCGGGCTCCAGCGATGCCGAGGTAAAGCTTGCGTGGCGCCGCCTGTCCGCACGCTGGCACCCGGATCGCAACAACAGCGTGCATGCCCTGCGAAAGATTCAGCGTATCAATCGGGCACTGGAAATGATCCGCAACGCCCGGGACGAACGGGAGGCTGAAACCGAGGATCCTGCCTCCGCTGCGGAAAAATTCACTGTCCAGCACACCATCAGCCTCACGCTCGAGGAGGTGGTGACCGGTTGTGTCAAGGAAGTTCGGGGCGAGGTGGCCGAAGACTGCGCCGAGTGCAGCGGCAGTGGCCTGCAACTGCATGCTACCCAGTGCAGCGAATGCCGTGGCGCCGGCCACATCCGGCAACAACTCTGGTTCGGCTGGGCCTCATCCACGGTCGAATGCACAGCCTGTCAGGGGCGCGGGCAGACCCGCCAAAGCTGTGCCGCATGCGCGGCTAGCGGTAAGGCTCCGGCGAGCAAATATCGCTGCCGGGTGGCGGTCGCACCTGGCGCACGCGCTGGCGATCTGCTTGATGTCACAGCCCGGGTGCAAGGCAGTCAACGCCAGCACAAACTGGCGCTGCGCGTGCGCGTGGAGCTGCAGCCGCACGAGTTCTTCACGGCTGAAGCCGATGGGACCTTGAAGTGCGAACTGCCCGTCGATGGTTTTGCTTGGGTGGCCAATCGCTGGATCGAGATTCCAACCCCCAGGGGGCTGCAACAGATGAAGTTGCGTCGGGGCCACCTGAACTACCGCATCAAAAACGCCGGCCTTCCTTGGACGAGCGAGGCAAAGGCTGGGGACTGCATCATCACCGTCGTTCCGATGTTTCCGCAAGAATTCAGCCAGGAGCAGGAGGCAGCGATTGATCGGCTGGTGGCTAGTAACTCCGGGAAGGCCGGCACGTCGGCCGGCGATCGCACGGCGGCATGGACCCGGTTGGTGGACAACTGGCAGGCTCGGCGCGTGTGATATCTCCGATGATCATCAGCATGGTGGACTGCTGGTGGCTCGCTTTGGCCGAGAACATCTGTACGAAGGTGTCGTTGGCCGCATTGTTTTGATCGACTCGTTCAGGCTGAACCCAGTCGCTCGGTTACTGCGACTGAACGGCGGCACCTGCCGCAACCAGCTGTTGGACTCAACACGCATGGGAGGACGTGCCCCTAGATGTTGTTCACAGGTTCTGCGAATAGGCCAGCTTGACGACCGTTGACTCACCGACCTCAACGCGTCGAGCGAAGGTGAGTTTGAGGTCAACCAAGTTTTTGACACCTTCAAGCTGTACCGCCTCAACCCGTACAAACCGACCTTCACCGTAGTCGGTGAACGTCAGGGTGCGGAACACCTCACTCGAGAGCAAGACCGACTGACCAATCGGAAGCGGCGCCACGTAGACCTCGATTTGGTTAAAGTCACACTGATACCCAGCGCCTTGCCCTTCACGGTGCCTGACCTGGAGATCCTCGGGCCGCTTGTGCGTGGCATCGAAATCCGCGTGCTGCCAGTCCCACACCCAGTCGGGGCGGGTGGCGTTGTCCAGCAGAAGGATTGGCGTCCCGCCCTTTTTCACGATGAGGTCGGCCTGCGTCTGCAACGCTTTCCAGTAGGCATCACCGTCCCGGACCGCGATCTCCTTGATATCCGATCGGCACAGGACATCGTTCAGTACGACGATGGCAACCTGCTGGGCCATGACATCAGCGAAGTACTCCGCCTCGTTCGACGCTCGCTGGTCCATCTGCAGCTGTGTCAGCTCGCCGCGACGCACCTGTGTGAAGGTAAGCGTGAATTCCTCCAAGTTCTCGGGTGTGATTCCGATCGGGAACAAGTGGACCGGGAAGCGCCCCTTCTCCGTGCTGAATGCTGCAGTAGACGCATACCGCCCGATCTCCAGAAGTCGATTTGGGTCAATCGGCTGGCCGGCCAGAGTCTCTTCACGCCGATCCTCCAACGCCTTCTGGGCCGCTAGAAGGCCGGCCTTCACTTGGTCGATGGCCGTCTGCGCCGGCACTCCGGGCTTGACGCGCGCCTTAATGAGTTCGATGTGCTCGACCGAGAGGCCAGGCTGTACGTCCAACCGTTCGAGCCAGCTCGTCAGTCGGCCACGAAGAATGTCAATGCTGCTGTACTGATCAAAGCGGGAATCGAACCAGACATCCATTTGCCGCTGCAGCGAGCGAGGCAAGCTCCAGGCTCCAGTGGCCAGAACGGCAAACAGTTCGAGTTGAGACTCCTGGAGCGACTCCACATCGTCGGCACCACCAAAGGAGTACACACGCGAGCTGACCATGTTGGGCCTATGCATGTCTTTAACGCGTTCAACGAATCCGTCCAAGCGCCCCACATAGCCGCCACGCCATTCGCCTGATGCCGCGAACTGGCGTACCTTTGCAACTAGGTACTCGGGCGGCGACAAGTTGCTGAGCGAGTCGACAGCCTGACCGCCGCTCTTCCACTGCTTACCTGTCAAGAGCCCGCCGGCGATCTCGAACGCCAACGAACTGCTGGCAGATGCTACCGGCACGGCGCGGACCCAGTCGAGCATCAGCTCGATGGTCAGTAAGCGCACATCGGTCCAATAATTTCGCAGGGCCGCTTGAAAGGCGCCCTGCTGCAGCTTTGGTCTCAATCGCTCCTGCAACTCAGGATGGTCGGCTTCCAGGCCAAATTTCGTGCAAAAGTCAGGCCAATCCAACCCAAGGTCTTCGATCGTGATGAACGTCGTCTTGTCGTAGAGCTGGTACGGCTCGTGATCGAAATCCAGCGTGCCCCACCACTTGCTGAGTACGTCAGCCAACCATTCGGCGGCAGCTTGATCCCCGCGCAACACGGCCGCGAGCAGCATCCGAGCCGTCTCTTCGATGTGCTTGACGTTCAGGCGTGCCAATCTTGGTAAGGTTGCCCAGTCCGATGCATGCGCGTCTCGATTTCGCCTAGGCTTGTCGGGCCGCCCGTCCTCCCATCCCGCAACGAAGGTGGAGAGCACCTCGTCATAGACACGATTGAGAGGCGGTCGCAGCACCACCATCTGCTTGTGACTGTGCTCGATGATCCCCTGCTCTTCGACCCTGAAGGCCCACCAGTTGCTGAGCTGGTACATCATCAGCGGCGGCATCTGAAGCAAGTGTTCCCGGATCTCGACGGGCGATGCGCGAAGCTCGTCGGTATCGAGATGCTGCAGCAGATGGCACAAGCGACGCAGTGGCCTGGTGTCTCGGACCATACCCTCGATCGCAGCCTCGAAGATGCCGCGATAAACGTTGCTCCAGTTTTTGTGCAGGGTTCGATCGAAGAAACTTTGCGGATCGGGCAGGAGCGCCCAGCTGCCTTGCTCGCCGGACTCCATCTTGTCCAGGCAGGCTGCAAGCAGCAAACCGTGCAAGTCGATCAGCGCCCTATAAGCGCGCTCAAACCCCTCGTTGTCGGGCTTGGCTGCCATGTTTCGCGCATCGGCGGCCAACTCACCAAGGATGGCTTCAACCCGGATGCCATACCTCTCACGGGATGTCGGCTGCACCACCACCGACCAGCGCAGCAGCCAGCGCTGCCAAGGTGAAAGCTCCGGGCCGTCCGCCACCATGGCGAGAGGCAAATCGCCTTCGTAGACCGTACCCGGACTCATCGGCAACGTGAGCAATGGCCAGGACGTATTGACACCAAACGCTTCCGGCTTGTCAGGCCTAGGCGATGTCAGTGCACTGCGATACCAGGATTCGACGACCAGCCTAACAAACCAGATGCGAACGTCCACCAATCGAGCCTGCGCCCGCAGGCGCAGTTCTCCTTGGATATCACCCTCCCGGAACACCCTGCCAACCAGCAGGCGCGGTCCTTCAGGTGCCTTGTCGTCCCCATATGACGGCACGGGAAACCAGCCCTTCGCAATGCCACCAGCCAACACTTGAAATGAGTTCAAGCGCTGCACGTCTCTGGGCAGCGCCACGTTGACGGTGTAGCGTTGAATGACCCTGGCTTGCACCTCTGGCCGGAGAAATTCCACCGTTCTGAACAGGAAAAACGTCGTCAGCGAGGCATTGAAGATGAACCAGGCGGTGTCGATCGCCGCCCAGCCTGGAAGCCATGCAGTTCCCCATGTGCTCAACATCAGGTACTGGATACCCATCACGATAACCAATCCTAACGATGACAAACCGGCTGCAAGCCCACCCGAGTCGAGTATGTAAAGGTGAATGAAGGCCTCCGCCGCCGGCCTGCGTTGCAAGTAGACGGCTACGAACGAGATCACGATCGGGTAGACCAGCGCAGCCAGCGTCGCCTGGATGGTCCACACAGTAGAGAAATGGCTCAGTTGTTCTGCGGCCTCCCATTTGAGCCAAGCGGGGGCGAACCAGCCCTGCGGAAGCACTGCAGCGAACACCAGCAGCGCGACCTGGAAAGTCAGCAGCGAGAAAGCAAACCGCAAAGGATGCTCGCCAGCGAACAGCAGATCCCGCTCCAACTTGGACAGCGCCAGACGGCGTCTGCAGCTGTTCTGCGCGAACCACGCTGCCTCGTCGCGAAGCGCAACTGTGCGGACGGACCATGGGGTCTTAAGCAGATTTTGGGTAATACGAGTTGCGTGCATTTTGAAGAGCTTACGACAGCCCGCCATCTCCCCAACCGTCAAGCTGCGCGTGTATTGAACCTCAGCGACGATGGATGGTGCTCAGGTCGATGCTCAGTCCCTGCCGGTTTGGCTTGCTGCAGACGATGCATTTGGACGGAGTCATGCACAGCACTTCCGCGTCAGCTACGTTCGTCGCGCGAACGACTGCACAGCTACCGAGACCGGATGTAGCGAGCCCAAACTCCACAGGCAGCAAACGCTGCACAACAGACAAAGCCGAACGATGTTCAGGTAACTGCAAAGGGTCGCAAGCACCCGCTCACACTTAGCGTAAGCATTCGTCAATGTCGCCCCCATCTATTCAATCTCGATCAAGCGACGTGTCTCTCTGTAAGCGAACGGTCAATTGAGATTTTTCTCATCGGATGGATCATTGGTGTATTCACCATCCATTGCGGCCCGATTGTTCGGCCAACCGTTTTTCAGAGCTTACCGAGGCCAATGTTTGGGCCAGAGCGTTTCGCACGCATGGCGGCTGCGGTCAACGCCGAGGCGCCCGCGGTCATTGCGGCCTTTCAGCAGATGCGACAAAGTCACTTCATCAACTGAACGCACTGGCCACTCTCAACCATGAACTCGTATTCCCAAACCTCAGCCGGCTGCGCCATGGCGGCCCACCTGCAGTCAGCTATCGCGCCAACCGACGTTGCCACGCCGCCTTTGGCCTCCCACTTCCTGACCGTCGGCGAAGGCCAGATCGCCTACGATGACACCGGTGGAAGCGGCCCCCTGGTACTCGCCATTCCGGGTATGGGCGACCTGCGCTCCGAGTACCGCGCGCTGCGACCATGGCTTCAGCAGGCCGGCTACCGCGTCGTGACCATGGATGTGCGCGGTCACGGCGAGACCTCGGCCCTCTGGAGCGACTACTCCGCGCACGCCGTGGGCCGCGATGCGCTGGCATTGATCGAGGACCTGGAGGCTGGACCGGTCGTGATTCTGGGCAACTCGTTCGCCGCCGGGTCTGCGCTGTGGGCCGCCCACGACGCGCCCGCCCGCGTGCGCGGCGTCGCCCTGCTGGGGCCGATCGTACGCGACGGCGCCCCTTTTGGTTTGCGAAGACTGCGATCGCTGTGGGCTTCGGCGGTCCTTGGCGCGTGGCGTTCTGGATGACCTACTGGAACAGCCTGTTTCCTTTGCGCAAACCAATCGATCATCCTAAAAACGGTAGTTGGACGCGCCCGAGCAGGTCGTCATCGGGTGCGCTGGCAAGGGTTTGAGCCGCGGCTCCGAGGGCGCCTGCGCGCCCTCGGACGGCCCAAACATGCCCAGCCTCTGGCTGGGTTGCGCCCTGCAAGGGTGAGGACGCGGCAGGCTCGTGCCTGCAAGAACGAGCAACGCCGCCAGCGTGCCCGAGGGCGGCCTGATCGGGAGCGTAGCGCTCTCACCTAACGGGTGAGCGTTATCGGAGCATCGAAATTGAGTGTCCACGCGGCTTTCCTGACGATTGCAAGCGGTCGACTGCCGTTTTTGGGATCTTGCCCAAGCCAAGGCTGCGCTCGCCGCCAACCTGCGCGAGCCGGGCCGAATGGATGCTCTGCGCAAAATGGCCGGTCTGTCCAAGGCGGACACCGAGGCCATCGTGGAACGCAGCCGCGTACCGGCGCTGGTGGTCATGGGCACGCGGGACCCAGACTTCCCGGACGCCACCGCCGAGGCACTCTGGCTGGGCAAAGCTCTGAGCACCGAGCCCTTGATCGTTGAAGGCGCCGGCCACTACCCGCACCTGGAAACACCCGATCGCGTGGCCCCCGCCCTGATGGCTTTTCTTGGGGGCTTATGTGGGCGCTGACCGGAAGGGTTGCCTAGGGATGCAGCAATTTGACCAGATTGGCTGCCGCGATCGATCCATACTGTTTGACTTCTTGCCAAGTCGAACTCACCAGGGGGTGGTCGCGGTAGTCCCCCAGACCAGACATGGGGTTCAGGCGCGTGCCCTTTGCCCAGGCCAGCAGGTCTGGGTAGGCCGCACGCGCGCGGTCATGTGCCATTAACGCCAGGTATGACGACAGGTAGTCACGGGGCTCGTCCCAGTAACTGATAGGAGGACACAAACGGTTTTTCTCGCCGATATCGTCAATCGTCGCCTCGACTACACCCAAGAGCGCGGCCGGGAAGCAGGCAAAGCTCCAGAACAAGGGTTGAATAGTTACCCTGTCAGCCTCGAAAACAGGCCGCAACGCGGGGCGCGCCAAACCTACAGCTGCACAGTGCACATGCAGCGTGGCTGGACTGGTAGGCACAGAGCCATCATCAAGCACGATGCGGTCTCGCTCAATGCGCCGCACATGCCCCAATCTCACCACGTCACGAATCTGACGCAACAGGGCTAACTCTGCTTCGCTCACCATCGCGCCGCGGCACATGGTCGGCTTCACTTCCGGGTCTATTCTGAGGAAGAATCCGTCAGCTTCTAAGCGTTCGAACACCTCGTCGACCGAACTCGCCTGGGCCATAGCCTTCAACTGCAGACCTACGCCTGAGAAGAATTCGGGTAACCCAGCACCCGGTTGGTTAAAGCGGCGGTTAAGCCACCAGGCTTCGCGCGGCCTCACCCACTGGATGGAGCCCGAAGGCACGCCATGCGTCAGCAGCCAGACGCAGGTGTCGAGCGCAGTTTTTCCGGTTCCAATGATGACGTACCGTTCGGGAGGCTCAACCAGGCGTGTGATCTCCCCTGCGGCCACACATCGCATGCCCTCCACCACTTCAAAAGGGGGAGGACTGGTGGCCGGAATGCTCCCTTCGAGATAGCCGGTATCGACCAGCTTCCGTCGAATTCTCACCTCTTTCGCTATTCCGGTGAGGCTCGATGCAAGCCAGTGCCTTCCATCTGAATCGACGGAATCGATACTGCAAGGAAGGTGGCGCACGCGACCTGTGGGCAGGAAATGCCGATCCATCACCCGCGCGTAATAAGCACGCAGCTCGTCTGCGCTGGCCGCCTCATAAAAACCCGCATTTAGTCCGGAGAGCTCCTTCTCATCCCGCCCAAGGTGTACGGAAGACACTCCGTAAAACGCCGAAGGCTGATGCAAACGAACAAATGGGTAGGCGTCAATCCAATGACCGCCGGGAGCATAGCGGCTATCTACCAAGGTGACGGCGGCATCAGAGTGGCTGAGCAGCGCGTCCGCGAACGCCATGCCCGCCGCGCCAGTACCAATCACAAGGTCATCGGTCTCAAGAGGTTCAGCCATTGTCTCCCCCCGTTCAGGACGCCCCACCGCAAGATCCCATGTGCGGAACAATCAATTAGATATGGGATTCGCCAACTTGCCAAGCGAAATCATGGCCCCGACAAGCCACCTCAGCATGAACGCCTGCTTCATATGCATCGGAGTCGGCAAGGATGGAGAGAGAGAGCGCGCGCGCTAACTGACTCCAACAATCAGCATAGGGGGCAGAGACTATCGGTTGCCCCCTGCCACACCACCTCGCATGTGGGTCCGCACCGGGCAGTTCGAGAGTTTGAGGTCAGTACAGGCGCGGCACTCCCCGCCTGTCAAAGCACGCAGGTGCCAACACGCACTTGATGGCGCCGACACTGTTGCTCGACGCACATGGCAGATGACCGCCACTTGTTACCACACCTCTTGCGCGTTCTGTCGAGTCAGCCCCGCCTCCAGTTCGGCTGGTCGTGCGACACGAAGGCTTGGCGAACAAAGCCATCCTGTAAAACCTCTCTCAAGATTGAACGAGGCATTTTTCTAAAAGGCCCAAGGGAACTTTAAAAGCCTTGACGTTACCCACCGGAGCGGTAGACGCACTCAACGTGTGCATCTTACCGTTTAAATACGAGAAAAATCATCCAACGAAATCTCAAAAACTCGAGATTACCAAATGCCATTATTCATTGAAACATCCAACCTTCAAACCTCCACAGCTTACATTAAGCCCGGTCTATTACAAAAAATAAAACCAACCACATTCGAAACAAAGATTGACTCCAGCGGCGAATACTCCAAAACAGATATTCACAAAGCCGTGGAAAAATTCCAAGAAAACACCGAAAAACTATCAACATCGATACCACAAACAGACCAAACTATTGTCGATGCCATAACTAAAATCAAAAAAATGGCTTTAGCAATAAAAGACGGAATGATCGGGCCAGACGATTCCGAAAAAGCCACCTTCAGCGAATACTATATCAAAAAATTCATGATCACCGGATTCTCTGATTATGAACAATTCATTGAACTAGCAACCCAAAAAGAGATCCCATTACCTCTTAGGCAAAATGCAATAAAAAGTCTTGCATCCGCACATAATGTATGCGCAGATGGCATCTTAAGCAATATAGAAAGCGCAGCTAGAGAGTTATTAGGTGCATCAAAAGGGGCACCCGCCACCTTCTACCACCGTCTCAATCAATCCATTGATACGGAAATCATGCTATGGCTGAACACAAAGCGCAAGGAGTCACCCCATTACCAGCAGGATCATATCGTCGGACTATTAGACGGAAATGAAATTCACACAGCCAATCAAATCTACAACGAAATAGCGCCCCACTTCGGCTTAGAAAAAGAGAAGACTCATTCAGTCCAGCATTAAGATACCTTGTTGCTGACGGAGCGAGATGCGTTCAGTCAAAGGTAACTGAAAACAGCGTCATTATATGCATCGCAAAGCAATGCCTTGATGATATTCACAACCTCTACAAAAGCGAGGGACTAAAGCCAGGCACAAGCTACCCATGCGAAACAGACTATTCAAAAGCAAGCGCAACTCATGAAAAAGTTGTAAGAGACCTGTCTCAATCTTACGGAACGATTGAATTCCGCGACTACCTTTACCTGACAGAAGATGATGTCAACTTCACGATATCTACAGACACATCACTCATTGAAAAGAGAATTATAAAGAATCTGAAGTTAGCTGATATTATTTACCACAAACCGACTGACATACTCGGAAAAAAAGGAGATGCACTCAGAATCAAGAAGGGAATTGACTCCTACTACACAGTAGAACTCGACGTCAGCTCAACAGAAGCCCAAAAAACCTACTCTTCATTGCAGGCTTTTCTGCAAAAAACCGAAGAACATGTCAACAGAATTGAAGAGAAACTCGCGCAAGAAGGGTCACTAGCATCAAATATCTTCAATTTGAATATTAGCAAAGATGGATCAGTTCGACTAATATACGACACAGTGCATCTAATCAAAAACAATCAAGTCAGCACGGCAATATCCAAGTACGATCTGATCTGGACGTCCGATTTGGTGAACAGCCAAGAAATCGGACTCATTATCCTTGGCATCCTGAAATCTCTTTCAAAACCAGAATACAAGGAGAGTTGCAAAGATTTCATACAGCAATTACCGCCATCGATAGTCCAGAAAGTGGTCGAAACGGCAGATCACGCGTCGGACGAGTTCAGGCTATTCTACGAACTACTCAGCAGCAAAATGATTCGTTCAGGGGTAAGATCCAGCACCGGAAATCAATCAATCATTAAATATGTCTTGGCGCGCCAGCCATATGGATCGAGAGCGACTGAGAGATTACTCAGTATAATGAGCCCGGAGCATTATTCTGATCTATTAGACATCAAGAATAGCACGTTCGCGTTCACATTTGAATATATAGATGATCTTTGCGGACTTGACACTGCACTCCAATACTTCAGGCTGCTTCTGAAACATCATGAAGCACACGGCAACTTTTCCATGGATGGGTTTTTCAATCAGTACTATATCCCCACGAGACCGGTATATGAAACCGTTGGGATCAACTTTGAAGAGCTCAAACCGCCAGAAGGACTCTTAATCTACCTAATGAGTAGAATCTCCTCCAAGCATCTTGAAGGAAACTTCAGCTATATCACAAACTTAATCGCGAACGAAAACAACACCACCATCCTTAATTCGCTATTATGGCGCACTTCAAGAGAATCCCCCTCCCCATCCTATTATATAGATTTCATTAAAAATATTGCTTCGAGGACGACTACCGCAGACCCACAACATTCATTATTCACATACTATCTAGACGAACTATTAAACTCAATAAACACAGACCTTACGGAAATCTTTACACCCCCTAGAAATGGCAAACACGATACGACCTTATTAGAACTTCTAATTGAGAGAAACTGTTCGCGCACACTGGAAAAAATCGCATCAGCTAAACGATACCTATATCCGAACGATTTTCCGCCCGAGCATCTGGAATTTTGGTTGAACTTCACATTAAGCAGCCTGGAAAAATCAATAATCAAGAATCAACATCTACTTATAAGTGCCTTGGACGACATTTTCTGTGGCGCTTATTTTGACGCCCAAGATTTTCAACTCTGCAGCAATAATAACTTCAACTCCTCTTTCTCAACAACACTAACCAAAGCACTTACACTCGGACTTGACCAGACAGCCCTTCGCCTAATGGAAATGGCTAACAAAGTAGACACTAAAGGGACTCTAGATAACCACCAATCCATTTATGATCTAATAGAGAAATCCAAGCTTTCAGAATCAGGATCACTGAATACATTGAGTACTTTTACCCACAAGTACCTGGGGACAAGGCTAGAAGTAAAATTTCCAAGATACGAAGATTTCCTGAACACCCCTCTCATCGATGATGAGCCTAGCGACTGGCAGCTGGCTTCTTCGGATTCGGATTCGGATTCGGATTCTTAATGCGAGCACCAACCCACGAACTCGGGCGTTCACACCTAGATCCCCGCTAAAGAACAGAAGGATCCCCAAGGGGCATAGGCGGCAGTCCATAGGAATAGCGCCCGTGTGACACCGCCGGGCATGCGGGTCCGCACAGAGCGGTTCGAGAGTTTGCGGTCAAGAGAATTGGGGCGTACCCACGCAACCGAAGTGGGCTGTGCTCAGGACACTGTTTAGCCCCTGTGCGCTGTTGCGCCACCACCGGTAGTAGTCACGTGCCACCTGCGTTGCTACGGCTTCATTGGCACCCAGACGCATGACCTTGTGCCTTGGCATGTTCTCAGTCAAGCCCTCTCATTCGGCCCCTCGCACCAACCGCACCTGCCCTGCGGGGCTTCGGGTTCGCGCTACTGCGAACTCTACCGACTTCTCGCTTGCGCAACAGCCTTCGCCCTTTCAGGCGCAAGGCGAGATCTCCCCAGGTCAGAGTCGCACACCTTCATGGCCCACCCGCCGCACTTAGGCCGAATCGCCTTGAACACAAGAGCTTCGCATTGCCTTGGCCACTCCCCTTGCTTGGCAGCGCCATATATGGAGCTCTTGTTCATCGGCTCGCGAATTGTGCTCCACGCTTCCTTCCCACGCTCGGTCGCCCTCAGGCAGTCGAGCTGGGCCGCGATCGTCTTCGCCTTGCTGACCGGGACCAGCTGGCAGGGAGACTTTCACCCGCAGGTGTACGCCAATACTGGACATACACGCAAAAAAGCCCGCTGAAAATTCAGCGGGCTTTTTTTATTTGGTTGCGCGAGAAGGATTTGAACCTCCGACCTTTGGGTTATGAGCCCAACGAGCTACCAGACTGCTCCATCGCGCGGTAAGCAAAAATTATAACCTAGTTTTAGGCGCTTTGCACGTCGTCTTCAGAAATTTCTTTACGATCGACCAATTCGACGAAAGCCATAGGCGCATTGTCGCCTACGCGGAAACCCATTTTCAGAATACGTGTATAGCCGCCGGGACGTGCCTTGAAGCGCGGGCCCAGATCGGAGAACAGCTTAGCCACGCTGGCATCGTCGCGCAGACGGGCAAAAGCCAGACGCTTGTTGGCGACAGTAGGTTCTTTGGCGAGGGTGATCATAGGCTCGATCACGCGACGCAGTTCCTTGGCTTTAGGAACGGTGGTCTTGATGGCCTCGTGCTCGATGAGCGAGTTCATCATGTTGCGCAGCATCGCTTGACGATGGGCGCTTGTACGATTCAGTTTGCGAAGTCCGTTACCGTGACGCATGGTGCTATTCCTTTCTAAATACCTTATTTAAGAGCCGCCGGATCAGGTACGGCCCCTGCACTTTCACTTCTTACACTCTCACTTCCCGCGTTAGCAAGCCCAGATGTACTGGGCATAGCTTTTGGGGAACCTAAGATTATCGCATATCCTGGATTCAAGCTTGGACTAAGGCCCCAGAAGCCCAACATCTAGTGCCCTTACAGGCGCCGATGTCAGGCCAGCTTCACCAGTTCGGGAGCCCCCGAGCCTACGAAATTAGCGTTTGTCCAGACCGGAAGGTGGCCAGTTTTCCAGCTTCATGCCAAGGGTCAGGCCGCGAGAAGCCAGCACTTCCTTGATTTCATTGAGCGACTTGCGACCCAGGTTAGGCGTCTTGAGCAGCTCATTCTCGGTGCGCTGGATCAGATCGCCGATGTAGTAGATGTTCTCAGCCTTCAGGCAGTTTGCCGAACGAACCGTGAGTTCGAGCTCATCCACGGGACGGAGCAGAATCGGGTCAAAACGCTCGCTACCACCACGTTGCGCTGGCTGATCGAACGCAGCGAGTTCGCTACCTTCCAGTTGAGCAAACACAGCGAGTTGCTCAACCAAGATCTTGGCAGAAGCACGAACAGCGTCTTCAGCTGTGATCGCACCGTTAGTCTCGATCTCAACTACCAGCTTATCCAGGTCGGTACGCTGTTCCACACGGGCGCTCTCGACGGTATAACTGACACGCCGAACAGGCGAGAAAGAGGCATCCAACACGATACGACCGATCGACTTGGTGCTTTCGTCACCGTAGCGGCGCATCGTGCCCGGGACGTAGCCGCGACCTTTTTCCACCTTGATCTGCATGTCAAGCTTGCCACCTTGAGACAGCGTCGCAATGACGTGCTCGGGATTGACGATCTCGACATCATGGGGAGTCTGGATGTCGGCAGCAGTCACCACGCCCTCGCCTTCTTTGCGGAGGCTCAACGTGACTTCATCGCGGTTGTGCAGCTTGAAGACGACACCCTTGAGGTTCAGCAGGATGTTGACCACATCTTCTTGAACGCCATCAATGGTGGAGTATTCGTGAAGAACTCCGGCAATGGTGACCTCGGTAGGCGCATAGCCGACCATGGAGGAGAGCAGCACGCGGCGCAGCGCATTGCCGAGGGTGTGGCCGTAGCCGCGCTCGAATGGCTCGAGTGTGACCTTGGCTTTGTTGGTGCCCAGAGGCTCGACGTTGATGGCTTTTGGTTTCAGCAGTTGGGTTTGCATTCTCTATACTTCCTCTCAATACCCCCGGCTCGTTACACCGGTAAGGCTGGTGAAGCGCCAAACCCGCCACGACGGCGGGTTGGAACAAGGTTGAACTAAAACCGCAAGGATCAGCGCGAATAAAGTTCGACGATCAGGGATTCATTGATATCGGCGCCAAACTCGTCACGATCAGGGACCTTTTTGAAGGTACCTTCGACCTTGTCGATGCTGACTTCAACCCAAGCTGGCATGCCCACTTGGCTGGCCAGTTGCATGGCTTCCAAGATACGAGTCTGCTTCTTGGATTTTTCACGCACAGCAACGACGTCCCCGGTCTTCACCAGGTACGACGGAATGTTGACTGACTTACCGTTAACGGTAACAGCCTTGTGCGAGACCAGTTGGCGCGCTTCTGCGCGGGTGGAGCCGAAGCCCATGCGGTACACGACGTTGTCCAGGCGGCATTCGAGCAGGGACAGCAGGTTGGAGCCGGTGTTGCCACGGCGGCGCTCAGCCTCTTCGAAGTAGCGGCGGAATTGCTTCTCGAGCACGCCGTACATGCGCTTGACCTTTTGCTTCTCGCGAAGCTGCAGGCCGTAGTCAGAGGTGCGCTGACCCGATGTGCGGCCATGCTGACCCGGCTTGGAGTCAAATTTGGCCTTGTCGCTGATGGAGCGACGTGCGCTCTTCAGGAACAGATCGGTGCCTTCACGGCGGGAGAGTTTAGCCTTGGGGCCGAGGTAACGTGCCACTTGAAAGTCCTTATTGATTCATCTGCCGCGGCCAGCATCATATTGCTGACTGGCGGGAGCCGCGAATCAACCTGATCCGCGGCGGTGGGCTTGGATTAATAAATCAGCTTCCTGCGAGTGCCGAAGCTGAAAGCGTCAAAATCAGATGCGACGACGCTTCTGGGGACGGCAACCGTTGTGCGGCACCGGAGTCACGTCGGAGATCGAGGTGATACGGATACCAAGTGCACCCAGCGCGCGAACCGAAGACTCGCGTCCAGGGCCGGGGCCCTTGATCTCGACGTCCAGGTTCTTGATGCCCTGATCGATGGCAGCGCGGCCAGCCACTTCAGAGGCGACCTGTGCAGCGAAAGGCGTGGATTTGCGAGAGCCTTTGAAGCCCTGGCCACCAGACGATGCCCAAGACAACGCGTTGCCTTGACGGTCAGTAATGGTGATGATCGTGTTGTTGAACGAGGCATGAACGTGGGCGATGCCGTCCGAAATGTTCTTGCGGACTTTCTTGCGCACGCGCTGGGCGGCGTTACTGGCGGGTGATTTGGCCATATTGAACCTTCTTCAATCCTTGAGCTTATTTTTTCAGCGACTGCGCGGCCTTGCGCGGCCCCTTGCGGGTGCGGGCGTTGGTGCGAGTGCGCTGCCCGCGCATGGGCAAACCGCGACGATGGCGGAAGCCCCGATAGCAGCCGATGTCCATCAAACGTTTGATGTTCATCGTGGTTTCGCGGCGCAGATCGCCTTCGATGACGAACTGGGCAATCTGGTCGCGAATCTTTTCTTGGTCGGCGTCCGTCAGATCTTTGATCTTCTTGTCGTAAGGGATGCCGCAGACCTCACAGATCTTGCGAGCGGTCGGGCGACCGATGCCATAGATTGCCGTCAAGCCGATCTCGGCGTGCTTGTGCGGCGGAATGTTGATACCAGCAATACGTGCCATGTTCTATCCTCTGACGATTCTGATGCGCAGCATCAACCCTGACGCTGCTTGTGGCGCGGATCAGTGCAGATCACGCGGACCACGCCTTTGCGGCGGATAATTTTGCAGTTACGGCAAATTTTCTTGACCGAAGCTGAAACTCTCATTTCATTCTCCTAAAACTCTTCATTCCAATCACGCCTACTCGGCGCGAGACAAAAATCCGTGCGCGGTACAGGTCATACGGCACCTAACCCACCGTTGCCTAACCACCGGGTGGTGGTTCCGTATGACACGTTCCTATAGCGTCGTCTTGAAGTTTGCTTTCTTCAATAACGATTCATACTGTTGAGACATCATGTAGTTTTGCACCTGGGACATGAAGTCCATGGTGACCACCACAATGATCAGCAATGAGGTACCGCCGAAATAGAACGGCACGTTGTAGCGCAAGATCAGGAACTCCGGCAGCAAACACACCAAAGTGATGTAGATCGCGCCCGCCAAGGTCAGCCGAACCAGAATCTTGTCGATGTACCTGGCCGTCTGGTCACCCGGACGAATACCCGGAATGAAGGCACCGCTCTTCTTCAGGTTATCTGCAGTTTCCCTGCTGTTGAATACCAACGCAGTGTAGAAGAAGCAGAAGAAGATGATCGCGGAAGCATACAGCATCACATAGATCGGCTGACCCGGTGTCAGTGTGGCGGCGATGTCCTTCAGCCAACGCATCGAGTCACCAGCGCTGAACCAACCCACAACGGTAGCCGGCAGCAAGATGATGGACGAGGCGAAGATAGGCGGAATCACACCAGCCATGTTCAGCTTCAGAGGCAAGTGCGACGATTGACCGCCATACACCTTATTGCCAACCTGTCTGCGAGCATAGTTGACCAGAATCTTGCGCTGCCCGCGTTCCACGAACACCACAAAATAGGTTACCAAGCCCACGAGAGCCACAATGAACAGGGCCACAATGATGCTCATCGCACCGGTACGCACCAGCTCCAGCAAACCGCCAATAGCGCTTGGGAGGCCAGCAGCAATTCCAGCAAAGATAAGGATCGAGATGCCGTTTCCAAGGCCACGCTCGGTAATCTGCTCGCCTAGCCACATGAGGAACATGGTGCCAGCTGTCAGACTAACGACCGCGGTCAGGCGGAAACCGAACCCCGGATTGATGACCAACCCTTGTGAGGCTTCCAGAGCCACCGCAATACCAAGCGACTGAAACAGCGCCAGACCCAACGTGCCGTAGCGCGTGTACTGGGTGATCTTGCGTTGACCAGACTGCCCTTCCTTCTTCAACTGCTCGAACATCGGAACCACATAGGTCATCAGCTGCATCACGATCGAAGCCGAGATGTAGGGCATGATGCCAAGTGCGAACACGGTGAAGCGCGACAGCGCGCCGCCCGAGAACATGTTGAACAAGTTCAGGATCCCGCCCTGCTGGCCCTCGAACAGCTGACGAAGCTGATCAGGGTTGATGCCAGGTACAGGAATGTGCGCGCCAAGCCGATAAACGACCAGCGCGAGCAGCAAGAACATCAGCCTACGGCGAAGATCGCCGTATTTGCCGGTCTTTGCTATTTGCGGTGCGCTGGAGGCCACTACTCGAACACTTTCTGAAAGAAGTTCAAGCCAGCGAGCCGCCGGCAGACTCGATGGCAGCCTTGGCTCCGGCCGTGGCACCAATACCGGTCAGCTTGACCGCTTTGGTCAATTCGCCCGACTTGATCACCTTGACAACTTTTGCCAGTTCACCCACGAGACCCGCCTGCTTCAGAGCCAGCATATCCACCTCGGCAGCGCCCAGACGCTCGAGATCAGACAGTGTCACTTCAGCATTGAACTTCAGTGTGCGCGACTTGAAACCGCGCTTGGGCAGGCGACGCTGCAGCGGCATTTGACCGCCTTCGAAGCCCACTTTGTGGTAGCCGCCCGAACGCGACTTTTGACCTTTGTGGCCACGACCTGCGGTCTTGCCAAGGCCGGAGCCGATGCCGCGACCTACGCGCCGGCGCGGGCGCTTGGCGCCGGACGCTGGACTGATGCTATTGAGTTCCATCACCGGATCCTCTTCAAACGATTTTGACCAGGTAGTCGATCTTGTTGATCATCCCACGAACTGCGGGAGTATCTTCGAGTTCGCGCACGCTGTTTAGCTTGCGCAGGCCCAAGCCGCGCACGGTGGCGCGATGCGATTCTTTGCAACCGATGGGGCTGCGAACCAATTGGACCTTAACGGATTTTTGTGGCGTTGCCATATTTTTGCTCCAGATCAGGCGAAGATGTCTTCGACCGATTTGCCACGCTTAGCCGCAACTTCAGACGGCGTGGTGCAGTTCTTCAGAGCGTCCAGGGTGGCACGCACCATGTTGTAGGGGTTCGATGTGCCATGGCTCTTGGCCACGATGTCGGTGATACCAACCACTTCGAACACCGCGCGCATTGGACCGCCCGCGATAATACCGGTACCCCGAGGAGCCGGAGCCATCATCACCACCGCAGCGCCATGATGGCCGGTCACGTTGTGGTGAATGGTACCGTTCCGAAGAGACACCTTTGCCAGGTTGCGACGAGCTTCTTCCATCGCCTTTTGCACGGCTGTGGGCACTTCCTTGGATTTGCCCTTGCCCATGCCAACGCGACCATCGCCGTCACCCACGACGGTCAAAGCAGCGAATCCGAGAATACGGCCGCCCTTAACCACCTTGGTCACGCGGTTGACCGCGATCATTTTTTCGCGCAGACCGTCCTCGGGACCGTCGCCTTGCGCTCTTGCCTGAAACTTAGTAGCCATGTTCTTTGCCCTGCCCGATTAGAACTGCAGACCTGCTTCACGCGCGGCTTCGGCCAAAGCCTTGACGCGGCCGTGATAGGCGAAGCCTGCACGATCGAATGCCACCTTCTCGATACCGGCGGCCTTGGCGCGCTCAGCAATGCGCTTGCCAACTTGTTCGGCTGCAGCGGCGTTGCCACCCTTGCCGGAACCACCCAAAGCCTTGCGCATTTCGCTTTCGGCAGTGGAGGCAGAGGCCAGCACTTTGGCGCCGTCGCCGGAAATGATGCTGGCGTAGATGTGCAGGTTGGTGCGGTTCACCGTCAGGCGAACGACGCCCTGTGTGGCGATGCGGATACGCGTCTGACGTGCACGGCGAAGACGCTGCTCTTTCTTGCTCAACATGATGCAGGTCCTTATTTCTTCTTGGTTTCCTTGATCACGACCTTCTCATCCGAGTAACGGATGCCTTTGCCTTTATAGGGCTCAGGAGGACGCACCGCGCGGATCTCAGCCGCGATCTGACCAACGCTCTGGCGATCAGCGCCCTTGACGATGATCTCGGTTGGCGCTGGAGTCGCGACAGTGATGCCAGCAGGCATGTCGAAGTTCACGGGATGCGAGAAACCAATCGACAGATTCAGCTTGTTGCCGGAGGCCTGGGCACGGAAACCCACGCCTACGAGGTTCAACTTCTTCTCGAAGCCTTTGCTCACACCAACCACCATGTTGTTCACCAGCTGACGCATGGTGCCGCTCATGGCATTGGCTTCGCGGGATTCATCGGCCGGCACGAAGGACAGCTGACCGCCCTCTGACGACACTTTCACCAGCGGGTTCGGTGCAAGCTTGAGCTCGCCACCAGCACCCTTGACGGTGATCAATTCTTCCTTGATCGACACATCAACGCCCGCAGGGACGTTGACGGCCATTTTTGCGATACGTGACATCTCTGATTTCTCCTTAGGCCACGTAGCAAAGCACTTCGCCGCCGACACCGGTAGCGCGCGCTTTACGATCAGTCATCACACCCTTGGGGGTAGTGACAATTGCCACGCCCAGGCCATTCATGACCTGAGGGATACTGCCACGGCCTTTGTACACACGCAGACCGGGGCGGCTGACGCGCTCAATGCGCTCAATCACCGGACGACCAGCGTAGTACTTCAGCGTGATCAGGAGTTCGGACTTGCCGTCTTCGCTCTTGATCTCGAAGCCATCAATATAACCTTCGTCCTTCAGCACTTGGGCAATAGCCACCTTCACTTTGGAAGAAGGCACGGACACGGTCTGCTTGGCCACCATCTGCGCGTTGCGGATGCGGGTCAGCAGATCGGCAATGGGATCACTCATGCTCATCTTGTTTATCTCCTGCCGACTTACCAGCTGGCCTTGACGATGCCGGGAATGTTTCCAGCGAACGCCATTTCGCGAATCTTCGCGCGACCGAGGCCGAACTGGCGGAAAGTACCGCGCGGACGACCAGTGATTTCACAACGGTTACGCTGACGCGTAGGGTTGGCATTGCGCGGCAATTTTTGCAGCGCGAGGCGGGCTTGCGCGCGCTCATCGTCGCTGCGCTTGGCGTCACCTGCAATGGCCTTCAGCTCGGCGTGCTTCTTGGCGTACTTAGCCACCAGTTTTTCACGCTTGAGCTCACGTTCGATCAAAGCTACTTTAGCCACTTGCGTTACCTTCAGTTCTTGAACGGGAAACGGAAAGCCGAGAGCAGCGCCTTGCACTCTTCGTCGTTCTTGGCCGTTGTCGTGATGCTGATATTGAGACCGCGCAAGGCATCTACCTTGTCATACTCAACTTCAGGGAAAATGATCTGCTCTTTAACGCCGACGTTGTAGTTGCCGCGTCCGTCAAACGAGCGCCCGGAAATACCGCGGAAGTCACGCACACGAGGCAGAGCCACGGTGACGAAACGATCCAGGAATTCGTACATGCGAACGCCACGCAGGGTCACCATGGTGCCGATAGCCTGACCTTCGCGGATTTTGAAACCTGCGATAGCCCTTTTAGCCTTGGTCACCACCGGCTTCTGGCCAGCGATTTTGGTCAGGTCAGAGACAGCGTGGTCCATAACCTTCTTGTCAGCCACAGCCTCGCTCACGCCCATGTTGAGCGTAATCTTGGTGATGCGTGGCACCTCCATAGGCGACTTGTAACCGAACTTCGTCATGAGTTCGGGCGCCACTTTTTCACGGTAATGTTGTTGCAGTCGTGCCATGATTTTTACCCTCAGGCCACCTTGATTTCGTCGCCGCTGGACTTGAACACGCGCACGCGCTTGCCATCCGCCAGCAACTTGATGCCCACACGGTCAGCCTTGCCGGTGGCCTTGTTGAAAATTGCCACGTTCGACTGATGGATCGGCATGGATTTTTCAATGATGCCGCCGTTGATACCCTTCATCGGGTTTGGCTTGGCATGCTTCTTGACGAGGTTTACACCATCGACAATCAGGCGCTCTTCGTCAGCGCGCAGCGTCACGACGCCACGCTTGCCTTTGTCGCGGCCAGCCAGCACGATCACTTCGTCGCCCTTGCGAATCTTGTTCATGATGTGTCTTTCCTTACAGCACTTCAGGCGCCAGCGACACGATCTTCATGAAGCGCTCGTTACGCAGTTCACGCGTAACCGGGCCGAAGATGCGGGTGCCGATAGGCTCCAGCTTGGCATTGAGCAGCACGGCGGCGTTGCCGTCGAACTTGATGAGCGAGCCATCACCGCGACGGATACCCTTCGCAGTGCGAACCACCACAGCGCTATAGATCTCGCCTTTTTTGACGCGACCACGCGGAGCAGCTTCTTTAATGCTCACTTTAATAATGTCGCCGACGCTAGCGTAGCGACGCTTGGAACCGCCCAGCACCTTAATGCAAAGGACGGACTTGGCGCCGGTGTTATCGGCAACCTCTAGTCGAGATTCAGTCTGGATCATTTCAAATTTCCCAACTTGTACCCAGCGCAGCTCACAAGCTACCGGATCAGTCTTGGGCCCGTCGCCGCGCCTGAAAAAACTACTTCCAGATGCTGCGCTTTGGGGCAGATTCTCTAAGCCCAATTTGGGCGAAGCTCTCGATTATGCAGGCGACACCCTGGCTTGTCAACACCCTGCTGCATTTATTTCACTGGTCTTGACCTGTAGCCCCGTATTGCCGGGCCAAAGCCTGAAATTGGGCCAGGCCCACTGATTCAAGCGATAGGTGCGGTAAAGCGTGCTGTGATGGGTTCACTGTTTGAGCGCTTAGTTCCTGGGCGAGGATTTGCGCGACGGGGGCGGCTGCAGCAGCAGCCTCGGATGCATCCAAAAATAGCAGGCGCGAACGCCGCGCCAGCACATCTTCTACGGTTCGTGCGTATTCATGGCGGACGGCAAACCGCACCATGGCCTCGCTGAGCCCCGTGGCAATTTCCCTGTTGCCTCCTGGCAACATTGACACTTCGCCAGCTTCGCTGCCGTACAAATGAAGGCCCGGAGCATTGCTCACGGGGATAGCGCCGGCGCCCACAGCGGGCGCACCTACCAGTCTGTGGCCCGCTGTGCTCGTAGGTCTGAGCCTGTTCAGCAAACCGCTTTCAGTGCACTGCTCAAGCACGTCTTCCGCCATGGCACGGTATGTAGTCCATTTTCCGCCGGTTACTGTGACCAGACCGGTCTTGGACACCAGAACGGTGTGCTCCCGGCTGATCGCACGCGTTGGCACCCCGCTCTCCTCTGCTGGCCGCACCAGGGGGCGCAATCCGACCCACTGACTCAGGATATCTTCCTGCCTGGGGGCGCGGCGCAGATATTTGCCGGCCTCACGCAAGATGAAGTCGATTTCCTGGACGAATGGCTGAGGCTCCAGGGGAATGTCCTGGCGCGTGGTGTCCGTAGTACCAAGGATCAGCTTGCCGAGCCAGGGCACTGCAAACAGAACCCTGCCGTCTGCGGTGCTAGGCACCAGCAACGCATGCGCACCGGGCAAGAAAGACTGGTCGACGACCACATGCACGCCCTGGCTGGGCGCCACGATGGGGCCAACCCTCTGACCTTGGGCACGGGCATCTTCCTGCCGCAAGGCATCCACCCAGACACCGGTGGCGTTGACCACGCAACCTGCGCGCAGAACAAACTCTCTCGCTGTTTCGGCATCGCGACAGGCTACCCCCGCCACCCGACCATTTTCGTGCACCAGTCCTGTGGCTGCGCAATAGTTGAGAAGCTGAGCGCCATGTAACGCCGCCGTTCGGGCAATCGCCAGTGCCAGCCGAGCATCGTCAAACTGACCGTCCCAGTATTTGACGCCACCCTTCAAACCCCTGGGTTGTGCACCTGGCATCAGTCGCAGGGTCTGCTCCGCCGTGAGCCATTGCGTACGCCCTAGACCGTTTTTACCCGCCAAGGCGTCGTAAATTTTCAGACCCATGCCATAAAACGGAGTTTCCCACAGCTTGTAGGAGGGCATGATGAAGGGCAAAGGCTGCGCCAGATGGGGAGCGCTTTGCAGGATGTTCACACGCTCGTGCAGCGCTTCACGCACCAGGTGAATGTTGCCTTGCGCCAAGTAGCGAACACCACCATGCACTAGCTTGGTGGCACGCGACGAGGTGCCCTTGGCGAAATCATGCGCCTCGACCAGTGCCACCGAATAGCCGCGAAGAGCCGCATCCAGAGCCACCCCAAGCCCGGTGGCGCCACCGCCCACCACCACCAGATCGTACTTTTTGGGCTCGCTCAAACGAGCCAGCAGATCTTCTCGGCGTGTAAGCAGGGGTGCATTCATCAGTTTATTTTGATGCAATTTGACTACAGTTCAAAATTGCAGATACGTGCCTCTGCCCGGGCTCCCCCACCCGTGGAACTACTCGCAACGCAGTAAGTGCGCCACTCTCACCTCACGAGCGGGCCCATTTCTTCGATCGCTCTACCGCCTCGCGCCAACGAGCCAGTCGGGCGCGACGCGCGGGCTCGGTCAGGCTTGGCTCAAACCGCCGATCAACAGTCCAGTGCTGGCCAATGTCAGCGCCATCGGCCCATGTGCCAACCGCCAGGCCCGCCAGGTAGGCCACGCCCAATGCCGTGGTTTCGGTGACAAGTGGCCGCACCACTGGCACACCCAGAAAATCGGCTTGCATCTGCATTAGAAGATTGTTTCGGCTGGCACCACCATCGACCCTTAACTCGGTCAACGCGATTCCGGCGTCCCGCGTCATGGCGGCAAACAGATCGGCTGATTGCAGTGCGATGGCCTCCAGCGCGGCACGTGCAATGTGCGCTCGAGTGGTCCCGCGGGTCAGCCCCACAAGGGTGCCTCGGGCACTTCCGTCCCAATCGGGCGCCCCGAGACCTGCAAATGCCGGCACCAGAAAAACATCACCGGTGTCCGGCACACTGGACGCCAGCGCCTCTACTTCAGAGGTACTCTGAACGAGCTGCAGGCCGTCGCGCAACCACTGGACGGTAGCGCCGGCCATGAAGACCGAGCCTTCCAGGCAATATGCCGTACGTCGCGCACCCGCCTCGTAGGGACCTTGCCACCCCACCGTGGTCAACAACCGGTTGCGGCTTGCCACGGCTGAGTCACCCGTGTTCATCAGCATGAAGCAGCCGGTGCCGTAGGTATTTTTGGCCATGCCGGGAGCAAAGCACGCCTGACCAAAGGTGGCGGCCTGCTGGTCCCCTGCCACCCCTGCGATCCGAATCGACTCCCCGAGCCATTCGGGCTGCGTTTCTCCCAGTACGCCACTGGAGGGCACGATGCGCGGCAGCACCGTGCGCGGAACATTGAAAAGCCGCAGCAACTCTTCGTCCCACTCGAGAGTATGAATATTCATGAGCAGGGTACGCGACGCATTGCTGACGTCGGTGGCGTGCACCTTGCCCCCGGTCAGGTTCCAGATGAGCCAACTATCGACGGTGCCGAAGGCCACTTCACCCGCTTGCGCCCGTGCGCGCGCCCCGGGCACATGATCGAGAAGCCATTCGAGCTTGGTGGCGGAAAAGTAGGCGTCTAGAACCAGGCCGGTTTTGCGCTGAATGAGGCCTGCCTTGCCCGCGCGGCGCAGCGCTTCGCAACGGGCGGTGGTGCGGCGGTCTTGCCAGACAATGGCGGGAGCGACTGGGCGGCCGGTCGCGCGGTCCCATAGCACCGTGGTTTCGCGCTGATTGGTAATACCGATCGCCCTGATTTTGGCGCCTCCCGCCGCGTGGCCGGTCTGTTCACTCAACTTCTGCAGGCATTCGCGCGCCACACCGAGTTGTGACACCCAGATTTCCTGCGCATCATGTTCAACCCAACCAGGCCTCTGAAAATGCTGCGTGAATTCACGCTGGGCCTGCGCCACCACGTGGCCGTGGCGGTCAAAGACAATGGCGCGGGAACTGGTGGTGCCTTGATCGAGCGCTAGGAGGTAGTCCATGGCCGTAAGCGTAACCGCTAGATTTACTTCGTCACAACCGAAACCTTGCTTTCCCCTTCGAAAGCACGTCATTGTTGGCGTCTAGGGATGTTTCGCCACCTTAGACGGTCGTAGTGCGGCCTCTTCGGGGCAGCACTACGAAAGCAAACTAGAGTTCGAGCGCGTCTAAGACAAACGTTTGCCCGGTTTCCTTGATGGTAAACCGATAGCGAACAGCGCCATACCCGTTAACAGCGCAGCTCCCCCCGATTGATACGTGCAGCCCCCTCCAAGCTCGAACACTACTGAAGTCCCACTGGCGATAACTTGATTGTTTGCCAATCCAGTGAACGCGGGCCGGATAGTAGAGGCCGATAGTTTCTCCGCGACCAAGTTCGTGATGGTGTAGTTCTGACCTGTTGCGACGAGCCTGAATTTGCCAACAGTGAAGGTTTGCTTGCATTCCGACGGTGCACAAACAATTGTTTGTCGGTAATTTGGACGACCACTGTACGGCAACGCCTCAAGCTGCTCATACACCCCAAAAACGTCGTGAATGGAGTAGAGGGTCAGGCTTGATGTGGAGACATTCACCGTAACGGCAGCCGGTTCACTGTCGACCGTACCGTCATTGACCACCAAGCTCACAACGTATTCACCCTCCTTGTCAGCAACGAAGGTCGGATGTACTGCCGCACTCGATGACAAACTTGCGGCACTGCCCTCAGGTTTGGAGGTCATCGACCAGCGGTAGGTCAAGGGATCACCATTGGCATCAGCACTCGCGCTGCCGTCCAAAGTGACGCTGGTCTGAGGCTGCACGTATTGACTCATACCAGCATTTGCAGTCGGCGCTATATTCCCGCTAGAGGCTAAAACAGCCACGGTGGCAGGTGCGCTATCGACTTGACCGTCATTGACGATCAGACTTACAACGTATTGGCCATCTAGTTCTGGAAAAAAGCTTGGCTGCTCTGTCTCGGCACCCTGCAGCACCGCGGTGCTACCTGCAGGAACAGACGTTAGCCTCCACTTATAAGTCAACGGCTCACCGTTTGATCCCGCGCTTGCGCTGCCATTGAGACTCACCCTCACCCCAGTAGGAACCTCCCGACTGACTCCGGCGTTAGCTACCGGAGGGGCGTTGGACCACTCCACTACGGGGGGAGTGGATATTGGGGGAGTGGAGCCAGCTGGAGGAGTCCCTGATTGATCTCCGCCATCACCACCTCCTCCACAAGCAGAGAGAAAAACGGCAGCGAGCAGCGCTGCAATTCCGAGCAAATTCTTTGATTTCATTTTTTGGAAAGAGAGGTCTACAAATTGACTTAAGGAAGGTGCTCAAAACTCGTGACGACGCGCGAATCAGATGTCAGGGCGCATCGCTGCGTTGGCTTTCATCGCCAATAGCTGGGCTATTGGCAACAAAATCCGCCTTGCGCTGCATCCCTGGCATCGGCCCGCGCTTCCCGCCAGAGTTTTGAACACCTTCCCTAGAATCTGACGGCAACGAAAACCTGCGGCACAGCACATTCCAATCAATGGGTAACTGCAAGACAACATTAGTTCCATAGAAAACCACTCTTTTGCCAACTTCTTTATGAGAACTAAAGAAATACTTACAACAGCCAAGTTGACAATCATTAGTTCTAAAATACCTTTTATATCTGGAATGACTTGCACAGATGACTCCCCACCAAGATCAGTGGCAGTCAGCTGATCGCGTGACCCTGCACCATTTTTCAATCGGCGAGGTATACGCGGACCAATGCAGTTCTTGTCATTTGTTCAAATACGTACAAGGAACGAAGGCTTTCCGGCGACCAAGCACTTGAGAAGTACGCGCAGGAATGCGAACTTGAGGTGCTCCGCCGCATCAGAGAGAGTCAATCGCTAGGGAGCTAGCCCCCAGATCGAGCTTTGGTCCCGGGGTTAGCCGAAAACGCAACGGTGATTTGATCAGCAAGGGTGGCCAGCGTTTATTGGTAACGCCCGAGCGAACGGAGTCTGCACGTTTGAGTGCAGACATCATGGATGTGCACAACAGCGATGTGGCCCTGCTGGCGCCTGACCCCTATCCTGTGGTCAAGCAGGAACACTGCTGGCCGAGCGCGCAAGGAATTGCTCGCCCCCGCGCATACGGGTGCGCTTGAAGCAGATGCGCCGCCTGATTCAACAGCATGGATTGCGCACCAAGGCCGAGCAAAAATTCGTCGTGACCACCAGGGGCAAGCAAAAAATGCCCGTGGGATCCGATCCGGCGCACCACTGGATCAACCCCGATGCGCCCAACCATTTGTGGAGTCCAGGATGCTTTGCGCGACTGGGGCATACGCTTATCGACAAACAGGGGAAGCAACCGCGGGTACGCGCCGCCCCAGAGCTTCTGGGAACACTTGAAAACGGCCAAGCTGTACGCCAAAATTCGCCGCCCGAAGCAGGCGATGCATGCAGTGATGTAATGGTTGCTTTATACGATCAGAATTGGTCGCATTTGATGCTGGCCTCGCTCAAGGCAATGCACTAGGCACGCTCGCTTGCGGCACAACGTAAAAATGCCGTGTATGCATTGCGCGAACAAAGCCACAGCACTGGAGTAGTCTTACCAAGAACCTGCCTCGTGGAATGCATTTCATCCAGATGCCTGCAGACTATCTCGGAAGCCTGGAATCACTTTCATTGCGAAAGCGACTGGTGCCCGGGGTCGGAATCGAACCGACACTCCTTTCGGAACCGGATTTTGAGTCCGGCGCGTCTACCAATTTCACCACCCGGGCGGGTATTGAAGCCTCTAATTTTACATTATTTGCTTCACTGCCTTGTGAGCACTATGCTGACGGCGCCTGCCAAAACTTGACGAGCATGAGCCTGCAGAATTTCTCAAAGGCTTAAGCTCTTAGGCGACCACCACCACTGGATCACGGGTACAGTAAATTTCAGGTTTACCGCCTGAAATTCCACCAATAACCGTGTAGCGACAGCGACAGCTGCAAATTATGGCACATTTCAAGACATGAACTACCTGACGATCGAAGACGCAATTGGACGCACGCCGTTGGTGCGGTTGCAACGCATTGATGCACAAGACAATTTAGCTCGCGGCAACGTCCTGCTGGCGAAGTTGGAGGGCAACAATCCTGCCGGATCCGTGAAGGATCGACCAGCTTTATCGATGATTCGACGCGCAGAAGAGCGCGGAGAAATCAAGCCTGGCGACACTTTGATCGAAGCCACTTCCGGCAACACCGGGATCGCTCTGGCCATGGCTGCAGCGATTCGAGGCTACCGCATGGTGCTGATCATGCCGGAAGACCTGTCAGTGGAACGCGCACAGACCATGAAGGCATTTGGCGCGGAACTGATCCTGACCCCCGTTCTGGAGGAATGGAATACGCGCGTGACCTGGCCGACAAGATGGTGTCCCAAGGCAAGGGCGTGGTGCTTGATCAGTTCGCCAATGCCGACAACCCGCGCATCCATTACGAAACTACCGGCCCTGAATTGTGGGAACAAACCGGCGGCCGCATTACGCATTTCGTCAGCGCAATGGGCACCACAGGAACCATCACGGGCGTTTCCCGCTTCCTGAAGGAGAAAAATCCGCAAGTACGGATCATTGGCGCCCAACCAGCCGAGGGGTCTCGCATTCCCGGTATTCGGAAGTGGCCAGAAGAATACCTTCCGAAAATCTACGACGCCCAACAGGTGGACGAAGAAATGGCTGTGACGCAGTCGGACGCGGAGGAAATGGCCCGACGCATGGCGCGTGAAGAAGGTATTTTTGGGGGCGTTTCCGCGGGGGAGCAGCCTGGGTGGCACAGCAGATTGCCGCGCGCGAGCAAAATGCCACCATTGTGTTCGTGGTGTGCGATCGCGGAGACCGCTATCTGTCCACCGGCGTATTTCCAGCCTGAGGCTGCCTCTTCCCTACCACCAATAAAAAATGGCCGACTGGAATTTTTGCCCTCAGTGTGCGACGCCCCTGTCGATGATCACGCTCGAAGAAGACAGCGGCCCGCAGGCGCGGCTGCGTTGCCCGGCTTGCGATTTCACACACTGGAACAATCCGGTGCCGGTGCTGGCGGCCATCGTCGAGATCGACGGCAAAGTACTGCTGGCGCGCAATGCCGCCTGGCCCGGCAAGATGTACGCATTGATCACCGGCTTCATGGAGGCAGGCGAATCTCCGCAGGAAGGCATCGCGCGCGAGGTGAAGGAAGAAACCAATCTGGATGTCCTGTCCACGAATTTAGTGGGGGCCTATGAGTTTCTTCGGATGAACCAAGTCATCATCGCCTACCATGTAGTGGCTGAGGGCGAGGTTCGTCTTTCACCGGAATTGGTCGACTACCGACTTTACGACCTGGCCGATCTGAAATGCTGGCCCGCCGGCACGGGTTACGCGCTGGCGGACTGGCTCCGCACACGCGGGCACGAGCCCGTGTTTTTTACAGCAGAAGAAAATGCCGAACGCAGGCGCCCTTAACAAAGCGCCGTGGGTATGACACATGAATATCGACAAGGAAGTAGACGCGCGCGGCCTGAATTGCCCGCTGCCAATCCTCAAGGCCAAGAAGGCCCTGGCCGAACTACAGAGCGGCCAGTTGCTGAAAGTGATCTGCACTGACACCGGCTCGGTGCGGGATTTTCAGGCCTTCTGCAAGCAAACCGGCCATCAACTGGTAGAGCAGCTGACTGTGGGTGACGAATTCATCCACGTGCTGCAGAGGCGATAGCCAGGCTGCCTGCGAGACTTAAGGATGCCCTGCATAACCCTCGCGAGTCGGTGGTAGTGCGGATCGGGATGAGGCGCAAGGCGTCATTTTGCAGCCAATAGCCCAGCTATTGGCAAGAAAAGCAACGCAGCGGATCGCCCGAGGCCGTGCTGCTACCGACCGCAGGGAGTTGTGCAGGGCATCCTTAAAGCTCAAGCGCCTTGAGGTACTCGCGGAATGTTTCGCCCATTTGCGGGTGCTGCAGAGCGAGTTCCACAGTGGCTTGCAAGAAGCCATCTTTGCTACCGCAATCGTAGCGCTTACCCTCATACTGATAGGCATAAACGCGCTCTTTGGCCATGAGGCGCGCAATGGCATCGGTCAGCTGGATTTCACCTCCAGCCCCCGGCGGCTGATTGCGGATTTCATCAAAAATACGTGGCGTGAGAATGTACCGCCCCGCTACGCCCATGCGTGAAGGAGCATCCGCCGGCGCGGGTTTTTCGACGATGCGGTCAATGCTGATCAAGCGTTCGCCCGCGGCCTGACCCGCCACAATGCCGTAGCGCCGCACCTGATCTTCAGGCACCTCCTGAACGGCCAGCACCGAGCGGCCCAGCGCACCGAAGGCGTGCACCATTTGGGTCAGGACTCCGGGGCCACCCTTCGGTCCCACCATCAGGTCGTCGGCCAACAACACGGCAAACGGCTGGTCGCCCACGATGTGCGCGGAGCAAAGCACCGCATGACCCAAACCCAGCGAGCGGGCCTGGCGCACGTAGGTACAGACCATGTCGTCCGGCTGCACGGCACGCACGACCGACAACAGTTCTGACTTGCCTGCGGCTTCAAGTTCGCTTTCAAGCTCGTAGGCGGTGTCGAAATGGTCCTCGATGGCTCGCTTGCTTCGCCCCGTGACGAACACCATGTGGCGCACGCCGGCAGCGTAGGCTTCTTCCACCGCGTACTGGATCAGCGGCTTGTCCACGATGGGCAACATTTCCTTGGGGCTGGCTTTGGTGGCCGGAAGAAAGCGTGTGCCCAATCCTGCAACAGGAAAAACGGCGGTGGTGACCTGGCTGTTGATAGACATAGTTGAAGGGTCTGGTGATGGTGTCAACTGGTAGACGGTGACGGCTTTTCTGGCTGGATTCAACCTAGATCCGGCAGTTGGACGCGCCCGAGCAGGTCGTCATCGGGAGCGCTGGCAAGGCGCGAGGACGCGGCAGGCTCGAGCCTGCAAGGACGAGCAACGCGGCCAGCGCACCCGAGGGCGGCCTGATCGGGTGCGTAGCGCTCTCACCTAACGGGTGAGCGTTATCGGAGCATAGAAATTGAGTGTTCATGCGGCTTTCCTGAAGATTTCAAGCGGTCAACTGCCGGATCTAGGTTCACCCCAGGCGTGCGAGCTGGCCGCGAATTTTTTCCAGCGACGCGTTGAAATCAGCCATGCGTTTCTTCTCTTGTTCGATCACAGCGGGAGGTGCTTTTGCAACGAAGGCCTGGTTGCCGAGCTTGCCGCTGGCTTTGGCGATTTCGCCCTCAAGACGACCGGCTTCCTTGCCCAGACGTGCTTTCTCAGCTTCGATGTCGACCTCCATGAACAGGGCCAGACGGGCATCACCGACCACCGCCACCGGAGCTGCCTGAGCGGCAGCCTGCCAAGCGCCCTCTTCGTCGAATACCTTGACTTCGCTCAGCTTCGCCAGCGCCTGTAGCAGCGCCGCGTTGGCCCGCATGAAGGCAGCATCGCCCAGAACGTACAAGGGCATGCGTTGGGCAGGGGACACACCCATCTCGCCACGCAAGTTGCGGCAGGCCTCAACCACGCGCTTTAGTTTTGCAACTTGCTCCTCGGCTTCGGCATCCATGCGGGCTGCATTCGCCACCGGATAAGGCGATATAGCGATGGAGTCGCCAGCTTGCCCCGCCACGGGTGCAACGGTTTGCCAAAGCGATTCGGTCACGAAAGGAATGATCGGATGCGCCAGACGCAAAATGACCTCAAGCACGCGCACGAGCGTGCCGCGTGTGGCGCGCTGCTGCTCTGCACTGCCAGTCTGGATCTGCACCTTGGCAATTTCGAGGTACCAATCACAAAACTCGTTCCAGACGAAGTCGTAGATCGTGTTGGCCACGTTGTCGAGACGGTAGTCGGCAAAGCCTTTGGCAATATCGGCCTCGGTCTTTTGCAGACGGCTGATGATCCAGCGGTCGGCGGGAGAGCGATGAGCGGCGATGTCTTCCGACGCGGAGCAGTCATGCCCTTCGCAGTTCATCAGCACGAAGCGGGTGGCGTTCCAGAGCTTGTTGCAGAAGTTGCGGTAGCCCTCGCAGCGCTTGCTGTCGAAGTTGACGGTGCGCCCCAATGTGGCCATGGCGGCAAAGGTGAAACGCAACGCATCGGCACCGTAGGCTGGAATACCCTCAGGGAACTCTTTCTTGGTGTTGTCGCGAACCTTGGGTGCGGTTTCTGGCTTGCGCAGGCCGGTGGTGCGCTTTTGCAGCAAAGGCTCCAGCGAAATACCGTCGATCAAGTCAACCGGGTCCAGCACGTTACCCTCGGACTTGCTCATTTTCTTGCCGTGCGCGTCCAGCACCAGACCGTGGATGTACACATCACGGAACGGTACCTGGCCGGTAAAGTGCGTCGTCATCATGATCATCCGGGCTACCCAGAAGAAAATGATGTCGTGACCAGTGACCAGCACGCTGCTGGGCAGATAAAGGCTCAGATCCTGCGTTTTTTCTGGCCAGCCGAGAGAGGAAAAAGGCACCAGCGCGGAGGAATACCAGGTATCGAGGACATCTTCATCGCGCGTGAGCGGGCCGGTGTACCCGGCTTGCGCGGCCTTGGAACGCGCTTCTTCTTCACTACGAGCCACGAAGATGGCGCCGTTGTCGCCATACCAGGCCGGAATCTGATGGCCCCACCATAGCTGGCGACTGATACACCAGTCCTGGATGTTGTTCATCCACTGGTTATAGGTATTGACCCATTGCTCTGGCACAAAGCGAACCTGGCCAGACTGCACGGCGTCGATCGCCTTCTGCGCAATGCTCTTGCCGGTTTCATCAGGCTTGCTCATGGCCACGAACCACTGGTCGGTCAGCATGGGTTCAATGACCTGCCCTGTACGACCACAACGCGGCACCATCAGCCGGTGCTTCTTCGTTTCTACCAGCAGACCCAGCGCCTGCAGATCAGCTACCACGGCTTTGCGCGCCTCAAAGCGGTTGAGGCCGCGATACTTTTCGGGTGCGTTGTCGTTGATGGCGGCATCCAGCGTGAGCACGCCGATCATTGGCAGCCCGTGGCGCTGTCCGACCGCGTAGTCGTTGGCGTCGTGTGCCGGTGTCACTTTGACAACCCCTGTGCCGAATTCCTTGTCAACGTAGTCATCAGCGATGACGGGAATCTCACGCCCCACCAGAGGAAGCCTGACCTGCCGGCCGATCAAGTGCTTGTAGCGCTCATCTTCCGGGTGGACCATTACAGCCACGTCACCCAGCATGGTTTCGGGCCGGGTGGTAGCCACCACCAGCTGGCCACTGCCATCGGAAAGCGGATAGGCGATGTGCCATAGGAAGCCCTCTTCCTCTTCGCTCTCCACCTCGAGATCGCTCACGGCCGTTTTTAGCTCCGGATCCCAATTGACCAGCCGCTTGCCGCGGTAGATCAAGCCTTGCTCGAAGAGCTGCACGAACGTTTCCGTGACGACCTTGCTGAGCTTGTCGTCCATGGTGAAGTATTCACGACCCCAATCGACGCTGGCGCCCATGCGGCGCATTTGCTGCGTAATGGTGTCGCCTGACTGCTTTTTCCATTCCCACACGCGGGCGACGAAATTCTTGCGCCCCAGGTCGTGCCGGCTTTGCTTTTGCTCTTGCAACTGCCGCTCTACGACAATCTGCGTGGCAATGCCAGCGTGATCGGTTCCCGGGACCCAGACGGTATTGAAGCCCAGCATGCGGTGATACCGCGTGAGGCTGTCCATAATGGTCTGGTTGAACGCATGCCCCATGTGCAGCGTGCCCGTGACATTGGGTGGCGGCAGCTGAATGGCAAAGTTATCGCCCTTGGCGGCTGCCTCGTCGCTGGGCTGGCCCGTGCCGCGATAACCGGCTCGGCCCAGGCCGTGCTGCTCCCACGTGGGGCCCCAGCGCGATTCGACGGCGGCGGGATCAAAAGATTTGGACAGGGCGGCAAGGCCCGGCTGCGAGAGCTGCTGTTCAGACATGGCGGAGGGCGGCGTAACCGCAATTGACATAGCCCGCAATGCCTAGGAGCAACGGGCAAGGAAACCATGATTTTAGCCTTGTGGTAGCGTGCAGACACATCCGCGAACCCATCCGTCCGCTCTGCCGCCGGTTGGCGAAGTCGTATGCGCAGCAAAAGACGCAATCAATAGAATCCGTCTCCATCATGCTTTCCCCCGCCGACACCCACATGGATTCATCTCCCGATCTGGAACGACGCTTTGGCGGCCTCAGCCGCTTGTATGGCCCGGAGGGCGCCCGTAGGGTTCGCGCGGCGCATGTGGCCATCGTTGGTATTGGCGGGGTGGGTTCCTGGGCTGCTGAAGCCGTGGCCCGCAGCGGCGTGCGCGAGATCACGCTGATCGACCTCGACCATATTTCAGAATCGAACGTCAATCGGCAGATTCATGCCCTGACTGGAACGCTGGGCCAGGCCAAGGTCGAGGCCATGAAAGACCGTATTGCTCAAATTCACCCGGGCTGCGTCGTGAACACCATCGACGAGTTTGTCGAACCCGGCAATTGGCCGAAAATTCTGCCTTCATCGGTTGACGCGGTCATAGACGCATGCGATCAGGTGGCCGCCAAAGTGGCCATGGCGGCATGGGCGCGACAAGGACGACACTGCTTCATTAGCGTAGGCGCGGCCGGAGGCAAGCTGCGCGGCGACCGCGTAGAAATAACCGACATTGCCGACGTCACGCATGACCCCCTTCTGGCGCAAGTGCGTTATCGCCTGCGCCGCGAGCACAACGCGCCCTCCCCTGGCCGACGCATAGGCGTGGACTGTGTCTTCAGCCGCGAAAGCGTGGCACAGCCCCCTGCAGCCTGCGAGAGTGAGCAGTCCGACGGCAGCCTGAATTGCCACGGATACGGCTCCACAGTAGCCGTTACAGCCACCTTCGGCTTGTGCGCTGCCGGATGGATTTTGAACAAAATAACTCAGAGAATTTGAAATCCTAAAAAAACGCGCTATACTTCGAGGCTTACTCGGAAACGAGTGAGAGAGTGGGACGTTAGCTCAGTTGGTAGAGCAGCGGACTTTTAATCCGTTGGTCGCAGGTTCGAATCCTGCACGTCCTACCACTAAACAAAAAAGAACCGCGCTCTTCAAAAGATAGCGCGGTTTTTTCATCCTAACTTGCACGGAAACGAGTAAGAGATGGGACGTTAGCTCAGTTGGTAGAGCAGCGGACTCTTAATCCGTAGGTCGAAGGTTCGAATCCTTCACGTCCCACCACCAAACACAAACAAACCGCGCTATCCAAAAGGTAGCGCGGTTTTTTTTGCGGCTCTTCCAGGCCATCTCGATGGAACGTCACGCGCAGGCTCACGCGCTTCACGCACGCACGGAACGTTCCGTTGCACTTATCGTCAGCCTGTTACTGTTAAGCGTGCGAATATCAGGTGCGCCTGCAGAAAATAGCATTCTGATCAATAGCCCAGGGTTTCTGATCCATGAACTCGCCAAGAACCATGAAAACACTATTTGCCATTGCTTTTGCCGCGTTCGCTCTGTCGGGCTGCGCCGTGTATCACGGCCATCACGACAACTATCCGGGCGCGAAGAAGGAACACCCGCATGGCTGCCCGCCCGGGCAGGCGAAGAAGGGCCGCTGCTGATTGCTTGGTATGGGTTGAAGGTGGTTAGCCTACATCAGACTCATGCTTGCCTGAGTCCTTGGGGGTCTTCAATGCGCCTCCCTATGCGGTCCATCATTTTGAACCGCCCGCTGCCTTCTACTGACGTGGTAGGCGGTCACCACAGCATGCGCTACCAGATCGACGCTGGGGCGGACCTGCCCCTCCTTGTCGGTCCAGACTTTCGGCGTCAGCTCGCCCGATAGCGCCACGCTGTCGCCATCACCCAACGCCAGCAGTGTCGCCTGCACGGAATCCGTAAAGGCAATCACATTCACGAACAGTGGCTCGCCGTCTCCAGCGGAAGCGCGCACCTTGCACACTGTGAAGGGCTTGTCGGATTTTCCGGTGCGTTGTTCAGCGGTTCCGTATAGTTTTCCGGCGATCAGTGCATCAATCATTTCTATCCTTAAAAAAAGCATCGCAGCAGTCACGCGCGAAAGACCTGGCCCGACGTGCAGAGTCTGCTCGGGACCAGCGAGAATCACGGCCGCTCAGTGCCCGCCACCGCGGGGCATGAGTGACCAGTCAACTGGACTGAATCAACGTAGGATTATTCCAGCAAGCCGTTTTCCGCAGAACCAAGCGCGCTGGCCAGGGGATCCATCATCACGATGGTTGACACCGAATCGTAGTAAGCAGGGTTTGCGCCGATCAATAGATCGTGAACAGGTTCTTAGCGCTCGCTACCTGTGAGCCGTGAAAGTACGGCTACCACGATGCGATTGCATCGTTCACCATCAAACTATCAGGTAGGCGCCGAAAGCAAGCTACTGCAAAAGGCAGCACTTGATCTGGCTGTTACCTTCCAGGGTCATCACAAGGCGCATGCCGACTTGCTGGCCAAGACGATAGAGAAGCTCGGCGGCAAACCTGTCAGCGCCAAGAGCGCTTATAACTTTCCGGTCGATCAGCTTAATTCTCAGGAAGACGTGCTGCGCTTCGCCGCCAAGCTGGAACAAGGGGCCGTCAGCGCATACCTGGGTGCGGTGCCGTTATTTGTAAACCGCGATCTGTCCAAGGCCGCAGCCAGCATCCTGGGCGATGAAGCCATGCGCTGGGCCGTACTGCGTCAGGCGGTCGGCGAAGCCCCGGTACCCTCGGCGTTCGTATCATGACCATCAAGCACTGCCTGTTGGTGGGCGCTTTGCTCGTTGCCACGACTGCGTCAGAAGCGGCGCCAAGCACCTTGAGCGGCGAGCAGATTTATGCCCGGTGTTTGGCCTGCCATACACTCGCCTATGACCGGGTAGGGCCTCACCACTGTGGCTTGTTGGGGCGGCGCGCGGGTAGCGTGCCCGGCTTCGCCTACTCAAGCTGGATGCGGTAGCGGGAGGATGCCAGAGCGCCCATTTCTGGCAAGCCCGCTCCAACGTGTCTTGCACAAGATCGTCGGCACGCACAGCATCGCCCACCAGCGCCTGCGCATAACGGCGCAGACGGGGAATGTGGGCGATGGCAGCGTCGACGTTCACTCAACCTAAATCAGCGCTTGGCTCAGGGCTTGGCTAATGACTTGGCTCAAGGCTTGGCGACATGCCAAGTATTGTTGGCGAATCCGTCGCCCGTCTTATCGCCGGGCTTGGAATCTTTGGCCCAATAGTAGAGCGGACGCCCTTTGTAGGCCCATTGTTTGCTGCCGTCATCACGGGTCACGATGCCCCAGTCTCCCATGGCGGCAGCGCCCGATGGTGCGGCCAGTGGTGGCCAATTGGTGGCGCAGCCACCATTGCATACACTTTTGCCCGAGCCAGCCGTATCCCGATCAAACACATACAGTGTCATTTGATTGGGGCCGACCAGCACACCATCCATCGCTGTGGCTGGAGACTGTGCATAGGCCACCTGAACCAACGAACAGGCTGCCAGCAGGGTAGATGCCAGTATCGAACGCGAAGCAATCCGAATCACGATGTCTCTCCTTGAAGTGGACCTACGGTAAACAGACTTGCGGATGGTTTTATTCCATGGCGTACAGCAAATATGAAAAAGCCCGGCTGCTTGATAAAGCGCCGGGCGTGTAAACAGGCTTTGTTACCAAAGCCGCAGATACAACGATGCGCGTCTTCAGGTCACCGAATCCCGTCGGGTGGCTTCGGGCCTTGGCGCACGCTCTAGTGCCCAAAGCAACGCTCCGCCCACGATCAACACACCGACGCCGGCCAGAGCACCAGCCTTCACATAAACCAGCGAAGACCACAGCATGTACAAACACACTGCCGAAAACAGCAGCGGCAGCACGGGGTAAAGAGGCACTTTGAATGGCCTGGGTGTTTGCGGCTCCCGCACGCGCAACACGATCAGGGCCACGGAGCAGAGGAAGAAAAAGGTCCAGAAGACCGGTGCCGTGTAGTCGACCATGGTCTGAAAGCCCCCGCGCAGGCTGCCGCCGAAAGCCACCAAGACCAGCGCGAAGCCCGATTGAGCATAAAGTGCCGCCGTGGGGACACCCCGTACCGGGTGCCACCGACCCAGCGCGTGCAAGGCCGGCCAGTCACGGCCCACGGCAAAATTCGTGCGCGCCCCGACGATCATGGTGGCGTTAATGGATGTCAAGGACGCCACGGCAACAGCTACGGCGATCAGCGTCTCCCCGGTACGCCCAAAGGCCACACGCAACAGGTCAGCCGCAACGGCCTGGCTTTTGGCCATGCCCTCAATGCCCAGGCCGTAGGCGTAGGCCAGGTTCACAGCCAGATAAAGTACCGTGATGAGCGTGATGCTGATGACCAGCGCATGCAGAATCCGCCGGCGTGAGCCCCGCAACTCGGCGCTCAGATAGGCGGCTTCGTTCCAGCCACCGTAGGTGAGCAGCACGAAAACCATGGCCAAGCCCAGCATGGCCATGTCCGGCGGCCCTGAGGCACTGACTGCCTCCGCGGGTGGTGGCACCATGGGTTGCCCCGCTCCCGCCTGCCACAGCCAGAGCCCGGCGGCGATGATCAGCACCAAACCCAGGACCTCTGCCATCGTCAGCCAGCTTTGCGTGCCAGCACCTGCGTGAATGCCGCGCCCGTTAACCCAGGTCAGCACCAGAACCGCCAGCGCACCCCAGATCGCTGAGCTGTACACCCCCAGGGGTACCAAAGCGGTCATGTAGTCGCCGAAGACGAAAGCCAGCAACGCGATCGAACCGGTGGTAATGACTGAGAAACGCGCCCATGCAAAAAGAAAAGACATGTGGCGGCCATAGGCACGGTGCAGGAAGTGATAGTCACCCCCCGCGTGGGGCCAGGTCGCCGCCAGTTCGGCATAGCAAAGTGCTCCAATGAAGGAGATTATGCCTCCTGCTACCCAGGCGGCCAGCATCCAGCCCATGGAGCCGGTGAATTGCGCGACCAGTGAGGGGGCCTTGAAGATCCCCGCGCCAATCACAATCCCGACGATGATCGCCACGGCCTCACGCAACCGAATGGTAGGTTGCGGTTGGGCGGCTTCGCTGAGCGGGGGCGTCATTCTGCCGAAATCGATTCGGCCTCGCCCTCGGGCGCAGGTCCGGAGCCACCAATGGCGGGCGCATCGCCCAGCCTGCGTGCGGTAAAGGGCGCTCGCGTTGCGCCCTCGAAAACTGAGCCGGTGATACGGTTGCCGGCGATTTGCCCTTCGAATCTGCGCAGAAGGCCGTCTTCGTCAGTCAATGAGAAGTGCATCCGATCACCTGCAACCTTTGGCTCGCGCACGCCGGTGCTGAATTCCCGGAAAACCACATCACCAATGAAATTCTGGAAGGTTTGAGTGAGCTTCATGGTCACAGTGACCGGGCCACTGCGTTGCGGAAAAGTCAGCTCCCACTCACCGCCAACATTGGCGGGCACCAGCCAAAGGTGCACCGAGGCGGTGCCAACTCGGGAAGTTTCGTCGGGCACCCAGCGCCCCATACGGAACTCATGCGAAACCACACGCGTGCCGGGCTTCAGGGCAAGAATACGGTGCCGCAGCTTCAGGTTCAGGTGCGGCAGCAAGTACATGGTGATGACCGTGGCGCGTGAGAAGTCTGACTCGAAGATGTCTGCCTTCTCAAACTCCGCGCGTTGCGCCACGCCCGCTGCTTCAGCGCGTTGTTTGGACAACTCGACCAAGCTCGGGTTGTATTCAATTCCCTTGCCCTGCGCACCAAATTCACGGGCTGCCGCAATAACGATCTTGCCGTCGCCGGAGCCCAGATCGATCACGTAGTCTCTCGGAGTGACCGACCCCATACGCAGCATGCGCGTGACCAGCGCGTCTGGAGAGGGTATCCAGATGACATCTTTACCGGCCTGTCCGCGCTTGGGCTCATAGACTCCAGAGCCTCCCGCAGTTTGGGCCAACAGCGCCGGCGATGCCAGCATGCCGCTAGCGACCAGAGCACCGGAGCGGGCGAGAAACGCACGGCGCAGTGCATGAGGTAGGGCAGCAATTGTCAAAAGAACCTCCGGAAACTTAATCTGTAAGAAAAACGGACCTACTTCCTGCTGTTGCAGTTCCCCAGAAAGCCCCAGTGAAAACCCTAGGGTCGCAAAATAGGACACTAGCCCCCGCGCACCATCTGCAAAATCTTGCCGGTATTCAGGCCACGGGACATCTCCTGCATCTGCGGCAAGTACTGCGCCTGCAGCTGGCGACCGTCGGTCATCACATGCTGGTAGGCGGACTGCATCATCTGCTTGCTAAGCGCGCGGCCGCCCGCGTAGTACTGGTTGGCGACATGCCCCAGCGCATAGGTGGAAGCGAAGCTCATGCCGCTGCTGACAGCTTGTCGGCCCAGTCCACCGAGCATGCCTTTGCCCAGCAGCTTGCCAATCAGTTTTCGGCCGGCCTGCTCCAGGTATTGCGACGTCAAACCCACGCCGAGGGTGGCCAGCAGATCTTTGATGTGACCCCGATCCAGCTCGTAGCCATAGCTCTGGCCTATCTGATAGACCAGCCGCATTTGCAACGGAATGATGGCCAGCGTGGAAAGGTTCTCTGGCAGCAACTCGATCGCGCCGTTGAGGATAGACGCATTGAGGATCTTGCGATCCATGTCCGCCGCCGAGAGCTTGCCAGGGCGACGCTCTGCAACTGCGATGGGGAGCTCATCGACAGCGTGAGGGTGTGGCGCAGGCAGCCCTACATCGGTCATTTCAGGCGGCTTAACGGAAGTACCCGCCAAAGGTGCCGAGACCAGTGATTCGGCCTGATCGACGATCTCTGCAGATTCGCGCCCACTCCCCAGGGCTAGAGCCTCACGCAGCCGCGCAAGAAAGGCCTTTTCCGGCTCGCTGGCTTGGCCATCTGCCTCGCACACGCACAGAGCCATCTCGTAGGCCAGCTGGCGCGCCTCGCTACTGCGGAGTTTGGGCAATACGTCGGCCAGTTGCACCCGCCGCATCAGCACATCTTGGTAGAGGGCGGGAAGATTGATCAACTGATCTTGCGCCAGACCCTCGGCCACTTGACGGATCTGCTCGCGTTCCCGGTCATGCTTGTCGCCGTCGGCGTAAGCGGCCAACAGGCAGATGGTAAGAATGGCGTGGATTTCCTCGGTGCTCATCAAATTCCTCATGGAGTGGGTTTTCATGAAACATGGGTGCGGCAAAACAACACCCTTTCCGACCCAGTTCAACCTAGTTCAGCGTCATTTGAGCATAAGTTGGACAGATTCAGTGTGTCACGCTGAATGATGCGGCTTGTGCCCAAGACACCGGAGATGGTTCTTCACCTACCTCGGGGGTTCCATGCCGCCGCGTAGAAACAATTCACTTTTGAATGAGCCCTTGCGCGACTGTGGGATAGTTCAACTTCAGGCGCAGCTCGCGCTTCATGCGGCGATTTTCCAGCCGACGCGACTCGCGCATGAAGGATAGTTGCATCGGCGAGAGCGCCTGCATGGCCTCGGCCATGGTCACTCTTGGAGGGCGCGGCAATTGGTAGAGGTCGGCCGCGAGATCCATGTAGTCGCCCATTTTGAGATCGCTATCGTCGCAGACGTTGATCACCCGCTGAGCGCCCCCCGCCACAAGGCGAGCACACAGGCTCGCGCAAGGTCGTTGGCATGGATGTGGTTGGTAAAGACATCCTCGTGCGCCGAAAGCACGGGCGCGCCCTTCAGCAAGCGTTCGCGGGGCGTGCCACCCACGCGATCAGGCGCATAAATGCCCGGTATGCGCAAAATGCTGGCGCGCATTCCCGCACGCCCCAATAGACGCACATGCGCTTCCGCATCCACCCGACGCTTGGCGCGCGCTGTCTGAGGGTTGACGCCCATGGTTTCAGCTACCCAAGCTCCGCCCGCATCACCATACACACCGCTGGTTGATCCATACACCAGGGCCGTCGGCAGCGCCCGCCGGCGAATCGCCTGCACAAGCGCCAAAGTTCGCCGATCCCGCTCCCCTTCGCCCGGTGGCGGAGCCAGATGAATCACTCGCGTCGCAAGGCCCGCCAGCCGGGCGATCGTTGAAGGCCGGTCAAGATTTCCCAGCAGAGGCACGACACCCTGTGCCCGCAACGCAGGCAAACGTGCCGTGCTGGAGGTGAGCGCCATGACCCGAAGACGGGGGTGCAAGCGCTCTGCCGCACGCATACCCACGTCGCCGCAACCGACGATCAGTATGCGCTGGCGCCTGAAGCGTGCCGGTAAGGCACCAAGGGGATTCTGGTTTGAAGGCAAAATCGAACAATCAATCGTTAACAACGCGATTTCGCAAGGATAACCAACCCATGACATTTCACATTACCGTTGAGCCCAGTGGTCGCAGCTTTGAAGCAGAAGCTGGCGAAGCCATGCTTGCCGCCGGCATTCGCCAAGGCATCGGCCTTCCCTATGGTTGCAAAGATGGCGCCTGCGGGTCTTGCAAGTGCAAGAAACTGTCGGGCACCGTGGTGCATGGGCCTCACCAAGATAAAGCACTGAGCGCGGAAGAAGAAGCCCAGGGCTACGTGCTGACGTGCTGCGGCGTGGCACAGAGCGACGTGGTGCTGGAATCGCGCCAAGTCACGCACGCTGGCGCCTTCCCTATACGCAAGATGCCGGCTCGAGTGGCCTCCCTGGAGAAAAAATCACACGACGTGATGTCCGTCAGACTGCAATTGCCAGCCAACGATGTGATGCAATACCACGCGGGCCAGTACATTGAGTTCATTCTGCGCGATGGCGCGCGCAGAAGCTACAGCATGGCCAATGCGCCGCATCTGCTGATTCAGCAGCCGGCGGGCGGCGGCGCAGGAGCGCCTATTGTGGAGTTTCATGTTCGCCATATGCCTGGGGGCAAGTTCACCGACCATGTGTTTGGCGCCATGAAGGAAAAAGAGATCCTGCGAGTCGAAGGCCCGTACGGAAGCTTTCACTTGCGGGACGATTCACCCAAACCCATGATCTTGCTGGCTTCAGGCACGGGCTTCGCGCCGATCAAAGCCATCATTGAGCACATGCAGTTCATGGGCATTACGCGAGAGGCTACGCTTTATTGGGGCGGGCGTCGGCCGCAGGACCTGTACATGGACAGCTGGATCAAGGATCGCCTGGCCGAAATGCCGCACCTGCACTATGTGCCGGTGGTTTCTGATGCGCTGCCCGAAGACGGCTGGACCGGCCGCACCGGTTTTGTCCACCGCGCGGTGACGGAAGATTTTCCGGACCTTTCGGGCTATCAGGTTTACGCCTGCGGGGCACCGATCGTGGTCGATTCTGCCCGGCATGACTATGTAACCAAAGCCGGCCTGCCCGAAGAAGAATTCTTCGCCGATTCGTTCACAAGCGAAGCGGACAAAGCCCACACAACGGCTTAAGAGCCCGCCCAAACGACACAAACTCAACACCACACATTCTCCCGAACACCACATGGCTTCCAGCGCACCTTTCAACGAACCCATCGGCTTCATCGGTGGCGGCAACATGGCCAGCGCCATCATCGGCGGGTTGATTCGCCAAGGCCTGGCGCCCAGCCAGATCCGCGTGGTCGAGCCCTTTGAGGCGACGCGCACGGCCCTCATGGCCCAGCACGGCGTGAGGGCGGAAGCATCAGCCGGCGACTTCCTGCAAGACGCCGCGTTGCTGGTGTGGGCCGTCAAACCGCAAATCTTCACCGAGGCAGCCGCCCCCGTAAAGCCCTTTGCGGGCAAAGCGGTGCACCTGAGCGTGATGGCCGGCATTCGCACCGGCAGCATTGCCGCCGCTTGCGGAAGCGAGCGCGTGGTGCGCTGCATGCCCAATACCCCGGCGCTGGTGGGAAAGGGCATGACTGCCCTGTTTGCCACCGCAGGAGCGAACGAGCAGGATCGCTCGCGCGCAGAGCAAGTGATCCGCACCACGGGCGACGCCCTGTGGGTAGAGCGCGAAGAGCAACTGGATGCGGTTACGGCACTTTCGGGCTCGGGCCCGGCCTACGTGTTCTACTTTCTCGAAGCCATGCAGCAAGCTGGCGAGCAGATGGGTCTGAGTGCCGCCCAAGCCCGACGCTTGGCAGTAGGCACCTTCGATGGCGCCAGCGCGCTGGCCGGCGCATCGGCCGACTCACTGGCCGTGCTGCGTGAGCGCGTGACCAGCAAAGGCGGCACCACCTACGCGGCCCTGACCTCCATGGAAGGCAGCGGAATGAAAGAGGCTTTCATCCGCGCCATGCTGGCTGCGCGCGATCGGGCTGTGGAACTGGGCGACGAATTCGGGCGGTAGAACGAGTGCCCTGCGATTGGGCTCTTCACGCCCACGAAAAGGCTATAACGATGCCAGCAAACAGCGTGAACCCCAGCCAGTGGTTGAGTCGAAACGCCTTGAAGCAACCGTCTCGGGTGCGGTCCTTGATCAGGGTGTAGTGCCACGCCACCTGGGCTAAAGCAATCGCAAAAGCCACCAACAGGATGGTTCCCGGCACGTGCTGCCAGGCCACTGACAGCCAGATAGCCAGATAGGCCAAGTAGAAGCCTGTGATGGCCATTACGTCGAAACGGCCAAGCGTGATGGCCGAGGTTTTCATGCCAATCCGAAGGTCATCGTCGCGGTCGACCATGGCATATTCCGTATCGTAGGCCAGCACCCAGAACAGATTGCCCGCCAGCAGTATCCAGGCCTCTAGGGGCACCTGGGCCAGCACCGCCGAGTAGGCCATGGGAATTCCGAAGCTGAAAGCCACTCCGAGCACGGCCTGCGGCATCGAGATGTAACGTTTGGCGTAGGGGTAGATCACAGTCACGGCCAGCGCAGGAAACGACCACGCAATGGTTGGTGCGTTGGTCGTCAACACCAGGAAGAATGCCAGTAACGCCAGCACCGCACCCACAGCCAACGCTTCCTTGACGCCCAGTTGGCCACTGGTCACGGGGCGATTGACTGTGCGCTTGACGTGGCGGTCGAACTCGCGGTCAGCAACGTCGTTGATGCAACAGCCTGCCGAACGCATCAAGATGGTGCCAAGCGTGAAGACGATCAGCAGGTGTACGCCAGGAAATCCCCCTTTAGCGAGCCAAAGTGCGCCCAGCGAAGGCCAGAGTAGCAACAGCCAGCCAGCAGGCCGATTCCAGCGAATCAGATCAAGATACAGCGAGAGACGGCTTCGGGTGGCGGGAATAGATTCGATACGGGGAGAAGTCATTCAAGGGGCAGTCATTAAATCTGCGATGTATGAGCCTGCCAGAGGGGCAAACCACACAGCATCGAATTTGCTCAGGACAGGCGGTGAACTCCAGGCAGCTCGCAGGCGTAGATTGCATTGCGCAGTGCCGCAATCGCCTCATAGCGCGTGAAACTGCGCCTCCAGGCCAGCACAACGCGGCGCATAGGGGGTTCGTTGGTTACCTCGTCTTCGATGGGCAAGTATCGGATGAAACTTTCATCATTGTGCGCGGCCTTTGATTTGCCCCCTGATTCACGCGACGCCAGCGCTTCGGCGGGCACAGACAGCCGAGGAACGAGGGTCACGCCCATTCCGGCGGCCACCATGTGCTTGATGGTCTCCAGCGAGGAGCCTTCGAAACTCTTGCGAATACCCTCGGCATCGCTGGAAAAGCGCGCAAACTCGGGGCACACCTGAAGTACATGATCGCGGAAACAGTGGCCATTGCCGAGCAGCAGCATGGTCTCGCTCCTGAGTTGCTGGGTGCTGACGAACGACTCCTTGGCCAGCGGGTGGCTGGACGGCACCGCCGCCATGAAGGGCTCGTCATACAGCGGCGCCATTGCCAACCCGGTGTCGGGAAACGGCTCGGCCAGAATGGCGCAATCGATCTCTCCCGTGCGAAGCATTTCCAGAAGGCGAACCGTAAAGTTTTCCTGGAGCATCAGCGGCATCTGGGGAGTGCGCTCAATGATCTGGCGTACCAAGTCTGGCAAGAGGTACGGACCAATGGTGTAGATCAGACCCAACCTAAGCGGTCCGTTCAGTGGACTTTTTCCGCGCTTGGCGATTTCCTTGATCTCGGCAGCCTGTTCCAGCACGCTCTGCGCCTGCCTCACGATTTCCTCGCCCAGCGGCGTCACGGTAACCTCGCCAGCACTGCGCTCGAAAAGCTTAAGCTCAAGCTCATCCTCCAGCTTCTTGATAGCTACCGAAAGCGTAGGCTGGGAGACGAAGCATGCTTCGGCGGCCTTGCCAAAGTGTTTCTCTCGGGCCACAGCCACTATGTATTTGAGTTCGGTCAGTGTCATGCGTTGCGCCCTCAAGCTTTCAAATATTCGGATTTCCCCCCAGCCATCGATCGATGTGCTGGCGGGCAAGACCAGGGTGGTGCTTGAGCATCGTCAACGCCGCCTGACGCGCCCAGTCGAGCAAAGCCGTATCTTCCGCTAAATCTGCAAAGCGCAGCAAGGCCGCGCCGGATTGACGTGAACCCATGAATTCGCCAGGACCGCGAATATCGAGGTCACGCCTCGCAATTTCGAAGCCGTCGCTGGTCTCCACCATGGCTTTCAGCCGTGCGCGCGCCGTCTCACTCAGGCGCCCCCCTCGGGCACGTCGTACAGCAGCACACACGCAGAAGCAGCCGCACCGCGCCCGACGCGTCCTCGCAATTGGTGCAATTGGCTCAAACCGAAGCGCTCAGCATGCTCCACCACCATCAGACTGGCATTGGGAACGTCCACACCCACCTCGATGACCGTGGTGGACACGAGCACCTGCATCTGACCAGCCGTGAATTGCTCCATCACAGCCTTCTTGTCCGCCACGGGCATGCGCGAATGCAGCAGGCCCACCACCACACCCGGCAACGCCACGGACAACTCCTCGTGCGTCTCCGTGGCATTGCGCAAATCAAGCGCTTCGCTTTCCTCGATCAGCGGACACACCCAGTAGACCTGCCTTCCCAAACCAATCTGCGCGCGAATTCGTTCGATGATCTCGGCGCGCCGATGCGCCGCTATGAGCTTGGTCACCACAGGGGTGCGTCCCGGTGGGAGCTCGTCGAGTGTGGAAACATCCAGATCGGCGTAATAGCTCATGGCCAGCGTGCGTGGAATGGGCGTGGCACTCATCATGAGTAAGTGAGGTTCGTTCAAAATGACGCCTGGTTGCCCGCTGTTTTCAGGGCCTGCCATTTTTTGCCGCAAATCGAGCCGCTGTTGCACCCCAAACCGATGCTGCTCGTCGATCACAGCCAGCCCCAGCTTGCTGAAGACCACCTGCTCCTGGATCACGGCATGAGTGCCCACGACCAACGCCGCCTCACCACTGCGGATGACCTCCAGCATCTCGCCACGGGCCTTTTTTTCTGACTGCCAGTGAGCCAGGCCACGCGCTGGCCTCGCGCTTGCAGCAGCGGTGTCAGCCACTCGGTCAGTTTAGCGAAGTGCTGCTCGGCGAGAATTTCGGTTGGCGCCATGAGCGCGCACTGCCATCCGGCATCCATGGCAATGGCGGCCGCCAACGCAGCAACCACAGTCTTGCCACTGCCCACATCGCCTTGCAACAAGCGGTGCATTGGCTGTTGGGCCGCCAGGTCTCGCGCAATCTCCTCCCCCACTCGGCGCTGCGCTCCGGTCAAACCGAAGGGCAGAGCCGCCAGCAACTGCTCGTGCAAGCCACCACGCTCTGCCCGCAACATAGGCGCGCGCAGGTGTTCGCGCTCTCGCCGCGCCTGAAGCTGAGACAGCTGCTGAGCCAGAAGCTCCTCAGCTTTCAGGCGCTGCCAGGCCGGGTGGACACGGTCCTGGAGTTGGGACATCGAGGCGTCGGGTGTGGGCAAATGAAGGAAGGTCAGCGCGTCCCGAAGGTTCCAGGCTGACAACTCCTTTACCTGACTCAAACACGGCCCAGCGATGGTTTCCGACAGATCGGCCCGCGCCAGTCCAGCCAGCACTGCCTTGCGCAAGTACGCCTGTGGCAGAGCCGCCACGGTGGGATACACCGGCGTCAACGCCGAAGGCAATTGGCCGCCGGCGGACCGAACGGCAGGGTGCATCATGGTCCAGCCGGCCAATCCGCCGCGAACCTCCCCACGCAAACGCAGGCGTGCCCCCACCGCCATCTGCTTTTGCATCGAAGGGTAAAAATTGAAAAAACGCAGCAGGCATTGATCGCTGCCGTCATCTACCGTGACCAGCAATTGCCGACGTGGACGCAAATTCACCTCGGCGTGAACGACCTCTGCCTCGATCTGCACCACATCGCCTTGCCTGGCATCTCGAAGGCGCATCAATCGCGTCTCATCCTCGTAGCGCAGTGGCAAATGCAAGGCGAGATCAATGTCGCGCGTGAGGCCAAGCTTGCGCATCGCCTTCTGCGGCGCACTGAGTTTGGGTGGTTGGGAAACAGGGGCCAAATCGGACATGTGACAATTCTGCCCTCATGCACAGCCATACCACGAGCGATTTCGATTTCGCACTGCCCCCGGAGCTCATTGCTCAACACCCTGCCACGGACCGCAGCGGGTCTCGCCTGCTTGACGGCGGTGGCTCCGCCCCCGTGGATCGCCAGTTCCGCGAACTGCCGACACTCATGCGCAAAGGCGACCTGATCGTGTTCAACGACACCCAGGTGGTCAAGGCGCGTCTATTCGGAGAAAAGTCCACCGGCGGCAAATTGGAGTTGCTCATCGAGCGCGTATTGACGAACCACGAAGTGGCTGCCCACATGAAAGTGAGCAAGAAGCCGGGCGTGGGCGATGTGTTGCATCTGGCCGGTGGCGCGCAAGCCGTGTTGCTCGGCCGCTGGCCCGACGCGAACGGCGCTCTCTTTCACCTGCGAATTTCGTGCGAACCTTATGCGCTGATGGCGGAGCACGGCCACGTACCGCTGCCGCCCTACATCACGCATGCCGACACGCAGGATGATGTCTCGCGCTACCAGACCGTGTTCGCCAGCAAGCCAGGGGCCGTGGCCGCCCCCACGGCCGCGCTGCATTTCGACGAAGCCATGCTGGCACAACTGGAGGCCGCTGGCGTACAGCGTGCTTTCGTCACCCTGCACGTGGGCGCCGGCACATTTCAGCCCGTGAAAACCGAAAACATCGCGGAGCACGTGATGCATCGCGAGCGCTACCATGTGCCCGAAGCCACCCAGGCGGCCATCGCCGACTGCCGTGCGCGCGGCGGTCGCGTGGTAGCCGTGGGCACGACCAGCGTGCGCACGCTGGAGTCCTGGGCACAAAGCGGAGAGGCCAGCGGCGACACCGGCATTTTCATTACGCCCGGATTTCGCTTTCAGGTGGTCGATGCGCTGCTCACCAACTTCCACCTGCCGCGCAGCACCCTGATGATGCTCGTCAGTGCCTTCGCGGGTTACGAACATGTCATGGGCCTCTATGCCCACGCGGTGCGCGAGAAATATCGCTTCTTCAGCTACGGAGATGCCATGTGGCTCGTTAGACGCCAGGCATCGGCTTGACTTTCCCCTGCCCGGAGCCAAAGCGCACAGATCGGCCCGACGCAGGCAGTGCGATGCACGATAATCACCCTTTTTGCCGGCCCCGCGCAAATCTGCGCCCGGCCGCGCCTGACCTCAACGGTATCCCTGGCCCCTGGCGCCCATGAGCAACTACACCATTCCTACCGACGACCTGACCCAGGAACTTCAACGCATCGGCGCGCTGATCGCGACTGGACAACTGCCGCCAGCCGCGCAGGCCCTCACCGACGCCCGCAAGCGCTATGGTGACGATGCGCGCATCTACATGCTCGGCTCGCGGCTGGCAGAAAAGGCGGGCAACGCTACAGGCGCCCTCCAAGCGGCGGAGCGGGCACAGAAAGCCGCCCCCGAGTGGCATGTTGCCACCATGGAACTCGCCATGCTGCTCGCGCGCCAGGGGAAACACCCGCAAGCGCTGGCCCAGGCGCGCAAAGGCGTGCGACTCGCCCCCGATGATCTGGACGTGGTACGGCGCGCCGCCGGGATTGCCATTCAGGCAAACGACCTGAACGCCACTGTGGCGTGGCTGCGCAAGGCGGTCTCGCTGAAACCTCGCGACCGTCTTTTCCGCACGCTACTGGCCAAACAGCTGCTTCCCTTCGGCAAGCCCGAAGAAGCCTTCGCGATGTACGAGGAGCTGGTACTTGAGCAACCCTGGGAGACCGAAACGCTGGTCGGGCGCGCCCAGGCTGCGTTGGCACTGGGCCGGCTTGATCAGGCTCGGCAAGACGCAGAAGCGCTGCTTCAGCTGGAGCCCGGCAACACTTCGCACCAGTACCTGCTGGCCCAGGCGCGAGGAGAGCAGCCCGCCACTCAGCCCGAGGAAAACGTCAAGGCCCTGTTCAACGGCTTCGCGGAAAACTTTGACATCACCTTGTGGCGTCATCTGGAATATCGCGTGCCGCAAATGGCCGCCGAAATTCTCCTGAAAGCCCACCCAGACCGCAAATTCAACCTGCTCGATCTGGGCTGCGGCACCGGCCTGGTAGGGGTCTGCCTTGGCCGCATTGACGGCTTCATCATCGGCGTCGATCTTTCCGAGGAAATGATCCGCAAGGCTGCACAACATAACGTGTACGAGCGGTTCCATCAGGTCAATGTGCTCGACGCACTTCGTGACACCCCGAGTGACCACTACGAAGCCATCACCTGCTGCGACGTTCTGGTTTATGTGGGAGACCTCTCAAGCGTTGTTCCGAACGCCTTGCGCATTCTCAAACCCGGTGGTCACTTTATTTTCTCCTGCGAAGCCGCCGGAGAAGACGAACCGGACATGATTCTTCGACCTACCGAGCGTTACGCCCATAAACCCTCTGCCGTTCGCCGCCTGTGCGAGCAGGCCGGCTTCTCGGAGGTCATCATTGAAGATTTGCCGAGCCTACGCAAAGAAGGTGGGCAGCCATTGCCGGGCTTCCTTGTCACAGCCCGAAAAGAATCTGTAGCGAGCTGAAATCGAACCCATGCTGCGCTTCGATCTGCTGACCAAAGACTCTCACAGCCATGCCCGCCGTGGGCGGCTGACGCTGAACCACGGCGTAGTCGAAACTCCGATTTTCATGCCTGTGGGCACCTACGGCACGGTCAAGGGCGTGATGCCGCGCAGCCTGCATGAAATGGGCGCGCAAATCATTCTGGGCAACACCTTCCACCTGTGGATGCGGCCCGGGCTCGACATCATTCACTCGTTTGGCGGGCTGCACGAGTTCGAGAACTGGAACAAACCTATCCTCACCGATTCCGGCGGGTTCCAGGTCTGGTCACTGGGAGAAATGCGAAAAATCAGCGAGGAAGGCGTGAAGTTCTCCTCGCCGGTCAACGGGGACAAACTGTTCCTGACGCCCGAGATCAGCATGCAGATCCAGACCACATTGAACAGCGACATCGTCATGCAGTTCGACGAGTGCACCCCCTATGAAATCAAGGGACGACTCACGACTGAGCGCGAGGCGCAGGCTTCCATGGAGCTTTCTCTGCGCTGGGCCAAACGCTGCCAAGCCGAGTTCGAGCGGCTGGAAAATCCGAACGCGCTGTTCGGCATTGTGCAAGGCGGCATGTTTGAAAACCTGCGGCAGGCCTCGCTTGAGGCCTTGGTCGAGATGGATTTTCCGGGCTATGCCATTGGCGGCGTCAGCGTCGGAGAGCCCAAGGAGGACATGCAGCGCCTCACTGCCTACACTCCCCACCGCCTGCCCGAGAATAAGCCGCGTTACCTTATGGGCGTGGGGACGCCGGAAGACTTGGTCTACGGCGTGCAGCATGGCGTAGACATGTTCGACTGCGTCATGCCCACCCGCAACGCACGCAACGGTCACCTGTTCACGCGCTACGGCGATCTCAAGATCCGCAACGCACGACACAAGAACGACCCCAGCCCCATTGACGAAAGCTGCACCTGCCACGCCTGTGCAGGCAGTTCAGGTGTAGCCTGGAAAGATGGCGGTCGCGAAGGCTTCAGCCGCGCCTACCTGCACCACCTGGAGCGCTGCGGAGAAATGCTAGCTCCCATGCTCGCCACGGTGCACAACCTGCACTACTACCTTCAGCTGATGAGTGAGGTGCGCGCTGCACTGGACGCGGGCACTTTCACGGAATTCGTGACGCGTTTTCATTCTGAACGCGCTCGCGGGGTGTAGAGCACCTGGTCAGCGGTCAACGACCGCTGATACGTCAGACCATTCAGGTAGAAATAACCATTCCAAGCTGACGCTCGCACGCCGAGAGCGAATTCGCCTGCGCGGTTTCATACAGCGCGATTTCATCGAGAACTGGTGCACCCAAGGCATCTTCAAAATCTCTTTGATGACCTGCCACGTCGTAGCTTGCACGAACCTCGGAGCCAAGGTTTGAGCGAAAAATGCCCGCAGCACTCACCGGCAAAAAATCTTCATAAGTGATAGGCGACAGGTCTAGCCACTCCCCTGAGACAAGTTGACTCAGGTCTGCACCAGCCGGGGGAGACTGCTCCGCAACGCGCTTCGAGTTCACTTCAAAGCGGAAGAATGCAAGCCCCTGTTTGAACAGCTCCTTGGCATCGTCAGGAAAATCGGCAAAGGCTCTTGCGACCCCCTCTGCAGGTGTGGCAGAACCTGAAGCCGCCGACCGCCGTTTTGCCAGCAACTCATCGTAGAGCGCCCTTCCTTTGCGGGTGAGCGCACAGCCACGCTGTTCCACCTCCCCAAATCGGGCTGTGTGCGTGCCGTCACCACCGTCCCCAATGAAGCGGATTGATTCCTCAAGCGCCAAAAAGCTGGTTTGGCGAAGCAATATCGGAAATGCCCTGCGAGGCGGCCCCTCAATCACGTCCTTGGCGCGCAGTCCAAGAGCAGGCATGCCTTCCTGCACCAAGTCAATGTCCAGAGTTCTGGGAGTCAGGTGATTGATGTGAGGGCCTTTGAAGCAAACAATGTCGGCGACCAGGGCATGGGCAGCGCGTAACTCACGATAGGTTGCCAGGTCGACAGTTGCTTCGCGATGCCATTTGAACGTCTCGAGCAATTCACTGATGAACTCGCGGGCATCCTCGCTACCCAGGCCACCTTGCTGTTCTGCCTGTTCAAGCAGCGCGAGGCAGCGCGCCGTAAAAATCTTCCGCTTCGCCAATATTTCCTGCGCCCGCTGCCTCAGGTCCGGATCGACAATGAGCTCGAGCCTCAGCAGCGAAGTGAACACCCGAAAGGGGTTGTGTTCAAGCGATGAATCGCTAATGGGCCTGAAGGCGGTGGAATGTACGGGAACCCCGGCCGCAGAAAGATCGTAGTAGCCCACCGGCTTCATGCCCATCAATGCGAACAGCCTCCTGATGGTCGCCAATTCGGCCGGAGTGCCGAGCCGAATCGCACCATGACGCTCAACCTCCAGGCGGTCGATCTCACCGTCCCGTCGCATACGTCGGGCCAACTGAGCATCTCGAGACAGAGCCGTCTCATTAACTTTCGCGACAAGGTCACACAAGGTGCCGTACTGGGGAACTTCGGTCCTGTACAGGTCCGACATGGCACTCGAGAACAGCGTGCGAATGTCGTCAGGATGCATGTGGCTCATGATGTAAAGAGGGTTCTACTGAATTTCGATTTTTGCATCGACCGCAATCTTTTTGAACTTGGTCATGTCGCTCTTGATTCGCATGTTGATGGCTTCTGGCTCCATGAAATCCGGAACAAAGCCAGCATCGAACATCGAGTCTTTAACACTTGGATTTTCGATGGCCTTTCGTCTCGCCGGGCCCCAATCTGATTGAAGTGGTGCTCTGAAGAACATCACATCTCAATCTATCGAGAACGTCAAACGCCGGCCTCCACCCCAGTGAACACAGTCAATACGCCGGTGTATCCGTAGATATGATGCCGTGCAATTTCGCCACCCGCAAAAAAACCAACGAGAGGCACGTCGCCAAGGGCTCGGCGCAAGATTTGCAGTTCCGCACTAGGGGCGCCAAAGTGCGGACCTCCGCGGCCGGTGCAGCTCACATAGATAGCTCCCGCAATCCGGCGGGCTGGATGTGGCGCCGAATCGAGGTGTGAGGCTGCTAGTGCAGCGGCCGTGGATTCAGCGAGTTCTTCAGGCTCCAACTCCTCGCGAATCTCTGCACAGATCCGAATGAGATCCGCGCGAGCGGCTTCCGCGTTGCGCTGACAGAACGCGGCCCGCTGGCCGACACTCGGCCGCTCGGCAATGGCCACGCCTCGGCGAGCGGGATCCAGCCCGATGATGTGGCGGACCACAACGTCTGCACCGAAGTTGCCGGCTCGCCGCACCGCCTGCTCGCCCGGGCTGGACAAGCCCACGAGCGTGCGACGCACGACCTCCAGTGCCTCGCGCGGTTTCTCCAGATTGACCCCAAGATCTCTTAGCAGAACATCGAGTGCAGGTTCCCCATCAAGCGAAATCAGCACGTTGTCTTCGGCCGCTGTGATGGTGCGCTCAGGTGCCACGGGCTGGCAGCCCTGCGTCACGCGTGAAACCAGGCGCACGCCCTCACCGAATGCCACGCCTGAGAGACCGCCCGAGAACACGCCGGTGGCAGCTCCCTGCCCTCTTACGTTCCCGTTGCCGCCAACGGCGAACTGTACTGCCCGGGTGCGACTGGAGGTCAGTCCGCCAAACAGATAGCCAGACCCCGTGGCACCGGCGAGTTCTGCGACGAGGTCGGCAAGGTCCGGTGTCTGCGGATCCGCATGGACCAACGCCGTGAAGGGCTCGAAACCCAGGCTGGCAGAGAGCGGCGCCACCCCGGAGAACACGCGATACTGATCACTCGGCAGTTCACACAGCATGACACTGAGAGCTGGCTCATCAATGTATTCGGCATTGTTGGCCGCCACCCCAATGCCGACCGTGCCCGACCAATCAGTCACCTCAGGTAGCTCCGCGCTCAGGTGATCAAGAATCTCTCGCGCATGGGAAGCGTAGTGATCGGTGATGTAGATCAACCCAAGTGTGGGGGCGCTGGCGTATTCAGGGAGCGCCATCAGGGCTCTGATCTGAGCCAGCACCAAGCCAGCCGCCATGATCCACTGCGGATGGGTGGCGTGGCCGTGAGGAAATAATTTCATGTCGTTGCCCGACCTGAAGGCGCGACTTTCAACATGCGCCAGGAGGGGGTAAAAATGGAAAGGAATTCAGTTCGCAGTACGCTTGGTTGAAATGGTAGTTATTGATAGTCCCGCAATTCACGACACGCCGCCACGCCCGAGGGAGCGGGGGCCTCTTCAGGATGGCGGCTGTTGCCATGAACAATGAAAACCTCAATAAGCCAATATTGACATGCCGCCCCTCAGCGCCGCTTGAATGGCGGCGGGAGCGGCCAGCCTCCTGCGGCTGGCGGGGCTGCCTTCTTGGCTGCGGCCTTCTTTGCAGTCGTCTTACTGGTGGCGGCTTTTCCTGCCGCCGGCTTTTTCGTCTTGGCTGATGCTGTCGCTTTACCGGCCGAGCTCTTTCGAGGCATTTGACTCGCTGGTGCGGCCGCGGGCGCCGAAGTGGCTGACGCAGCGGCAGTCTGCGCTTGAGAAGCGGCTTCACGCATGGCGTTGGCGGCAATTTGCTGAAATTGATTCGTCAGCGCTCCCCACCATTGCAGTGGGTCGGCCGCTCCACTGGCTGGGGCCTGGGCGGAGGCCTCAGCCGACTTATCTGTACTTGGAGAGGGCTTCTTCGCCTTTGCCTGAGGCGATGGCTCGGGCGTCTCCTCCGGCTCCGGATCTTCCTCAAAGCCACTCTCGGTCACACTTTGCGATTCAGTGGTGGACGCAGAGGAAGCAGCTTGCGACGTGGCAGCCCCAAATGGCCAAGGCTGGGAAGCAGCCGGTTCGCTCGGCTGTGCCGAGGGCTCAACGGGGGCTGTGCGCACCGTAAAGGCCTTGGCCACCTCGGCCATGCTCATGTTCATGCCCGCCAAGGTGGCGAGGGTCATCTTCTGCACCTCCAGCGCCTGGATGGTGGCCTTCAGTGCCGTGGAGTTTTGCTCCAGCCAGAAAAGAACCGCCTTCAATTCCTTGATGCGTTTCTCGAGCTCTTCCTCGCTGACGGTGGGCGCCACCCAGTTTCCCAAACCACCTAGAGGCCCCATGGCTTCCTTGCCGGCGGTAGCCTGACTTTTCACGAGGTTCTGAAGAAAATCGAAACCGGGAATGAATTTGCCAAATGCCGATATACCAGGATCACTCATGGCAGCGCCTTTCATGGTCAGAAGAGGTGTGTCGAGCCACCGGCGCATGCCGAGCGGCGTACGCGCAGCTTAACCGAAAGCCGATGGAAAGAAACGGTTTCAGGCTCAGTGCTTGTGGCTATTGGCCTGCGCGTTCACCGCACGCACCGGAACGGAAAGTTCCGCCTTGCTTTCCACACCTTTGGAATCCTTGAAGGTTAAGGTGACTGGCACGGTGGAATCTGCGGCCAGGGGAGCTTTCAGATCAAGAAGCATGACGTGATAGCCGCCGGGTTTGAGCTCAACGGCCTTACCCGCTGGGATCTGAAGTTCCGGCACGGCACGCATTTTCATGACATCGCCTTCCATGGCCATCTCATGGATCTCTGTAACACCAGCCGACGGCGAGGCCACGCCGACCAAGCGCGCGCCGTCCTTGGCTGTGAGTGTCATGAAAGCGCCGGTGGCTTTCTGGCCGGCCACGGTAGCGCGAACCCAAGCATTGTCGACGTGCACGCCCTGTGCGAATGCAGCGGAAGCAGTGAACGCTGCAGCCAGCATGACGATGGAAATGAGTGGGGATTTAATCGAACGCATGCAAGAAACTCCTGAAATCAAAAGAGGAAGGGCCCCACCAAAACCATGGAAGGGGCACAAGAAACTTTGGGATGCCCTGCATAACTCCCTGCGGTCGGTGGCAGCACGGCCTCGGGCGATCTGCTGCGTTGCTTTTCTTGCCAATAGCTGGGCTATTGGCTGCAAAAAGACGCCTTGCGCCTCATCCCGATCCGCACTACCACCGACTCGCGAGGGTTATGCAGGACATCCCTAGACTTCAAGAGAAACGGGCGGGCCCCTCGCGGGCAGCGGGGCGCCTAGCAGCTCCAGAACCGGCTCAGGGGTGCGCGGGGCCAGAACTTGGGCCACGCCCATTGGCGGAACTGGCAAGGCTGCGGATGCATGTGGCGGAGTGTTTGCCAAAAGACACAGCGCGCAATCCAGAGTGTGGGCGCGGCTGGTATCGGTCAGCTCCTCGCCGGTGTCGGCCACCAGCTTGATGGAGCCGTTGGCACTGCAAACCATCTGCACAGCTTGCGGGTTCACCAGCGGTGAAGCTGCTGCCACGCCGAGGACCAATGCGAACCATGCCAGCATGAAGCGGGCGATTCGATGGTGCATGCGCTGATGCGAGAGGCTTGACAGCATGGGGGGATTATCGGTCAAGCAGAAATGGCTTGACGTACTGGCTTGACGTTCTAATATTTCGGCGCTCGGCGCTCACGCAGGGAGGCTACGCCTTCGTGAACATCAGGGCCGCCAAAGCCCATGAATTCGAGCGCCAGTGACGTGTCGAAGCTGGGGCCTGCCTGCCTGTACCAGTTGTTGAGTGAATACTTGGTCCAGCGCAGAGCTGTCTGGCTGCCGGCAGCGAGCTTATCCGCGATTTCGTAGGCTTTGTCGAGCAGTTTGTCGTCATCGACGGCTAGGGAAACCAAGCCAATGCGCTCGGCCTCTTCCCCGGTAACCGCCTCACACAACATGAGGTAGTACTTGGCTTTAGCCATGCCGCACAGCAGCGGCCAGCAGATCGCGGCGTGATCACCTGCTGCCACGCCAAGGCGTGTGTGGCCATCAACGATTTTGGCCGTTCTGGCTGCCACAGATATGTCGGCCAGCAGCCCCGCCACCAGCCCCGCACCCACGGCCGGGCCGTGCATGGCACTGACGATGGGCTTGTCGCAGTTGATCACGTTGTAGACCAGATCGCGCGCCTCTTTCCACACGCGGGTGCGGACGGCGAAGTCGGTGGCCATGTCCTGCACCAAGGCCAAATCACCGCCACCTGAAAAACCCATGCCTTCACCACGGAGCACGACGGCACGCACACTGTCGTCTTTGTCCACGTCGCGCCAGATTTCGCTCAGCTCCCAATGCCCCTCATGGCCGGCCGTAGGGAGCTTGCCGTTCTGGGCCTTCATCTGCAGGTCAATGACCGCGTTATCCTTGCCACGGCGCGAGATATTGAGGGTTTGATAGCGGCTGTAGTCGATGGTTGGGGCGCTCATCTGAGTTCTCCTGGGTTTCTTGTAATACGCTGATATTAGCCGCGCGGCCAGCGATCGCTAAGCCCCAGTTTCCTGACCACTTGCCGTTCCCGCGACAATCCTGCCCAAAACAAGCATTCCCGTCGCTCTTTCATGCCACCTGACGCCAAACCGCCTTCGCCTTCAGCCGCTGAGTTTTCTTTATGGCGGATCGCTGTGCCTGTGTTCAGCCCCTCGGTGTTGTTCGGTGTGAGCGAGGGCGCCATTCTGCCGATCATTCCCCTTACGGCGCGCGAACTTGGCGCGTCTGTGCCAGAAGCTGCGCTGATCGTCGCGCTGATAGGAATCGGCTCACTGCTCAGCAACGTGCCCGCGTCGCTGATCACGATGCGCTGGGGCGAGCGTTGGGCCATGGTCGCCGCCGGCGTCTGGAGCGCCTTGGGCATGCTGCTTTGCCTGTGGACCCAGCATCTGGGCCTCTTCGCAGCGGGTTGCTTCATGGTGGGCATGTCCCACGCCGTGTACCACCTCGCCCGCCAAAGCTACCTCACAGAAGCCGTACCCATTGCATACCGCGCACGCGCACTCTCCACGCTCGGTGGCGTGATGCGGATTGGTATGTTCATCGGCCCGTTCCTGAGTGCCGGTGTCGTTTACAAGTTTGATCTGGGCGCCGCCTACGTCATTGGCATGGCGACCGCCATGGCAGCCGCCGCCATCGCGATACGGATCCCGGACCTGCCCACGCCAGCACCCTCGGCCGAACCAACCAAGGCGGCTCCAGTGACTCTGTTCTCGACGCTGCGTGACCACAGGCACATTTTTCTCACCATAGGGTGCGGAGTCTTGCTGGTTAGCGCCGTGCGTGCATCGCGGCAGGCCGTCATACCGCTGTGGGCAGACCATCTTGCGCTGACGCCCGCAGCCGCATCCTTGATTTACGGTTTATCCAACGGGATCGATATGCTCGTGTTCTACCCCGCGGGGAAGATCATGGACCAGTTTGGCAGGCACTGGGTGGCCGTGCCTTCGATGCTGATCATGGGCACTGCCCTGCTGCTGATGCCACTCACCACGGGTTTCTGGCCGCTATTGTTGGCCGCGCTCGCGATCGGCTTCGGCAATGGCATTGGTTCGGGCATGATCATGACCCTGGGAGCCGACCACTCACCAAGACATGGTCGCGCCCACTTTCTGGGAGCCTGGCGACTGATGTCGGACATCGGCGCCTCATGCGGCCCCATACTCCTGTCTGCCTTGGCTGGCGCCTTGTCACTGGCCGCAGGGATTGCAGCCACCGGCGGACTGGCGCTTGTTGCAGCGGCGATTTTGGCGCGCTGGATCCCTAAGAAAACTCCGGGTTAGGCGCAGTCAGCGACTTCCTGCTCAATCGCGCCGAAGATCGAGTCTCCGTTCTTGCCCTTCATCTCAATGCGAATGGTGTCGCCCGCCTTCATGTAGCCGGTCTTGGCAACGCCGTCCTGAATGATTTCCATGGATCGCTTTTCTGCGATGCAGCTGTAACCCTTAGGCCACTCGCGACGATCGTTATTTTCAACGCCCTGATTGCTCACCACGCCGCCACCGACAATGGTGCCAGCCCGCAGGCGACGGGTCTTGGCGGCATAGGCGATCAGTTGACCAAAATGAAACTGCATATCTGGCCCTGCCTCGCAGAATCCCACCTTGCGGCCGTTCCAGGTACTCTGTAGCGTCAGGTGCACGCGGCCCTCTTGCCAGGCGTCGCCGAGTTCATCGGGTGTGACGGCAACCGGGCCAAACGCAGTGGCGGGCTTTCCTCGCAGAAAGCCTGACCCCTTGACCAATTCATCGGGAATCAGTCTGCGCATGGTGATGTCGTTCGCAAGCATGAGCAGGCGCACCGACTCCAAGGCAGCATCAGACGTGCAGCCCATGGGCACTTCGCCAGTGACCACGGCAAGTTCTGCCTCGAAATCAATACCCCACTCCTCCCGCATACCCGCAATATCGTCGCGCGGACCCAGGAGATCATCGCTGGCGCCCTGATACATCAGCGGCTCGGTGAGTTGGCGTGGCGGCATCTCGGCCCGGCCCTGGGCACGCGCGAGTTCCTCTTGGTTGATATAGGCCGAGCCAAGCCACTGAAATGCGCGCGGTAGCGGTGCCATGCACTGACGCGGATCAAAAGCGAAAGGGTGTCGCGCCCGGCCGGCATTCAACGCTTCATACAGGTCCTGCAACTGGGGCGAGAGAAAATTCCAGTCGTCCAGTACCTGCTGCAGGCGGCTGGCAATGCCGGTTGCATAATGGGCTGAATGCAGGTCACGCGAGACGACAAGCAATTGGCCGTCGCGCGAGCCGTCCTTATAGGTGGCCAGTTTCATGAAAATGCATATAGTGGTGAAAAATCATTCTATTGCAGCCAACTTCGGGCGCTCCGCGTGCACTATGCGTGCTGACAGTCAGCGCAAAAAGTACAGTTGACGGGAATTACCCCGTCCACCTTGAATTGCGCTCGCGCGTTGCCATATGTGAGAGGAAAGTATTTCTAGCCTCGCCCTGAAAGGAGCCCCTTCCATGAACACACTCTACGATTCGGAATCCTTCGCGGTTGTCCACTTGCTGCCTGAAGCCCCTCAGGGTCCTGATGTCCCTGCGGGCAGCCCTGCGCTCACCCGCCACGGGTTCGAAATCGTGGACAAGCGCTCAGGCAAGGAGGTTTACCTCGACGGCCTGTGGGCAGAGCTTTTCCAGCAGCGTATCTCTGCATGGCAGGAAAACACCCCCACTCAGGAAGAAGTCGAAGACACCCTTGAAGGCTATGCCGAACTAGCGCAGAACCCCGTCGTCCTTCATTGAACCGTAAGTAATGAGTTTTCGCTCATCCCTGAGGGTCGACTACGCTGTGCGCACCCGCTGTTTCGCCTGGCTTGCTGTGTGCGCTATCTCGATGCTAGCTGCATGCACGCAAGCGCCGTTGCTAGGTGTCTTGCCGCAGCCCCAGTTATCGCGTCTTTCGAGGCTTTTACCGGCCGACACCTTGCTGCTGGGCGAGCAGCATGACGCCAAGGAGCATCAGCAGTTGCAGCGCCAAATGGTTGAATGGCTGGCAGCAAAGGGAACTCTTGCAGCGCTGACCTTGGAAATGGCGCCGCGTGGCAAGGACACTCGTGCTCTGACGCCCACTGCCTCCGAATCGCAGGTGCGGGCCGCGCTCGACTGGAACGAGGCGGGTTGGCCTTGGGACACCTACGGTCCTGTGGTCATGACTGCGGTACGGGCGGGCATACCGGTGGTGGGAGCCAATTTGCCAACCACCCAGCAACGCAGCGCCATGCAAGACAGCACGCTGGATCAACGACTACCCCCCGCCGCCTTGCTCACACAAAAGGAACGCATCCGCGAGGGCCATTGCGGTTTGCTCCCCGAGACCCAGATCCTGCCCATGGCCCGCATTCAGGTTGCACGCGACATTTCCATGGCGCAGAGCATTGAGCAAGCCTTGCAACCAGGCCGTACCGTCTTGTTGATCGCTGGGAACAACCACGTGGAGCGTGGAATGGGCGTGCCTGCACACTTGCCAGCCCATATCAACGTGAAGGTGATTTCTGCCAAGGCGGGCGCCTCTTCAGATAGGGCTGCATCGGCCCCGAAAGAGCATCAAGACTTGGCAGCTGACATGATCTGGCCCACCGCTGCATCGCCAGCCAAGGACTACTGCGCGCAAATGCGTCAAATGTGGCGGGCGGCACCGTCCGCCACCGGTAAAACGCCTGCTCAGCAGCAGTGAGGCAGGTTGAACCTAGATCCAGTTGACCGCTTGCAATCTTCAGGAAAGCCGCATGAACACTCGATTTCTATGCTCCGATAACGCTCACCCATTTGGTGAGAGCGCTACGCGCCCGATCAGGCCGCCCTCGGGCACGGTGGCGGCGTTGCTCGTTCTTGCAGGCACGAGCCTGCCGCGTCCTCACGCCTTGCCAGCGCACCCGATGACGACCTGCTCGGGCGCGTCCAACCGGATCTAGGTTGAACATCTCGGCGTGGTGAAGATGGTGTCGGCTCCTGCGACAATCGCCTGAATGCAAGACACTTACATCCTCACCCTTTCGTGCCCCGATCGCAGGGGTATTGTTCACGCTGTTTCAGGATTTTTGCTGGAGCGCGGCGGCAACATTGAGGAAGCAGCCCAGTTCAATGACACGGACACCGGGCTGTTCTTCATGCGCGTGCAGTTCCGTTGCGAATCCATCGGCGCCGACGAACTGCGCCAGCAACTGAACACCATGGCCGCGCCCTTCGACATGCGCTGGCAGTTGCACGAGCAAGCGCAACCCATGCGCTGTGTGATCATGGTCAGCCGTGAGGGGCACTGCCTCAATGACCTGCTGTTCCGGTGGAAGAGCGGACTGCTACCCCTGGACATCCGCGCAATCATCAGCAACCACCGCGATTTCTATCAGCTAGCCGCGAGCTATGATGTGCCGTTCCACCACGTGGTGATCAACAAGAGCAACAAAGCGCAGGCTGAAGCGCGTCAGATGGAAATCATCGACTGCGAAGGCGCTGAACTGGTGGTATTGGCGCGTTACATGCAAGTCCTCTCAGATGACATGTGCCGCAAGCTCTCTGGCCGAGCCATCAACATTCACCACAGTTTCCTGCCCAGCTTCAAGGGTGCCAAACCCTACTATCAGGCACATGATCGCGGCGTAAAGCTGATCGGGGCCACCGCACACTACGTGACGGCCGAGCTGGACGAAGGCCCGATCATTGAGCAGGATGTGGCGCGCGTGGACCATACCTACACCGTGGAAGACCTGACGGCTGCTGGCCGGGACACGGAAAGCCAGGTGCTGGCGCGTGCAGTCAAGTGGCACAGCGAGCACCGAGTGCTGCTGAACGGCCACAAGACCGTAGTGTTCAGGTGACGCTGGGGGCGCACGCTAAGGAGCAAGCAAATGACTGGTGCTGAAACCGACGCAAAAAAACCGTCAGCCCCCTCGAACCACGAGCTACAAGCACGAGTCATTCCTGCGCTGAAGGAGGTTTTGCCAGCCCACGCCCTGCTCTGGACTGCGGAGCAGACCACGCCCTACGAGTGCGACGGCCTGACCGCATACCGGCAGCGCCCGCTGGCCGTGGCGCTGCCCGAGACTTACGAGCAGATTCAGCAGGTGTTGAAGACCTGTCACCAGCTGAACGTGCCCGTTGTGGCGCGCGGAGCAGGCACGGGCCTCTCAGGTGGTGCCATGCCGCATGCCAGCGGGGTGACACTCTCACTGGCAAAATTCAACCAGATCCTGAGAATAGACCCCCTGGCCCGTACAGCGCTTGTGCAATGTGGTGTGCGCAATCTGGCCATCAGCGAAGCCGTGGCTGCCCACGGACTTTATTACGCACCGGATCCCAGCAGCCAGATTGCCTGCACCATCGGAGGCAACGTGGCAGAAAACTCCGGGGGCGTGCACTGCCTCAAGTATGGGCTGACCTTGCACAACATTCTCAAGGTGAAGGGGTTCACCATAGAGGGCGAACCGATCGAACTCGGCAGCGAAGCACTGGATGCACCCGGATACGACCTGCTGGCTATTGCGGTTGGCAGTGAGGGGATGCTGGCGGTCATGACCGAGGTCACGGTCAAGCTCACCCCGAAGCCACAGCAAGCGCTGTGCATCATGGCCAGTTTTTCAGACGTAAGGCACGCTGGCGACGCCGTAGCCGCCATTATCGCGGAGGGCATCATTCCTGCAGGTCTGGAGATGATGGACAAACCCATGACTGCGGCCGTGGAAGATTTCGTGCACGCGGGCTACGACCTTGATGCCGCAGCCATTTTGCTGTGCGAGAGCGACGGCACACGCGGCGAGGTGGAAGAAGAGGTCGCCCGCATGGAACAAGTGTTGCGCAAATCTGGCGCCACCCGCATCACCATCAGTTCCAGCGAGGCCGAGCGCCTCAAGTTCTGGAGCGGACGCAAGAATGCGTTTCCGGCCTCCGGACGCATCAGCCCAGACTACATGTGCATGGATTCGACCATTCCCCGCAAGCGGCTGGCCGACATTTTGCTGGCGATCCAAGACATGGAGAAAAAGTACGCATTGCGTTGCTGCAACGTGTTCCACGCGGGCGACGGCAACCTGCATCCCCTGATCCTGTTTGACGCCAACGACCCTGACCAATTGCACCGGGCCGAGCTTTTCGGCGCCGACATACTGGAAACCAGCGTGGCCATGGGCGGCACGGTGACTGGCGAACACGGTGTTGGCGTGGAGAAGCTCAATTCCATGTGCGTACAGTTCTCTGCGGCCGAGAACGAGCAAATGCTGGGCATCAAGCGCGCCTTCGACCCTGCAGGCCTGCTCAATCCCGGCAAAGTGATCCCGACCCTTCAGCGCTGCGCCGAATACGGAAAAATGCTGGTACGTGGTGGGGCGCTACCGCACCCAGAGCTGGAGCGGTTCTAATTCCGTGGATTTTGCGCAGGAGCGGCTTTAGAGCTTCCCAGGGTCCTTTCGGCGCCCGGCGTTCCGGAAAGAAACAAAGGGGGTTTGCTTGTAGGAGCGGCTTCAGCCGCGATTGGCTTCCTTCGGAGCGCAAGACGCCAGTGATGACGGTGACCCTTCGCGGCTGAAGCCGCTCCTACAAAGGCAGGGATGATGGAGGCCGTTTCGGGCTTTCAAAGTTTTGTTTCTCATGAGGGCGTCGCCAGAGTTTGTGGCACGCCCTACCTGAGCTTATCCCTGAGCTTGAGGCGGCGACGCTTGCGCACCCGACTCTTCACCCACCCACTGAGCAAAGGATGCCAACGCATGCGAACTGGGCAAAGCAACAATGGCTGGCAAGTCGTACGGATGGTGCTGCAGGATCGCTGCCTCCAGAGCCTGGTAGCGATCTGAAGCGGTCTTCAGGAGAATGCGCCATTCGGTGCCCTGCTGAATCGCGCCTTCCCAGCGGTAAACGCTTTCAATGGCATTGATCTGCGCGCAGGCAGCCAAACGTTTTTCCACCAGCACGCGGGCCAGTGCCTGAGCGTCGGCCTGGTTGGCCACGGTGGTGAGAACGATCAAGACGCCCCCCGATGGTGGTGCAAGTTTGGTCATATTGGAGATGGAAACAAAAGTGGAACGCGTGATAAAACCCGAAGGAGGGCGCGGGTGACCATGCCGGGAAACGGACCTAAGTCCACATCCCAGTACACTATAGGGTTCCCTCAGCCTCTGGACAAACACCATGAACCGCTGGTCGAATCCGCTCTACCTGCTCTGCACCGTGACGCTTGCGCTTGCAAGCCTGCTCGTCAACCTCAGCGCCCAGGCGCAAGTGCGCAATTTCCCGAATGATGTCGCGCGCGGCACTGTCACTTTCGTGGCACCGCCACAAGTATTGGTCAACAACCGGAGCGAATTCCTGGCACCCGGCGTGCGGGTGCGCAATGAGCAAAACCTGCTGGCATTGACCGGCTCGCTGCTCGGCAAGACCTTCCTGGTCAATTATTTGCGCGATCCGGCCGGTCTGATCCGTGAAATCTGGATCTTGACACCTGACGAAGCCGGCACATCAGCCAGCGGCTCGACTTCAGGCGGCGGAACACCTGCGCTTTATCTGGGCGGCTGACCCCCTCTTAGAGCGCGTTCAAAGTCTCCTCCCGCTGAGACTTTAACCACCCTCTTAGTCGCCGGCCCACGAGGCCCTTCTCGTCTCTTGATCTTTCTTGCGAGCACCTTAGCGCTTGCCTCTCACGACTTCCGGAATCTCCCCACATGTCACGCAAAGTTTTCATCAAAACGTTCGGCTGCCAGATGAACGAGTACGACTCGGACAAAATGGCCGACGTCATGTCCGCAGCCGAAGGCTATGAGCCCACGCAGAACGTGGAAGAGGCCGACCTCATTTTGTTCAATACCTGCTCGGTCCGCGAGAAGGCGCAAGAGAAGGTGTTCAGCGACCTGGGCCGCGTCAAGCATTTGAAAAAGAAGGGTGTTCTCATTGGCGTGGGCGGCTGCGTGGCCAGCCAGGAAGGCGCCGAGATCATTAAGCGCGCGCCTTATGTAGATGTAGTGTTCGGTCCTCAGACCTTACACAGGTTACCCGAGCTATTGGCGGAACGGGCTCGGCAGGCTAAGCCGCAGGTGGACATCCGCTTTCCCGAGATTGAGAAGTTCGACCACCTGCCACCGGCGCGCGTGGAAGGCGCCGCAGCCTTTGTGTCGATCATGGAAGGTTGCTCCAAGTACTGTAGCTATTGCGTTGTGCCCTATACACGCGGCGAAGAGTTCAGCCGGCCATTCGAAGATGTGCTGACTGAGGTTGCAGGCCTGGCGGACCAGGGCATCAAAGAGGTCACGCTGCTGGGGCAAAACGTTAACGCCTACCGCGGCAAAATGGGCGACTCGGAAGAAATTGCCGATTTTGCGCTGCTGATCGAATACGTGGCCGACATCCCTGGCATTGAGCGCATACGCTACACCACCAGCCACCCGAACGAGTTCACCAACCGCCTTATCGAGGCCTATGCCCGCGTACCCAAGTTGGTGAGCCACCTACATCTGCCGGTTCAGCACGGCAGCGACCGCATCCTGATGGCCATGAAGCGCGGCTACACCGCCATGGAATACAAGAGCATCATCCGCAAGTTGCGCGCCGTACGGCCCGATATTTCACTCAGCAGCGACTTCATCGTAGGTTTTCCAGGCGAAACAGAGGAAGACTTTGCCAAGCTGATGAACTTGATCGAAACCATAGGCTACGACGCCAGCTTCAGCTTCATTTTCAGCCCTCGCCCGGGCACGCCCGCCGCCAACCTGGCCGACGATACGCCGCACGAGGTCAAACTCAAACGATTGCAGCACCTGCAGGCCACCGTGGAGGCGAACGTCCGCGCCATCAGCGACAGCCGTGTGGGCACGGTGCAGCGCATTCTGGTCGAAGGGCCTTCGCGCAAGAATCCGAATGAGCTGATGGGCCGAACCGAGTGCAATCGTGTCGTCAACTTCGAAGGCGGCCCCTACGCGGCGCGGCTGGTTAGTCAGATGATCGATGTGACCATCACCGAGAGCCTGTCGCATACGCTGCGCGGCGCCGTGGTGACGAATTAGAGAACAAACACGCTGCGCGCCCCCAGGTACCGAGGCGCAAAGTAACGGTTGGAGAGGCTGTCCTGGCGTACCGTGCCGCCGGTGGAAGGGGCATGCACAAACTGCCCCCTGCCGACGTAAATGCCCATGTGCGACCAAGGCGCGCCACTGGTGTTGAAGAACACCAGATCTCCACGCTGTCGGTTGGACTCGGGTACCGGCGCGCTGGCCGCTGCCCATTGCGCGGTGCTGCGCGGCAGTCGCGAACCGCCTACCGCATTGAAAACATAGTGCACCAGGCCACTGCAATCAAAGCCACCCTCGGGGGTGTTGCCGCCATACCGATAAGGCGTGTTCACCAGGAGCATGGCCTGGGCCACAGCGCTTTCACGCGCCGCGGCATCCAGTGCCAGGGAAAAGGATCCGCCGCTGAGGGCAGTTTGCTCCGGCGCCGAAGCACGCGGACGGGGCACCGGAGTACCGCACCCTGCCAGCAACGCGGCGCCTGCTATGCCGAGAAGAACCAAGCGGCGATCGGCCAGGTAAAGTGGTTGCCGTTGCATGGGAATCATTGTAATGACCTGCTGCGTCGCGTACCACCCAAACTCAGAGAGACGACTTCCTCAGAGTTCGGCTAAGCAGAATGACCGGCAGAAGCCCCACCGCCACCAATGCAAGCGAAGGCAGCGCGGCTTCGCCGAGGCGCTCGTCGCGCGCCAGTTGATAGGCAACCACCGCCAGCGTGTCCGTATTGAATGGACGCAGCACAATGGTGGCAGGCAGTTCCTTCATCACGTCAACAAACACCAGCAGTGCCGCCGCCATTCCCGCGCGTCGCAGAAGCGGCCAGTGCACCTGCGTCAACAAGCGGAACGAGCCGGAGCCCAGCATGCGGGCCGACTCATCGAGACTCATCGGCAGACGCGCATAGCCGCTTTGCACCGATTGCAGCGCCACTGAGGAAAAACGCACCAGGTAAGCCCACAGCAAGCCCAATACGGTGGCAGTCATAAGATAGCCTACCCGCGTCTCCGGCCAAGTCGCCTGAACCCACCCCACCGGTAGCAGCAGACCCACCACAATGACAGCACCCGGTATGGCGTAGCCCAGGGAAGCGACCTGCACCACACCGCGCGTCAACAAGCCAGGCGTGCGGCGTACGCTGGCAGCCAGCAACAATGCAATCCCCAGGGCCAGAAGTGCGGTGACGCCTCCCAGGCGCACGCTATTCCAGGCCCAGACCAGAAAACGATCCCAGGGCAGCACGGACCAGTCGGCCGCCAACGGCCTCAGCATGAACGCCACCGGGAGCACGAACCCCATTAGAAATGGCATGACACAAAGAACCCAGGCGACGATGCAGCGACGGCCCGAGAGCACAATCGGCCTGGCCTCGCTGGAGGACGCTCGCGCTGTCGCCGTGCCTGCAAACCGCATCCGCCGTTGCGCGCGCTGCTCCATCCATAGCACCGCCACCACCAGCACCAGCAACCCCGTTGCCAGTTGCGCGGCGGCCATGCGGTTGTCCATGGAGAGCCAGGCCTTGTAAATGCCCGCCGTGAACGTCTGCACGCCAAAATAGCTGACGACGCCGAAATCGGCCAGCACTTCCATCAGCGCCAAGGCGGTGCCGGCGGCAATGGCTGGCCTCGCCAGGGGCAGCGCCACCTCTGCCAATCGGCGCGGCAGTGTGGCGCCCAGAAGCCGCGCTGCTTCCATCAACTGCGGCGCACGCTCGGCCAGCGCTGTGCGCGCCAGCAGGTATACATAGGGATAGAGGGAGAACGAGAACACCCAGGCCGCGCCCCACACACTGCGAATTTCCGGAAAAACCCGCCCCTCCCAGCCGAACATGGTTCGCAACGCAGACTGGAAGGGCCCCGAAAACTGCAGGAAATCGGTATACGCATAGGCAGTCACGTAGGCAGGCATGGCCAAAGGCAGCAGCATCAGCCATTCGAAACTGCGGCGGCCTGGAAAATCAAACACCGTCACCAGCACCGCTGCTGGTACGCCCACGGCCACCACCCCGAGCCCCACCATGAGCGAGAGCCCGATCGTGGTGAGGACATACTCCGGCAGAACGGTCGCAGCCATTTCCCGCAGGATGCCGCTGCTGACAGCATCCCATTGCGCCCATGACCCGACCACCGCCAACACGGGCAGCAGCAGGAAAGCAGCCACAAGAAGCAGCACAGGAATTCGAAGCAGGCGCAAAAGAGGGATGAGCAATAAATCTGCGAAAAACCGCTCTCGCGGCAGCGGCACGCAGCGGAACCGGATCAAATGGGAATTGTACGCATCTACAATCAAGATCATGTTCCTCCAGGTTGATCAACTCGAAGTGCGCTACCCCGGTCGTGAGGGCGCAGCCGTGCATGGTGCCTCTTTGGGCCTCACGGCCGGCAACATCGGCGTGCTGATTGGCCCTTCGGGTTGCGGAAAAACAACCCTGCTGCGTGCCGTAGCGGGGCTGGAGCACGCCAGTGGCGGCGAGATCCGCGTCGACGGTGAGTTGGTTAGCAGCGAGCGCATGCACACCCCCGAGCGGCGGCGCATCGGCATGGTGTTCCAGGACTATGCCTTGTTCCCGCACCTGAGCGTGGCCCGAAACGTGGCCTTCGGGCTAAAGCACTTGCCACCTGCGCAACGAGCAGCACGCGTAGCTGAGGTGCTGGCACTGGTAGACCTGGCTGGCAGTGAGCAACGCTTTCCGCACGAGCTATCAGGGGGCAGCAGCAGCGCGTAGCACTGGCGCGTGCCATGGCGCCCAGCCCACGCCTGCTGTTGCTGGACGAACCCTTCTCGAACCTGGACGTAGATCTCCGCGAACGCTTGGCGCATGAATTGCGCGGCATTCTGAAGGCCGCACAGGCGACTGCCCTCTTCGTCACACACGATCAGCTGGAGGCGTTCGCCATTGGGGACCAGATTGGAGTCATGCATGAAGGTCGCCTGCATCAGTGGGATGACGCCTACTCGCTCTACCACCGCCCCGCCACCAGATTCGTCGCGGATTTCATCGGCCATGGCGTATTCTTGCCAGCACACATAGCGCAAACTGACTGTGGCGCTCAAGTGGAGACGCCAATCGGCATATTGAAGAATCTGACAGACTGCCCGCTGCCCGGCGCCTACCCGGGAGGCCGCTGCGACATCTTGCTGCGCGCGGACGATATCGTGCACGACGACGAGGCCCCGGTGAAAGCCGCGATCATCCGCAAGGCATTCCGCGGTTCAGAGTTTCTTTACACCCTGCGGCTAGCAAGTGGCGAAGTCATCATGGCTCATGTGCCGAGCCATCATGACCACCAGGTTGGCGAATGGATCGGGATTCGCCCACAGGTCGACCATGTAGTGACGTTCTCAAAATAGCAGCGCAGGAAAACTATGCGCCAGGAAATTTTGAACTCACTCTGAGTTCATCCACCGACTGCCGCAACTCCTCGGCCCACTCACGGCGCTCCCGTGCATGGGAATATTGCGGTTCACCGTAGCTAACGACAGCACGTACACCCGGTGTGGTGAGAGTGCGCCAGATGGAGGCGACCAAGGTGTCGTCGCCCACATAGCAGGGTGTCAGGCTGATCTCTCCGCTCGGCCCATCAGTGAACTGCAGCGCTACCGGTTGTACCGGAGCATTCGCCGAGATCGCCGCCTGCAACAAGTTGGCGTGAAAGGGCAGCAGCGTCAGGCCGTTGCTGGTGGTTCCCTCGGGAAACACCGCCAGTACCTCGCCGGCCCGCAGTGCATCGGCCATGTGATGCACCGTGCGCAAGGCGTCTCGGCGCGATTCACGCGTGATGTATAAAGTCCCCGCGCCCGTGGCCAGCATACCTATGACCGGCCATGCCTTGACATCGGCCTTGGAGACGAAACGGCAATAACACGCGGCGTGCATGACCACGATGTCGAGCCATGAAATATGGTTGGCCACCAAGAGCATCGGCCCCTGCATGGGCGGCTCACCCCTCACCTCCAGATCAATCCGCCAGATACGCAGCAGTTGTCGCGCCCAGTTTTGAACCACGGCCTCACGCTCGGCCATGGACAGGCGCGGAAACCGGAGGCGGATGGTCAGGTAACCGCTGACTACGTGAAAAGTGCCACGCAGCAACAGCCAGACTGCTGTGAACAGCCTCATGGGTGCGTCAAGAACCGTCGCATTCAGGCGTCGATGCCGTTCGCTGTGGGCTTGCGCTCGAATGCCACGTGGCCGCCCACCAGGGTGGCTCGCACTCGGCCAGCAACTTCGTAGCCCTCAAATGGGGTGTGCTTGCCCTGGCTGCGCAGGGCCTCTGGGGTAACCTGCCAGCGATCTTGCGGGTCAAACACGCACACATCCGCCACGCCGCCAATCGCCAATTGTCCGCAACTGGCCTGCAAGCTGCCAAGTGCAGTGCCCAGAACCTGGGCGGGTGCGCTGGTCAATACCGTGAGGGCGCGCATCAGGCCAGCTTCCTCACCCCACTTCAACGCCAGCGGGAGCAGCAACTCAAGCCCCGTCGCGCCTGGCTCCGCCTCGGCGAACGGCAGCGTCTTGGCATCGGTATCAACGGGTGTGTGATCAGAAACCAGCGCATCAAGCGTGCCGTCGGCCAAGCCGGCTTGCAGCGCGGCGCGGTCTCGCTGCTGACGCAGCGGTGGCGACAGACGTGCAGCGCTGTCAAAGTAGCCAATGTCGTGGTCAGTCAGGTGCAGCGAGTTAATGCTGACATCAGCGGTGACTGCCAGGCCGTCGGCCTTGGCGCGCCGCACCAATTCAACCCCCGCCGCACTGGAAATGCGGCACAGGTGTAGATGCAAGTGCGCTCCCTGCATGCCACGCATGATCTCGAACAAGGTGTGCAGCGCGATGGTTTCTGCCATCACAGACACACCAGAGAGCCCCATGCGCGTAGCCAGCGGCCCACTGGCGGCCACACCTGAACCAAGCCATGAGTCCTGCGGCCTCAGCCAGACTGAATAGCCGTAAGTGGCTGCATACTGCAGCGCGCGCTGCAGCACTTGCGTATTGACCAGCGGCACCTCTGCCTGGCTGAAAGCCACGCAACCGGCATCGGTAAGCTGAACCATCTCGGTCAGGGTTTCGCCCTTGAGGCCTCGGGTCAGTGCACCAAGAGGCAGCACGCGCGCCTGATGCAGCTTCTCGGCACGCATCTTCAACATTTCCACGAGACCCGGCTCGTCGAGCACTGGATCGGTATCGGGCGGGCAGACCAGGCTGGTGACGCCCCCCGCCACGGCTGCCGCCATCTCGCTCTCCAGCATCCGTGCATGCTCGTGTCCGGGCTCCCTCAAGCGGGCAGCAAGATCGACCAGACCAGGCATGACTACGCAGCCGCTGGCATCAATGGTGCGATTGGGCGTGAAATCGCTCGCCACCCGGCCTATGGTCAGAATACGGCCGGCGGCGATCGCCACGTCGGCGACCTCGTCGCGGCCCGAGGCCGGGTCAATCACTCGGCCGTGCTGGATCAGGATCTTCATGGTTTACTATAAAAATCGAAGCGTCAGGACGACGCGCCTGCGACGATACTCATCACGGCCATGCGTACGGCAATGCCGAATGTGACCTGCGGCAGGATCACGCTCTGTCGGCCATCTACCACCGCGGAATCAATCTCGACGCCGCGGTTGATCGGACCCGGGTGCATCACGATGGCATCGGGTTTGGCCCAGCGCAGTTTTTCGGGGGTGAGGCCGAAGTTTTGAAAAAATTCCTGGCTGGAAGGTAGCAGTGCGCCGCTCATACGTTCATTCTGCAGGCGCAGCATGATGACTACGTCGGCATCCTTGATGCCCTCTTCCAGGGAATGGCACACCCGCACACCCATGGGGGCCAGATCGCCGGGCAAGAGCGTACGAGGCCCCACCGCGCGCACTTCCGCCGCCCCCAGGGTGGTAAGTGCATGAATGTTGGAGCGCGCCACGCGAGAATGCAGGACATCACCGACGATCGCCACGGTGAGGTTGCTGAAATCCTTCTTGTAGTGCCGGATCGTGTACATGTCCAGCAACGCCTGTGTGGGGTGGGCATGGCGGCCGTCACCCGCATTGATCACGTGCACATGTGGCGCCACGTGCTGCGCAATAAGATACGGCGCGCCGCTTTCACTGTGACGGACCACGAAAATATCGGCGGCCATGGCGCTGAGGTTCGCCACGGTATCAAGCAGCGACTCACCCTTGGCAGTGGAGGAGCGCGCGATGTCCAGCGTGTAGACGTCGGCGGAAAGACGCGTGGCGGCAATGTCGAAGGTGGTTCGGGTGCGCGTGGAGTTCTCGAAGAACAGGTTGAACACGCTCTTGCCACGCAGAAGCGGCACCTTCTTGACTTCGCGGTCGCTCACACTGACAAAACTCGCCGCTGTGTCCAGAATGTGCGTGAGCATGTCGCGGGGCAAGCCCTCGGTGGAGAGCAAGTGCGTCAGCTCTCCGTGTTGGTTCAGTTGCGGATTACCTCGGGCCAGCATGGTCAGATTTTCTCAATACGGAAGCTGAAACGGCCATCTTCTGCGCGCGCAAGCTCCAGAGATTGGGTCGCGGGCAAGGCCAAACGTGCGGCGGCCACCTCCGCCTCCACTGGAAGTTCGCGGCCAGGGCGGTCGACAAGCACGGCCAAGCGGACTCTGGCCGGACGACCATAGTCGAACAGCTCGTTGAGCACAGCACGAATGGTGCGGCCGGTATAGAGGACGTCGTCCAGAAGAAGAATGTCCGCATCGTCGACTTCGAAAGGCAACGTGGTCTGGCCGGTAGCAGCCAAGCCCCGCTTGGCGAAATCGTCACGATGCATGGCTGACGAGATCGCCCCCGCCTGACCAGGCCTGCCAAGATCAGCCTGCAGACGATCGGCCAGCCACTGCCCACCCGAAACGATGCCGACCAGATGCGTCTGATCCTGCACCAAAGGGCGCACGGCACGAAGCAACTCGTCGTACAAGGCTTCGGCATCCAGGGCTATTGCCCCCAGCGCCGTCTCGGTAGCGCGAGCCGATGAATTCATGGAAGACTCCTCAAAAACTGCTCCAGAATGATGGCGGCCGATGCAGCATCAGCGTCGCGCGCGCCGCTGGAATGGGCTTCAGTGGTGCTGTAGCGTTCATCCACCTCATACACCTCCAAGCCAAAGCGGCCACGAAGCTGACGGGCAAATTTTCGGGCACGCAAGGTATTCTCGTGCTCAGCGCCATCAGGATGAAAGGGTACACCGACCACCAGCGCATCAGGTTGCCACTCGGCAATGCGCGCCGCGATGAGCGGCCAGCGGGCATCACCCTCAGCCCGCAACGTAGGTTGAGGCGTTGCCGTGCGCAGCATGCGATTGCCCACGGCAACGCCAGTGCGCTTAAGGCCAAAATCGAATGCCAGAAAGCTCGAAAAAGCCGGTGGAATTTCGGTATGCAAGTCAGCTACCCATGGCGCTACGCGCCAACATGCTCATGCCGGAGGCAGTGCAATTGAGTACAAAGCCCATCTTATGCGTGCCCCGCATGAGGTGCCAGCATCCAGGCTTCGAGCCCGAGCAGCTTAAGCGCGCGGTCGTAACGTTGGTCCACGGGTAAGTCAAAAATCAGTCCGGTGTCGGCGTCCACGGTTAGCCAGCTATTGCCGGCCAGCTCGGATTCGAGCTGCCCCTCACCCCAGGCAGAATAACCCAGCGTTACCAGCACACGCCGCGGCCCACCGCCGCTCGAAAGCGCTTCCAGCACATCCCTGGAGGTAGTCATCTCGAGCCCCCCGGAATCGTCAGCGTGGAAGCGTAAAGAGATTCATCGGGCGGAACACCATCAACCAGCATCTGCTCGTGAAGCACGAAGCCCCGCTCGGTCTGCAGCGGGCCGCCATGAAACACCGGCTGCAGGGCGAGATCTTGCCGCTGCAAGGGCAAATCGACCTTCTGAAAGAGGTCTGCCAAGCTGATTTCGCCTGGCTTGTTGATGATCAACCCCAAGGCACCGCGCTCGCTGTGCTCGCAAACATAGACCACGCTCTTGGCGAACGTGTCGTCTTCCATGCCCGGCATGGCGATCAGGAAATGATTCGTAAGATTGATCGACGCAGGATCTTGGGCCATACCCCCGATTCTACCGAGGGAAGGGGCCGTAATCATTCTCGGAGTAAAGGCGCGTTAGCGCCTTTACTTGATTGACCTGATTTGCCGCATTTCCCGAATTTTTCTGATTTCCTTGAAAACCAAGTTCCTACTCAGGAAGTCGCCACGCGTTCCGCATATTTTCCGACCAGGCGCAGAAGCTCATCCTCCGAGTAGGGCTTACCCAGATAGTGGTTGACGCCAAGCTCACGCGCGAGCTCTCGGTGCTTCTCAGCGATGCGCGATGTGATCATGACCACCGGCAGGTCAGCCAGCTGCTCGTTGGCGCGAATGCCGCGAACGAAGTCGAAGCCATCCATGCGGGGCATTTCAATGTCAGAGAGCACCACGGCTGGCCGCTCGACTTGCAAAGCCTTCAAGCCCTGGAGCCCGTCCGCAGCCAGCGCCACGCGGTAGCCTTCGCGCTGAAGCAGTCGCTGGGTAACACGGCGAACGGTGATCGAATCGTCCACCACCAGAACCAGCGGTGGTTTTGACGCCTGATCAGAGGTCTCCCCTGCATGGCTGCCGCCGGCGCTGTCCCGAGATGCGTCCGCCGCGTAGAGAAGCGCCTGGGGACCATACACGGTGGCAAGCGCCACCGGGTTGTATATGAGCATCACCTCGCCCGAAGCGAGCGTGGTGGCTGCTACAAGGCCCGGTAACCGCGACAACTGCGGCCCGAGGTTTTTCACCACCACTTCCTGGTTTCCCTGCACCTCATCCACGTGCATGGCTATGCGCTGCTCGGCGCTTCGCAAGATCACGATGGGCAGCAACTTGTCTGACATTTCGGCGCTGCGGCGAGAGCTTTGCAGCAGCGAACCCGACCAGAAAAACGGCAACTTTTGATCGCCAAACTCGTAGCTTCCCTCCTCGTAGGCCTGCTGCAACTCCTGCGCACCGCTGCGCCGTACGACCTCAATCAGGTTGGAAGGCACCCCAATGACCAAATGGCCGGCACGCACGACGATCACGTGCGTCACCGCCGTAGTGAGTGGCATGACTAGCCGGAAAGCACTGCCCTCGCCCTCTCGGGTGTGGGTCTCGATACGTCCGCCGAGCGCCTGGATTTCGCTCAGAACGATGTTCATCCCGATCCCTCGGCCTGAGAGCTCGGTCACTTCAGAGGCCGTACTAAAACCGGGTGCAAAGATCAGATTGGCCACCTCGGATTCGGTCAGTACCTGGCCCGGCGTCATCAGGCCCATCTGAATGGCGCGATCACGTATGCGCTCGACATTCAAACCGCTGCCGTCGTCACGGAATTCGACTGACACGTCGTTGCCTGACTGGGAGACCTCAATGGTTACCACGCCCTCAGGGCTCTTGCCATGCGCCACGCGCACATCGGAAGGTTCGATCCCATGGCCCACGCAGTTGCGCAGCAGGTGCTCGAAAGAGGGCGTCATACGCTCAAGTACGCCGCGATCGATCTCAATGGATCCGCCCACGATCTCAAGCCTGACTCGCTTGCCCGCTTCCTTCGACGCCTGGCGCACAGCGCGATAGAGCCGCTCCGACAAAGCATCGAACTCGACCATTCGGGTACGCAACAGATCGCGCTGTAGTTCACGCGACTGGCGCCCCTGCGCCGCCAGGTCATCTTCGCCGGATTCAATCGCACGCTGCAGGCCGCGCTGTACGGTCGCAACGTCGTTGACTGACTCGGCCATCATCCGCGTCAGCTCCTGCATGCGGGTGAATCGGTCGAATTCCAGCGGATCGAAATTCTGCTGCGCGTCCTTGGTCAGAGCCAGACGCGACTGCATTTGCGATTCGGCCTGCAGTTCCACGTCGCGCAGTTGCGCACGCAAGCGCTCCAGGTTGCCGCCAAGGTCGGTCAACAAAGTGCGCATTTGTCCGATATCCGCTTCCAGGCGGGTTCGCGAGGTGATCACCTCGCCTGCTTCGTTGACTAACCGGTCCAGAAGCTGCGAACGAACTCGCACCATCTGTCTGGCTGCCGTGCGCGACCCGGTCAAGGATAGGGCAGCGGGCAGCGCAACCGGCCCGTTAATCACCCTCTCGGGCTCGGCCGCCTCCTGACCAGCAGGAGCATCCTCCTGCCCGGTCGTTTCAGCCACCTGAGCATGCGCGCCGAACACAGGCTCAGCCTGCGCAATCGCAAGTTCGGGGGGACTCTGGACAAACAACCGGTCCATTTCCGCCTCGAGCTCGTCCACACGCTCAAGCATCGGCTCCAAGTCTGCCTTGGTGAGGCCTTCGGTACCCAGCACTTCTATGGTCGATTCGGACCGATGAGCCATCTCGCCAAGACGCATGGCCCCCACCAGTCGCGCACTTCCCTTGAGCGTGTGTAGCCCACGCATCAACTGAGCGCGCGCACCCAAGTTCTCTGGATCGGCGGCCCATTGGCGCACAGCCTCCGCCAAGCGGGGGAGCAATTCCTGCGCCTCTTCCTGGAAAATAGGCAGCAGATCCTGGTCAATGGCATCTTCCACATCAATGCCATCGCCAATAGACTGATGCGCCACACTCGCGAGCGTGATGGCCTCGCTCAGCGCGGTGGCAGCGGCCTGATTCGCCAAAGACTCTGCGGCAGGCCCGCTGCCTGCATCTTGCGTGGGCTCTGACTCGGTCGATGCCGGAACTTCCGCTTCATCAGTGGAGCTGACCTCGAGTTCGAATTCATCAAACTCAGCTTCAGCCAAATGCGCCGCGTGGAAATCCGTCGGATGGAGATCCGTTACCGCCTGTATGACAGCTTCGGACGGCTCTTTCAGAATACCGGCCGCGAACTGGTGGAGCACGCGCCGGATTTCCTCGGCTGCATCATTCAGCACGCGCGCCTGTTCTGACGTACCGGTGCTTTGCACGCGCAAATGCTGCAGCGCATGTTCCACCGCGCGGGCCAAGCCTGAAAGACCTGCAAACCCCACCGTGGATGAAGCCCCAGCTAGCGAATGCGCACTGGAAATGGCCGCCTCGGGCACTGGTCGCTGCAACTCCAGCGACCATTCGGACAACTCTGTCGCCAGCCTTCTGGACCACTCGTCCGCCTCGTTGAGATAAACGTTATAAAGCGGAATGCTGATGCTCAGCCCACCAACGTACTTGTATTCGTCTGGAGCGGCAGTCGAGGCGAGCTCTTGCGCCATGTCTTCCTGCGCGCTCTCTGGAGCGGAGTCAAGAAGGTCTTCCCCAACCTCGACCAGCGGCTCCGGTTGCAGAGGTTCCGGCAAAATTTCAGAGGCATCAGTCTCGAACGGAAGTTCCAGCTCCGGCAATTCCAGGCTAAGCGGCAGTGTGGACTGCTCAAACCCACTACCCGACGCTTCAATGTCTTCGTCCAACTGCACGCCAGCATCTACATCAGCATCCGCGACGGCACCGTCGTCCTCGAAGACCCACTCCAGGTCGAGATTTTGATCCTCGGGCAAGGGCTCGAAAGAGAGATCAGGAGCTTCCTTGACCAGTTCATCAGTGGTTGCAGCGGGCAGGTGCAAGTCAATGTCTGGAAGTTCAATTGGAGCCAACGGCAACACCGCCCCCTGCTGGGTGGAAGGCCTCTGCTCCTGTGCGTCCTGAGGTGGAACTCCGTTGGCAGCGCGGACCTCGAACTCGGGCAGCGCATCAAACCCGCTGAGAGTAATCGACTCCTCATGTACAGAGTCCACCCCAACCAAACCAGATGCAATCTGCCCCGGCTTAGTGGCAGCATCGACGTTTTCAATCAGCAGGGGCAATAGCTGGCCATGCGTTCGCAAAGCATCTGCAGCCAAGCTGAAGGGCGCTGCCTGCCAGCCCGCGTCAGACTTCGCGGCAATGTCATCAACCCAGCGGCCAAAGGCCTCCAACACCTGACCTGAAAGGTCACGCAGATCAAGCGTTGCGGGCTTGCTCTCGCCTATCCAGGCGCTAAGCAACTGCTCCATAGACCAGGCAGCTTCACCGAACTCGGTGAGCCCCACCATGCGCGCACTGCCTTTGAGTGTGTGGAACGCCCGCCGAAGCGTAGTTTGCTGCGCTACATCCAGAGGATCTGTCTGCAGCACCCACAACGCATCGTTCCCACTGCGTATCACATCTCTGGCTTCTTCCAGGAAGACGTCGAGGAGTTCGTCACTACCATCATCATGCGGCGCGAGCAATTCGGGCTCAGCGGGAGGCTCATTCAATGCCGCGGGCAACTCAATCTGAGAATCCTTCTGCGAGAGCGGCAGCATTGCAGGCCGGGCGTCGGGCTGATCTTGCAAGCTTCGCTCGGCTTCCACCAAAGATAGCGCTGCACCGGTGTGCACGGGCTCATCTTCCAGCGCGACCGTGTCAGAAAATTGCTCTACCGGACCTGAATCCAGATCAGGTAAAGAGTCGCTTCCTGGCTGCAGTTCGCTCGATGCAACCGCCAAGGCCGGTTCATCGAGAGTCTCCAGGTCCAAGTCAAGGCCAATGGACTCGTACGGCTCTTCAGGTGACACAACCGCTTGAGATTCCACGGCCAAGTTCTCTGTCACAGCCTCGGAAGACGTGCGACCCATCAGAGGCTTAAGCTCGCCAGAACTCTCGTCGTAGATGAAGAGCTTCTTCGCCAGCACGGGCTGGTAGGCCAGCGTGTCAATCAGAAAACCCAGAGCGCCCAAGCTGTTGCCGAGCGTCTCGAACAACCCTTCACTCCTGGCCTTGTCTGGGCTGGTCACGCCCGCGATCAATTGGTCGATGATCTGACGCATGTAGCTCACCGCCAGCGCAGCCTGGTCCAGGCCGAGCACCGACAACACGCCCCGCATCTGGATCATCAGTCCCGGCACATGGTCGAGCGACGCGCTATCAACCGGATTTCGGAAGTATTGATCGAGGTGTTGCTCCACTTCATGTAACGTCGCACTTAGCTCACCAATGACCGTACCCATGGTCTGGCGCTCGCTGAAGCGGCGATACAACTCTTCCATCCAGTGCTCTAGCGGCTGCGGCTTGCCTCCGGCGCACACGGCATTCAAACGATCCGCCAGGCTCAGGATACGGCTGGAGAACTGCGGGTCACTGGGCTGGAAATCAGAGAACGATGCCTCCAGAAAAAGAATCGCAGTCGCCGTCTCCATGGCCAACTCAGGCGCAGGCGGCTGATTGGCTTGCGCCGATTGCGTAGCTACCCGCAGCAGCGCGTCTGCCAGTGGCTTGCCCTTTTCGTAGAGCTTGACGAGCGATTCGGCGGCCAGGCCGAATTGATCAATGCAACCCTTGAGCCGCCCCATGTCTCCGCCCGCCAAGGCTGACCAGTTTTCCTTGACAGACTCAATGCGGCGGCGCGCCTGCTGAAGGACAGCCGGATCGAACAAGCCAAAAATAGGCTCGCCATAGGGCGCGGTCTCGAGCGCATTCAGACCCCAGGCCTGGCGTATAGCTGCAAGCACCGGCGCAGGTTGGTGGACAGACGGTTGCGCTTGTCCGCAAAAAACAGCAGGTCAAGGCACAGCTGATCAGAGACCGATTGGTCGCCACGCGCCAAGGACGCGTACTGCAGCAAGACACCCGAAGCGGCGCGCCGAGTATAGGCATCCAGCGGAACCAGCGATTTGGCCAGACCCTCAAAAATCCCGCCGCCAACCGCCAGAAGACGCTCGGCTGCTGAGCAGTTTCCCCAGCCGCCAAGCCGAGGCAAATCAAACCGAGTTCAGAGGCGGCGTTGGCATCTTCGCCACGCATGATCTTGAGTACCCGCTGATCAAGCTGGCTGCGCACTTCTCGGCCGTAGTTCAAGACTTGCGAAGCCGAAGGTGTGGCAGGTTCGGTCCAACGCCACGAAACTGGCCACAGGTCCGCCGGATGAATACGCTCGGCTTCCGCCAGCTTCAACACTTCGCGGTACTGCGAAAAAAGGCCAACGGCCGGACGAGGCTGCTCGCCAAGCTGGCTCTCAAGGTACTCAATCAGCGCAAAACCCGCACGTTCGAGCGAGCTGGCAGCAGCCTCGTTACACTTTTCCGGGTGCAGCACGAAATGCTGTACGGCATCTTCCATGCCGCGCACCACACGCGCGGCGATTTCCTGGCCCACCATTTCAAGTGCGCCCGAAACCTGATGCAATTGCTGCCGGGCCGTGCGTACTTGCCCCGCATCAATCTCGGCCGCACCCGTTCCGAGCGCCATCTCAGATTCATGCGCAAACAGTTTGAGCAGTTTGGCTGAACCTTCAATCGACTTTCGCGTTTCGTCAAGAACCCAGGCCAGCGGCCCAAGGTTCTCTAATCCTGCATGAGCCACGGCAGAGCCACGGACTTCGGCTGGGCTTGTCACCATGACTTGTTCGCTCCGGAAATCAACCGATCTTGAATCGTGCCACGGATTGACGAAGTTCGTCGGCTATGCGCGCAAGATCTCGCACCTGGGTGGCCGTGGCTCTCGTGCTCTCGCCGTTCTGCTCCGTCACAACAAAAATCTGTTGAATGTTGCCTGCCACCTCGTTCGCCTGATTGGCTTCCTTGGACGCGGCTGAAGAGATCTGCTCAATGAGTTCAGCCAGGTGCCGAGACACCTGGTCAATCTCGGAAAGCGCTGTACCCGCGTTGTCCGACAGGCGAGCTCCTTCCACAACACCCTGAGTGGAACGCTCCATGGCGGCCACCGCATCCTGAGTGTCACGCTGAATGGCTTTCACCAGCGCCGCGATCTGGCGCGTCGCGTCGCCCGAACGCTCGGCCAACCGCTGGACTTCCTCGGCCACCACGGAAAAGCCTCGACCTGCCTCTCCCGCCGAAGCCGCCTGAATGGCAGCATTCAAGGCCAGAACGTTCGTCTGCTCGGTAATGTCGGCAATCAGCTCGGTGATTTCTCCGATTTCCTGGGAGGACTCACCCAGCCGCTTGATTCGCTTGGAGGTATCTTGAATCTGGTCACGAATCGCATTCATGCCGCCAATGGCGTTATGCACCGCCGTAAGACCCGCTTCCGCCGCCTGCAGAGATTGCCGCGCCACGGAGGCGGACTCTTGCGCCTGGGCAGACACCTCGTTGATTCGTTGCGCCATGTCGAGCACGGACTGGCCGGTCTCGCGGATCTCGCGCAGCTGTTCGGTCGATGTGGCCAGCAGCTCGGAAGATGTGGTCTCCACCCTGGATGTGGTTTGCGCAACCCGGGTAGCGGTGTTCTGCACGTTACCCACCAGCGAACGCAATTCCTCGACCGTATAGTTCACCGTGTCGGCAATAGCCCCGGTAATGTCCTCGGTCACGGTAGCTTCTTGCGTCAAATCACCCTCAGCCACGTTTTGCAACTCGTTCATGAGACGCAAGATCGCAGCCTGGTTAGCATCGCTTACGCGTTTGACTTCCTGCTGCTCCTGTTCAGCCGCGTAGCGTTGCTGCTCCGCCAGAGCCTGACGCTGCCGGCTTTCCCGCAACTGCACATATCCCAGACCCATCGCAGCCAGCAGTGCCACACCCGCGAATAGGAGCAGCATGAGAATGTGTGACCATTTCAGGCCCGATTCGGACGAAAGGCGCGCCTGCAAGGCCTCCAGCGCCTGCCGCAGCGGCTCGCTCTCCTCCACGAGCGAAACCTGCGCCTCGCGCGCGGAGACCAGTCCTTGAAGATTGCCCAAAATACCATCGGCCTGCGCCCGTGTCTGCTCAAACACCTTCAGCAAGTCCATCAACTGCTGGCGGGTTTGCGCATCTCGCGTGGGCGCCAACCGCAGCTCGGCGCTACCGTCCAGCAAGCCCTCTCCCATATCCTTGAAAGAGTTCAAATCCTTGCCCAACAAAAACACGGCCTCGGGGCTCACGCCGTCCAGGGTCAGGAATTCGTTGGCTGACTTGCCGATGCGCTGGGTCAGCATGACCAACTGGGCAGCCGCTGAGAGATCGGCGGCCGGTGCGCCTTGCTGCAGCTTGAGAGAAGACACCGATTCGGCGATTTCAAGCAGTTCAGTCGACTGACGGCTGATTGAGCGCAGCGACAGACCCACCTGGGTCAAGGTCTTCTGCTGGTCAAGCACCAGAGTGGCTTTCTTCTGTGCCCGCTCAGCCAGTGGAACGATCTTGTCCATGTCTGACTTATAGGCCTCGCCAAGCGCCGCGACGCCATCGCTCCCAGCCCGCAAGCCTTCTACATTGACGGTCAGTGCCTGGGCGCTTTCCTTGAGTTCGGGGAAAGCATCAGCGTTGCCGATGAGCGCCTGCGATACCGACTTAGCCAGGCGTTGCGACTGCAGCAGTGACTGCCCCGTCGCCCCCACTTGCCGCGCAATCTTGTCTGTTTGCGACACCGTCCAGTAGACCGTCACGGCCAAAGCCAGAAGTGCCAGGCCGAGCAGCAAGGAAAGCACACGCTGGTGCTGCGCTGCTGTGCGTGTGCCCAGCAGCGGCGCCGCAAAAGTATCCCCTGCACCCGAAACCTGCCGGCCGGCCCCGTCTTCAGGGTATGCGGAGGCCAAGCCAAAACCACTTTCGCCTGAATCATGGCTTGGTGGAGCCAAGCTATCGGCCCCTGCCCTCAGGAGAGAATCTCCAGGGGCAAACTCGCCCCCCGCAGAAACGGAAGATTCCTGCAGATTCTTCTTCTTGAAGAGGCTCGAAAATTGATCAGCAAGCGACATGAAGTGAACCTTCAAAAAATGAGCTAGACAACGATACCGAGAAAGGCCGGACTGTGCGAAAGAACCTGCAGGTTGATTTCCTGCCATTCGCCCCCTTCCGGATCGCGGTAGACGTGGCCGAAGTAAGCTGGCGCACTGGCTGGGGCGGGCGCCGAAGCGACAAAGGCTTCTGCGGTGCGAAGCCCCACGAGTCGGTCAACCAGCAAAGCACAATTGACTTCCAGCAGCGGATTGAGGGCCACAAGGCGTGCTTGCGCGAGCGCCATCTCTGACCGTGGCGCGCTCGCAACTCCAGAAATGAAGGCTTCGAGATCGACGACGCCACACAACCCGCCCCGCAGATTGACCATGCCCAGAAACCATTTACGCGCGTAAGGTACCGGTTGCACGCGCGTCCATGAAAAAATCTCGCCGGCATGGGTAAGTGGAAACAGCAGCCGGGACTTGCCCGCCTCCACAGCCAACCATGAAGCCGACACACCAGACGTTTTCGCCGACTGGAGTTTTTCGGCCAGCCGACTTTGCAGCTCAAGAAGGGCCTGTTTGGTTCCCATACCCTGCCAACCCGGGGTTAACCCAGAGCCTTGATCTTCGAGAGGAGTTCAGCCTGATCGACAGGCTTGGTGATGTAATCGCGCGCGCCCTGGCGCAACCCCCACACGCGGTCAGTTGCCTGATTCTTACTGGTGCACATGATGATGGGCACGTCGGCGTAGCGGGGATCGCGCACGATGGTGCGTGTTAGCTGAAAACCGTTCTGCCCAGGCATCACGATATCCATCAGAATGAGGTCAGGCGTACCTTCCTCGAGGCGCCTTTTCGCCTCATCGCCATTCTCCGCAGTAGTCACGACGAACCCTGCCTTGCGCAGGATATCGCCCAAAAACATCAATTCCGTCTTGGAATCATCTACTACCAGCACATTTCGGATAGGCATCACAAAGTCTCCTGTTTGGAGGGGGTGAATTGCTGCACTGCCTTCAGCAGCTCTTCCTTGGTGAAAGGCTTGGTCAAGTATTCCTGGGAGCCGACCATGCGCCCACGGGCCTTGTCGAACACGCCATCCTTGGATGACAGCATGATCACCGGCGTGTCGGCAAATTTCTCGTTGCGCTTGATGATGGCGCACGTTTGGTAACCATCCAGCCGCGGCATAAGGATGTCGCAAAAAATAAGGTCAGGGCGGCTGTCGTTGACCTTCGCCAACGCGTCAAAGCCGTCCTCTGCCAGCATTACCTCGTGCCCACCCTGCTTGAGAAAAATCTCAGCGCTGCGCCGTATGGTGTTGCTGTCGTCAACGACCAACACCTTCCTCGATGTGTTCAAGCCCACCCCATCCTCCTATGTTTCCGATGGTTCCGATGTGTCAAACCCGTTCGACACCGGCCGGCAACAACCAGCCCAGCCCTGCCCTGCCTCAAGAATACAGACGATTTGTTTCGATCAGATCTCCACCATCTCGAAATCTTCTTTTCGGGCCCCACACTCAGGGCAAGTCCAGTTCATAGGGACTTGCTCCCAGGGGGTTCCCGCAGCAATGCCATGCTCTGGGGCACCGGCAGCTTCGTCGTAGATCCATCCGCAGATCAGGCACATCCAAGTTTTAGTTTCCATTACAGCTTAAGTTGCACTCGCATAGAATGCAATCGATTGTATCGATCGGTGCCCGCTCTGTTGCGAGTTTGGCTCAAGCCGATCGCAATTAATGCAAGTCATTTGAGAAAGAGCAAAGTCCGCGCTCGTATTTAAGTTATTTTGGAGGGTTAAAAACGCTCACTGCCCTCAAAATAGCATTTGAACCCCCACGGCGTGAGCAGTTTTCCATGACTCGATCCAGTGCGACCCCTTCGCCGCAAGCAAACGAAGCAAACGAAACAAACGAAGGCACTGACTTTGCCGAAGAAGTCAGCCTCCCCTGTGTACTGAGCTTCAATGCCAGCGACCCAACCGGCGCTGGAGGAATCACCGGCGATGCTCTTGTCATCGCCTCGGTGGGCGCCCACGCCATCCCGGTGGTTACCGGCGCCTATCTGCGCGACACACGGGACACAGTAGGCCACGCCGCCCTTGACGATGCTGCCATCCTCGAACAGGCCCGACTTGCGGCTGAAGATGTGCCCCTGCAGTTGATCAAGGTCGGCTTTATCGGCAGCGCAGAAGCGGTAGCCGCCATCGCCGCCTTCACTTCCGACTACTCCAGCGTACCGGTCGTCGCCTATATGCCCGACCTGTCGTGGTGGGACGCCCATGAGATAGACATCTATCAGGACGCTTTTCGGGAGTTGTTGCTTCCCCAGACAGCAATACTGGTGGGCAACAACAGCACCCTGCGTCACTGGCTGCTGCCGGAATCTACTACAACCCGACACGCGAGCACCACAGATCTCGCACGGGCAGCGGCCGAACTGGGGGTCTCGTACGTTCTGGTCACCGGACTGGCACTGCCCGACGGCCAGATCGGCAACGTGCTGGCTTCGCAGCAGGAGGAACTCTGCACGCATGCCTTTGAGCGCATCGACGCGTCGTTCATGGGCGCCGGCGACCTACTTTCTGCCGCACTGGTCGGGCTACTGGCCACAGGCCTGGATCTTGGCGAAGCGGCCACTGAGGCGCTTCAGTATCTGGACCAGGCGCTAGACCACGGTTTTCATCCCGGCATGGGCCATGCGCTGGCAGACCGGCTGTTCTGGGCCGGATCCGACGCACCGGACGGCCCTGAACCTCCAACCGAATCTGGCACCCCAACAATCTTCGACATACCGAATCCATTCAATGAAACCAAACACTGATCTCAACGAATCCTTGATGGCGCGTGCGCGCCGCGTCATTCCTGGCGGTGTGAACTCGCCAGTACGCGCCTTCCGCGCCGTTGGAGGCACACCACGATTTGTCAAACGCGCTCAAGGAGCCTACTTCTGGGACGCGAACGACCAGCGCTACGTCGACTATATCGGCTCCTGGGGCCCCATGATCCTGGGCCACGGCCACTCTGCGGTCCTCGAAGCGGTGCAAAAAGCCGCTACCGAGGGCTTCTCGTTCGGCGCCCCCACGGAACGCGAGATCGAATTGGCGGAAGAAATTCTCTCGCTGGTGCCTTCCATGGAAATGGTCCGGCTGGTAAGTTCCGGCACAGAAGCCGGCATGACCGCCATCCGCCTTGCGCGCGGAGCCACGAACAGGAGCAAGATCATCAAGTTCGAGGGCTGCTACCACGGTCACGCCGACGCCCTGCTCGTCAAGGCCGGCTCTGGCTTGGCCACTTTCGGCAACCCGACCAGCGCGGGCGTGCCACCCGAGGTGGTGCAGCACACGCTGGTGCTGGAATACAACAACCTGAACCAACTCGAAGAAGCCTTCGCGCTGCACGGCAAGGAAATTGCCGGGCTCATCATCGAACCGATTGCCGGCAACATGAATTTCGTGCGCGCCACGACCGAATTCACGCGACGCTGCCGAGAGTTATGCACTCAGCACGGTGCGCTTTTGATCTACGATGAAGTCATGACCGGTTGCCGCGTGGCACTGGGTAGCGCCCAAAGTGTGTATGCGAAGAGCATTCCGGGCTTCGAGCCGGACATTACCGTCATGGGCAAGGTCATTGGTGGGGGCATGCCGCTGGCGGCCTTCGGCGGAAAGCGCTCGGTCATGGAGCAGTTGGCACCGCTAGGCTCGGTATACCAGGCGGGCACGCTGAGCGGCAACCCGGTGGCCACCGCCTGTGGCTTGGCCACACTGCGAGAAATCAAAAAGCCGGGCTTCTTTGATGAACTGTCACGCAAGACCCGGACGCTCGTCGACGGGCTACAAGCCGCAGCCGCGACAGAAGGTATTCCCTTCTCAGTAGACTGCGAGGGCGGCATGTTCGGCTTCTTCCTGCTGCCCGAACTCCCGAGCAACTACACCCAGGTCATGAAGACCGACTCCACCCGTTTCAACCAACTTTTCCATGGCCTGCTTGACCGCGGCATCTACCTCGCGCCAGCTCTGTACGAGGCAGGCTTCGTCAGTGCCGCTCACACGGATGCAGATATTGCAGCCACCGTAGACGCTGCCAGAGAAGTCTTCAAGGAAATGAGACCAAGGTAGTCGCCGCTGCCACCTTCCCATTGCGGTAGCCCCTGGGCACGCCTCTGGATCCAGCTCGGCGTGCTCTCCAGTTGCCCAGGGCCCTTTTTAATGCCTGAAGTGGCGAACCCCTGAAAACACCATGGCCACGCCGCGCTCATTCGCCGCGTCAATCACTTCCTGGTCGCGCATGGAGCCACCCGGCTGAATGACACAGGTTGCCCCGTGATCAATCACGACATCCAGACCGTCACGGAACGGAAAGAATGCATCACTAGCCACGGCAGTGCCTTGAAGCGACAAGCCCGCGTGCTGTGCCTTGATGCTGGCAATACGCGCTGAATCAAGCCGGCTCATCTGACCCGCACCTACCCCCATGGTCATGCCGTCCTTGCAGAATACGATGGCATTGCTTTTGACGAATTTGGCCACATTCCATGCAAAGAGCAGATCCTGCAGTTGCTCGGCAGTGGGTTCCAGCTTCGTGACCACCTTCAGGTCCGACAGCGCCAGTTCATGGTTGTCGGCGGTTTGCATCAGGAGCCCTGAGCCGACCCGCTTGACGTCAATGGCATTGAGACCGCGCGCCCAATCGGTTTGGCCGTCGCGCTTGACGCCTTCCAACGAAATTTTCAACACCCGCACGTTGGCCTTGGCCTTGAAAACCGCCAGCGCCTCAGGCGTGAAATCAGGCGCCATCAGCACCTCCACGAATTGCTTGCTCACCTGCTGCGCCGCACGCTCGTCTACCGGCACGTTGAATGCGATGATGCCACCGAAAGCACTCGTCGGGTCTGTCTGGAACGCCTTTCCATAGGCTTGTAGCGCATCGACACCCACCGCCACCCCGCAAGGGTTGGCGTGCTTGACGATCACGCATGCGGGAGCTGAAAACTGCTTGACGCACTCCCAGGCAGCATCTGCATCGGCGATGTTGTTGTAACTGAGTTCCTTGCCCTGCAACTGCTCGGCAGTTACCAGCGAACCCGGCGCGGGGTAAAGATCGCGGTAAAACGCAGCGCGCTGGTGCGGGTTCTCGCCGTAGCGCAGATCCTGGAGTTTGATGAAGCGGCCATTGCTGTGCGCGGGGAAAAGCCCCCGAACCGGAGCTTCGCTATCGGAGGCTGAAGCGAAATCGATTGAAGACAAATAATCGCTGATGGCTGCATCGTAGTCGCTGATGCGGTTGAACGCCGCCGCCGACAAGGCAAAACGCGTGGCGTCGCTCAGGCGTCCTTCGTTCGCCTGCATCTCAGCCAGCACGCCCGCATATTGGGCTGCGTCAGTCAGCACAGCCACATGCCGCCAGTTCTTGGCGGCGCTACGCACCATGGCGGGACCGCCGATGTCGATGTTCTCGATGGCATCAGCCAGAGTGCAACCTGGCTTGGCAACTGTGGCCTCGAAGGGGTAGAGATTCACCACCAGCAGGTCGATCGTGCCGATGCCGTGGTCTTTCAGGGCCTGCATGTGCTCAGGCACATCACGCCTGGCCAACAGACCGCCGTGCACGGCTGGGTGGAGGGTCTTGACGCGGCCATCAAGCATTTCAGGAAACTGAGTAACCTCGGCCACCTCGGTCACCGGGAGGCCGGCATCAGCGAGCAGCTTGGCGGTGCCGCCCGTGGACAGCAAATTGATACCCAGCGCAGACAGCGCTGCGGCAAACTCAGTGATGCCGGTTTTGTCAGATACGGAAATCAGGGCGTTCATGCTTGGACTCAAGAAAAATAAAAAATCTTTTCAGCGACAGGAATCAGCTAGAAGAAGTGAAAAGCTCCAAACGGAGCGGCAGGAGCGGCGTGATCAGCAATGCTGCTGACGTAGCGGTGAACTCCGCCCGGCAATGCCAATCCTGCAAAGGTGCCTCACATCAGCTTATGCTCTGTCAGCTTCTTACGCAGCGTGTTGCGGTTCATCCCCAGCCATTCGGCCGCGCGGGACTGGTTGTTCTCAGCGTGCCGCATGACGACATCGAGCAACGGCTTTTCAACCACCTTCATCATCATTTCGTACAACCCGTTCGGCTCCGTGCCGTGCAGGTCGCGCAAATACCCCTCCAGGCTATCGCGCACGCATTCCTCTATATGTTCTTTGCTCATGGTTATCTTGGTGTTTCCACCTC